>PXSE01000001.1:0-16379 GCA_003022905.1 Halobacteriales archaeon QS_9_68_42
CGTCTGTGGGACCTCGTACTGCCATCGGAGTTCGCCGGACGCGTCGTCGATGGCCAGCAGGCCCTCCAACGCCGGCGTCTCCTCCGTTGTACTGGCGGTTGGCGCGAACACCGTGTTCCCGACGACTACCGGGTGGCTGGCCTCGGGATTCTTCCGCCTTGGCCGCCCGTCGGCGGGCCGGTGCCAGCGCTCGTCGCCGTCGAGGGTGTAGCTGTAGATGCCGTCGTAGGCGACCAGATACACTGCCTCGTCCGCCACGACGAGGGAGTCGGGCAGTAGCCATCCGGAGCCAGCCCGGAAGTCGTCCGGTCCCGTGGTGACGGTTACGTCCCGGAGACGGTCGCCGTCGGCGGCATCGAAGACGCGGAACCCGACAATCCCGTCGCCGCCAATGGCGTCGCTGGCCGTGCCGACGTACACCCGGCCGTCGACGACGGTGGGCGCGTGCCGGTTGATACTATTCGGCACCGACGCGGACCAGGCCGTCGTGAGCGACCGGCCCGGCCCGTCGCGGTCGGTTGCGTCGCCCGTGTTCCGTCGGTCGTAGCCCGCTCTGGGCCACTCGCCCGACACCGTCTCGTCGGTACACCCGGCGAGGCCGACGAGGCTCCCCGCGGCGATGCCGCGGAGGATGTCCCGCCTGGAGGGCATGGACACGGCTTCGCGTTTTGGTATAAAGTACCTTTCGGGGAGCGTGCAAGAATCCGAGAGCAGGCTCGCGTGCTCGCTACGAGTGGATGCCCAGTGCCTCGATCTGCTCCTGGTAGCGGTTGCGGATCGTCACTTCGGTTACCTGGGCGACGTCGGCGACCTCCCGCTGGGTTTTCTTTTCGTTGCACAGAAGCGAGGCGGCGTAGATGGCGGCGGCGGCGTAGCCGGTCGGGGACTTGCCCGACAGCATCCCCTTCTCGGCGGTCACCTCGATTATCTCATTGGCCTTGGTCTGGACCTCCTCGGTGAGTTCCAGTTCCGAGCAGAAGCGAGGAACGTATTTCTTCGGGTCGACCGGTTCCATCTCGAGGCCGAGTTCCTGGGAGATGTAGCGGTACGTGCGGCCGATCTCCTTGCGTTCGACGCGGGAGAACTCGCTGATCTCCTCCAGCGAGCGGGGGATGCCCTCCTGTCGGCAGGCCGCATAGAGAGCGGCGGTGGCGACGCCCTCGATGGAGCGGCCGCGGATGAGGTCGTCGTCCAGCGCCCGCCGGTAGATGACCGAGGCGACCTCCCGGACGGACCGGGGGACGCCGAGGGCGGACGCCATCCGGTCGATTTCCGAGAGTGCGAACTGGAGGTTCCGCTCGCCGGCGTCCTTGGTGCGGATGCGCTCTTGCCACTTCCGGAGGCGGTGCATCTGGGAGCGTTTCTCCGAGGAGATCGACCGACCGTAGGCGTCCTTGTCCTTCCAGTCGATCTGGGTCGTCAGCCCCTTGTCGTGCATCGTCTGGGTCGTCGGCGCTCCCACCCGGGATTTGGACTGGCGCCGTTCTTGACGATGTCAGTCGAGGAACACTCCGGACAGGCCGTCTGCTCGCCCTGTTCGGCGTCTTCCTCCTCGTCCTCTCGCTCGCGTTCCCGTTGGCGGGTGGGCCGTGTCATCGCATTTTTATGCTCTGTCGAGCGTATCACTTAAACCCTAGCTGACGAGTTGGGAAATCTGACACGAATTGCCAGACTGCGACACTCCGTATTTGCGCGCTCGAACAGAACTGCCGAACACCGGAAGCGATAACAACGGGAAGCCGACACCGCAACACGATGCCAGTCGTCGAGTGTGATCCGGAGCGTGCCCGCGAGCGGTTGGAGTCGGCCGGCGTCGACGTCCGGCCCGGCAACACCGACCACGAACTGTGGCGGGCGAGCAACGCCGGCGCCACCGCGGTCGCCTACGAGAACAAGGTGGTCGTCCAGGGAGACCGGCCGGCCCAGCTTGCGGGGTTGCTTGAGGACGGCGGCGGTCGGGCGCACCTGTACTTCGACGGCGGCTCCCGCGGCAACCCCGGTCCGGCGGCCGTCGGCTGGGTGCTGGTCACGAGCGACGGCGTGGTCGCCGAAGGCTCGGACCGCATCGGCCGGGCGACGAACAACCAGGCCGAGTACGAGGCGCTGATTCGCGGGCTGGAAGCCACCGCCGACTACGGCTTCTCGGAACTCGAGGTGCGGGGCGATTCGCAACTCGTCGTCAGGCAGGTCCGCGGCGCGTGGGACACGAACGACCCCGACCTCCGGGAGAAGCGCCTCCGGGCGCGGGAACTGCTCGCCGAGTTCGGGGAGTGGTCCATCGACCACGTACCGCGGGAGATAAACAGCCGCGCCGACGAACTCGTAAATGAAGCACTCGATGGCTGAGGAGACCCTTCCCGACGACGTGGCAGCGCGCGCACGGACGCTCACCCGCCGGATGCGGGCGGCCCTCGACGACGACGAGCGGGCGGCCTACCGCGGGGAGCGGGACGGCCTGCTCGCGGAGCACGGCTACGTTCCCCGGGTCCGGGAGGACGACACCGGCGAGACGCTCGTGTTGTACCCCGAGGAGTGGGTCGCCGAGGGCGTCGTCCGGGTCGACCGCATCGAGGACACCGACCGCGCCGTCGAGCGGTCGCTGTCCGGGGTCGGTAGCGACGACTGGGAGACGGTCGAGGAACACAACCGGGCCGTCGCGGAGCGGGTCCAATCGGAGCACGGCGAGGTCCACGGCGCCAATGCCCACGCCTTCGCCGACTTCATGAGCAACCACTACGCCAAGCGGGTCGAGGCGGCGACGTCCGACGAGCGCGAGGAGTTCCGCGAGGAGTACCTTCCCCGGAACGCCTGGCCGACCGAGGCCCAACGCGAGGCTGTCGAGCGGTCGCTGCGTCTCGTCGAGAAGGTTACGGGTTCGGACTGAGCCCCACGATAGACGGGAGTTCGTCCGCGCCGCTGTTATCGTACCTGGGCCTTCGGCTCACTGCCCGGCGGGCGTCCGTACGGGAAATTCGGCGTCGCCACGACGCTGGCGCTGCACCGAACGGGCTACGACGAACACTCCGATAACTGTAAAGAAGTCGCGGACGACGGGACCGAACACTTCGAACCATATCTGCAGGATTCCGGGGTCGGAGGCGAAGGCATCGGACGTCAGCAGGAATATGAGTTGGTGGGGAGCGCCGCCGACGTACTGTCCGAGGAGGCTCCCGGTGAGAACCCCACTGAAAAGCAAGAGCAGGAACGTCCCGGTCATCGGCTGGTCGGGCCCGAGCGCACTCACCGTGTAGAAGGCAACGAAGAGGAGACCTGGGAGAACGACGTAGGTTCCAGCGATGATGACAACCCACTCGACTGTCGTGAGGCTGGAGACAAACGAGTTGCGCAGCGAGTGCTGGTACGATCTGGTGAGCTTCTGGACGAATATCGCTACTGCTGTCAGGACGACGAGCGCGTACGAACTCCCTCGCAGGTGGGTCCCAGAAACGTTCTCCGCGGACATAGTTTATATCATTCACAAGAAGGCGTATTTAATTTTTTTGACTAGATGTAGGTGGTCGGACGAGTTCCGAGAGAATAACGGGCACGGCGGTGTTCCGGAGTATACTCCGTCGGCACTCGGGAACGCGCGGTGTACACCGTTGGAATCCGAGTGTACGTCGCTCCCGTTCGGCTACACCGTGACGGCAGTCACTCGAACTGTTCGACCAGCTCGTGGAGCCGGTTGGTCCGTTCTTCATCGGTGGCTATCCTCGAGAACGTCCACTCGAGCTGGTCGAGCACCGCCCCAAGCCCCTCGTCGGTGAGCGTGTACTCGTTGGTCCGCTTGTCGAGTTCGCTTTTCTCGACGAGCCCCATCTCGACGAGGTCGTCGAGGTTGGGGTAGAGCCGGCCGTGGTTCACCTCACCGTCGTAGTAGCTCTCGAGTTCGCGCTTGATGGCGAGCCCGTATCTCGCGTCCTCCGCGAGGATGGTGAGGATGTTCTGCTGGAACGCGGTGAGCTCCCGCGCGATGCCCGGCTCAGGAGCGGCTGTTTGTGCCTCTGACATGCAAATTAACACGTTCGCAACATACTTAATATTTATCAAACATCTACATGTAGCTGGTTATTGGCGGGCCGGTCGGTCCGGGCACCGGTGGCCGGCCCCATCGCGTGTCGAAAGCTCTTTGCGGCCGTCAGGCGCAGGCCGACACATGGCCGGAGCGAACCTGTGGGAGGACCTCGAGACCGGACCGAACGCCCCCGAGGAGATCTACGCGGTCGTCGAGTGTCTGAAGGGCGAGCGCAACAAGTACGAATACGACAAGGACATCCCCGGCGTCGTGCTGGACCGGGTGCTGCACTCGAACGTTCACTACCCGTCGGACTACGGGTTCATCCCGCGGTCGTACTACGACGACGAGGACCCCTTCGACGTGCTCGTACTGGTCGAGGACCGGACGTTCCCCGGCTGTGTCGTCGAGGCCCGCCCCGTCGCGCTCATGAAGATGGACGACGACGGCGAGCAGGACGACAAGATCATCGCGGTGCCGACCGAGGACCCCCGCTTCGACCACATCCAGGACATCGACGACATCCCCCGGCAGACGCTCGACGAGATAGACGAGTTCTTCGAGACCTACAAGAACCTCGAGGAAGGCAAGGAGGTCGAGACGCTGGGCTGGGAGGACAAGCAGGCCGCGATGGACGCCATCGAGCACGCACAGGACCTCTACGAGGAACATTTCGACTGACGCCACGCTCTTCTCGTCGCCCTTTCCCGGCGAGCGCCGCGGCCCGTCGTCGCCCGCGGCCGCCGCTCCGCCGGCGAAGCCTCGGATGCCTCCGAGACATACGGTTCATCGGGCGATTCCCACCGGTTATCAGCTTGCAGTCGGCCATATTCCTTCGTTTTCCGTCCGTTTAATATCCCGCGGTAATACCACCGATTATCGAGATACATTATATTTATGGATTGATATATGTACATGGAGGCCGTTCTTCCGCACGTGAGCGCCGAACAACAGTACCCGATGGGGATGCACCACATGACCGTCGTGCCGGAGAACTTCGACCCGTTCGACGAACCGCAGGCGAACGACGACGGCGACGACGCCTGAGCGGCGCCAGTCGCCCGGCCGAATCGGCCGGTGAGCATCGTGTTCCGGTAGTATCTATCTCTCCATGAGCAGACGGCGTCGTGGCCGCGGACGGGCCGCCGCAGAAGGAAAAAGCATGTCCCGTCCGAAACGGACCGGATTTTTGCCGCTATCCCGGAGTTCCACCGCCGCGGAGCGGAGAAACGAAAGTTCTTGTAGGCGCCTGCCCCACTCGCCGGTATGGGCCTGTTCGACCGGCTCCGCGGCGGCGACGGACCGCGGGTCGCCTTCTTCGGTATCGACGGCGTACCGTACAGCCTCGTCCGTGACAACCCGGACACCTTCGGGAACCTCAACGCCATCGCCGACGAGGGATCGGGCGGCGCCATCGACTCCATCGTTCCGCCCGAATCCAGCGCCTGCTGGCCCGCCCTGACGACGGGCGTCAACCCCGGCGAGACCGGCGTCTACGGCTTCCAGGACCGCGAAGTGGGCAGCTACGACACCTACGTCCCGATGGGCCGGGACGTCCGGGCGAAACGGCTGTGGTCACGGGTCACCGACGCCGGCCGCGAGGCCACCGTCATGAACGTGCCCGTGACGTTCCCGCCGGGCCGCGACGTCCAGCGGATGGTCGGCGGCTTCCTCTCGCCCGGCGTCGACAAGGCCGCCTACCCCGACGACCTCCGGGAGACCTTGGAGAACCTCGAATACAGGATCGATGTCGACGCTAAACTCGGCCACGACGAGGACAAGGCGGCGTTCATCGAGGACGCCCACGAGACGCTCGAGGCCCGCTTCGAGGCGTTCAAACACTACGTCCAAAAGGACGACTGGGACCTCTTCTTCGGCGTCTTCATGACCACCGACCGGGTCAACCACTTCCTGTTCAAACACTACGCCCAAGACGGCGAGTACAAAGACGAGTTCCTCGAGTTCTACGCGAAGGTCGACGAGTACCTCGGGCGGTTGCGCGACATGCTCGACGACGAGACGGCGATGGTCGTCGCCTCTGACCACGGCTTCACAACGCTGGACCACGAGGTCAAGTGCAACGTCTGGCTCCAGCAGAACGGCTGGCTCTCCTACGAGGACGACGACCACGAGAGCCTCGAGGACATCAGCGACGACACCCGCGCGTACTCGCTCATCCCCGGCCGGTTCTACCTCAACCTCGAGGGCCGCGAACCGCGCGGTAGCGTTCCCCGAGAGGAGTACGAGTCGGTCCGAGACGAACTCAAGGCCGAACTCGAGGCGCTCGAGGGCCCCGACGGCCGGAAGGTGGCCGACCGCGTCGTCACCAAGGAGGAGGCCTTCCGGGGCGACCACGACGACATCGCGGCGGACCTCATTGTCATCCCTAACCACGGCTTCGACCTGAAGTCCGGATTCAAAGGCGGCGACGAGGTGTTCGACACCGGCCCCCGCAACGGGATGCACAGCTTCGACAACGCCTGCCTGTTCGTCGACGACGACAGCGCCCGCATCGCCGACGCCGACCTCTACGACATCGCGCCGACAATGCTGGACCTGCTCGACCTGGAGGTCGACCGCGGCGAGTTCGACGGCACAAGCCTCGTGTAGCGACCCGCACCTCGCGGGTGGGCCCCGCCCGAGCGGCACCGCACTGTTGTCCGCTCTCGTGTCGTATTTACGCGCCTGTCCCCAACGTCGCCCATGGACGGTTCTTCGGACCGGGACCCGGCGAAGGGAGACGCCTCGCGCTTCGAGGACGCCAAGCGGGCGGTCCACAGGGTGGACGCGGCGACAGCCGAACCGCCGGACGGCACGGCCCCTGGGAACCCCGACGAGTCGTTGCTCCGGACGGTCGGCGTCTCGGCGGCCCTCGGGGTCGGCGGAATCGCCGTGCTCGGCGTCGTCTCGCTGGCGGTCGGACTCCTCGGGGCGGCGGCCGGGCTCGCGTTCGGGACCGTGCTCGTCGCCTCCCTCGCGCTCGGGCAGTACGTCGGGTTCATCGGCCTCGGGACGGCCTACCTCCGGGGCCGCGGCCTCGACTGGCGGGGCATCCGCTCGTATCTCGGGCTCCGCGTTCCGTCGCTCCGGGAGGTCGGCGTCGTGGTCGGCGGCTACCTGCTGCTGATAGCGACCCTCCTCGCGCTGGCGGCGGTCGCGCTCCGGGTCCTCCCCGAACCCGCCAGCAACCAGGGCGCCGAGGTGGCGATGGACAATCCCGAACTCGTCCCGGCGCTCGTTGCCACGATGTTTCTTGTCGTCGGGCCCGCCGAGGAGTTCCTCTTTCGGGGGGTCGTTCAGAACCGGCTTCGGGAGCGGCTGTCGGCGGTCCCGGCGGTGGCCGTCGCCGGCGTCCTCTTCGCCGCCGTCCACGTCATCTCGGCCGTCGGCGACCCCGCGGCGGTCGGCACCCTCGTCGTCCTGCTCGTCCCGGCGGGCCTCGTCCTCGGAGCCGTCTACGAGTACACCGGCAACCTCGTGGTGCCGTGGCTCGTGCACAGCACCCACAACTCGGTGCTGCTCACGGCGATACTGGTCGGCGGGCCCGAGCAAGGTGCGGCCGTGCTGTTCGCGGTGCCCGGCGTCGCCTGACGCCCTCGGGACGAACTGCCGGAAAAACGGAGACGGGACAGCTCCGCTTCAGCGGGGCTTCTCGGCGAGTCCATCGTAGGTGGCCTGACAGCGGCTGCCGGCGCCGGCGGTGGGGTTCACGTCGCCGTAGGCGTCGCAGGTAACCTTCCGAACCGTCTCGACCGGCCGGCGAACTCGACGGCGTTCGACGGCGGCGCGACGCCGTCGGCGCTCCTGTCGACCGCGATGACGGGGACGCCCGCCCGCTCGAGGCCGCGGGCGACGGCCAGCCCGGTGACGTGTGCGTTGGCCACGAGCGCCGGCGGGCGATCGAACGTCTGCTTCTCGAGGGCGTCGAGCAGCGACTCGGTGCTCTGGAACGTGCTCGCCATGTTCCGACGACGACGCCCGCGGCGGATAACTGGCCTCCTATCGGATAGCAGTGCTGACACCGACGGGAACGGTCATCGCTCGGTGACGAGGAACTCCTGGCCGGGCGCCATCCGCAGGGTCATCTCCGGGGAGGTCGGCGGCTCGCCGTCGGCGTCGTTGTCGCCGAGCCAGTAGAGGTCGTACTCCCGGCCGATGGTCGCCAGGGCGAGCTTGGCCTCCAGCAGCGCGAACTCCCGGCCGATACAGATGCGCGGGCCGCCGCCGAACGGCGCGTACGCGAAGTCGTGGAGCGTCCCCCGGAGGTCGCCGCCCCACCGCGAGGGCCGGAACGTCTCGGGGTTCTCGAAGAACCGCGGGTCCCGGTGGACGTGCCGGATCGGCAGGATGACGCGGCTGTCTGCCGGGATCCGGTAGCCGTCGAAGGCGGTCGGCTCGGTGCTACGGCGCGGCAGCGAGTACACCGGCGGGTAGAGCCGCAGCGTCTCCGTGACCACCCGCTCGGTCATCGGCAACTCGTCGAGGTCGTCCATCGCCGGCGGGCCGTCCAGAGCGTCCACCTCGGCGTGGAACCGCTCGCGGACCTCGGGGTGGTTCGCCAGCGCCCAGAAAGCGAACGTCAGCGACGTGGTGGTGGTGTCGTGGCCGGCGAAGATGATCGTCACCATCTGGTCGCGCAGCCGTTCGTCGGTCAGCATCCCGGAGTCTTCGACGCCGGCCTCCCGAAGCCCGACTAGAAGCGACAGCAGGTCCTCGGCCTCGGAGGGGTCGGTCGGGACGTCGTCGGCCTTCTCCTTTAGTAGCCGCCCGGCTTCGGCCCGGAGCGCCGCCTTGCCCTTCCGGAACCGCCGGCGTGCGGGCGTCGGAATCCAGTCCGGCAGCAGGTACGACGTCGGAACGAACCAGTCGTGGAGCGCTTCGGCAGCCTGCCGCAACTGCTCGTCGCCGTCCACGGCCAGCTCCCGGCCCAGCACGGTCGCAAACAGGACGTCCAGCGTCATGTGGGCGAACTCCCCCTGGAGTTCCAGCCGGTCGCCGTCGCTCCAGCGGTCACTGCGGCGGCGCACCTGCTCGACCATACCGTCGGCGTAGCCCATCACACTGTCGCGGGTAAAGAGCGGCTGTAGCATCTCCCGCTGGGCGGTCCACTCCTCGCCCTCGACGGTCAGCAGCCCTTCGCCGAACGCGATACGGAAGTCATCGCTCTTCTCGAACGTCTCGCGGTCCGTCAGCAGGACCCGCTTGACGTGGTCGGGGTGAGCCAGCGAGAACACGTCGCCCTCGCCGGGCAGCCGGCTCCGGACGACGTCGCGGGTCGCGAGCGCCCGCTCGCCGAACTCGAACACGTCGCGCATCTGGTGGAGGAAGTGCAGCCGCGGGCGCCCGAGGTTGGGCGGGTACGGCGGCAGCGGCAGCTCTGCGGGGTCGGCATCGCCGCCGGAGCCGTCGCCCGACTCCGGGCCGAGCGGCGGGGCATCCCTGCTCATGGACGATTCGTGGGTCGTCGGCACAATAAGCGCCGGGTCGCCGCCGAGTCCGCGCCGTCTCGGTCGCCGGTGCCGACCGTGTTTTCCCGCTGGCGGCCGTACGGGTGGTGATGACGAACGGCAACGGCCGGTCCGGGCCGGCCTCGGTCGTAGAGACCGACGAGTTCGGCGCGACTCCCGGCGGCAACGGCGCCTCGGCGCCCGCCGAGACGGCCGTCGCCGTCGAGGGGGTCACAAAGCGGTTCGGCGACGGACCCGACGCGGTGCTCGCCGTCGACGACGTGGAATTCGAGGTCGAGGCGGGGTCAGTGGTCGGCCTGCTCGGGCCCAACGGCGCCGGCAAGACGACGCTTATCAAGTCAATACTCGGGATGGTGGTCCCCGACGCGGGGACGGTCAGGATCCGCGGAATCGACGTCGCCGACCGGCCGCGGGCGGC
Source organism: Halobacteriales archaeon QS_9_68_42 (assembly GCA_003022905.1). Next base: position 9,902 of record PXSE01000001.1, read on the forward strand.
CTTCGCCGGCGTTGACGCGATGCTGGAGGGCGCCCGGAACGATTACTGGCGGCTGACCGTCCGGGAGAACCTCCGGTACTTCGCGACGGTGAGCGGCGTCGACCCCGACTCGGTCGCCGGCCGCCACGACCGCCTGCTCGACCGGCTCGAGCTGGCCGAGTGGGCCGACACGCCCGTCCGCAAGCTCTCGCGGGGAATGAAACAGAAGGTGTCGCTGGCGAGCGTGCTTGCCGGCGGCGCCGACGTCGTCTTCCTCGACGAGCCGACGCTCGGACTGGACGTCGAGAGCTCCCGGACTCTCCAGCGCGAACTCCGGCGGCTCGCCGAGGAGGAAGGTCTCACCGTCCTCATCAGTAGCCACGATATGGGGGTCATCGAGACGGTCTGTGACCGCGTGCTGGTCATGTCCGACGGGCGAATCGTCGCCGACGATACCGTTGACTCGCTGCTGCGTGGCGCCGCCAGCGGGGGCGTGGTCGTCGAGAGCCCCGATCTCGCACCCGACGCGATAGCGGCCGTCCGCGAGCGGTTCGAAGGCATCGTTGTCGAGCAACTGGACCGCGGCGCCCGCATCGAGGTTCCGGCCGCGGGCGACGAGGTCTACGAGCTGATGGAGACGCTGTCGGCCGCCGGCGTGACGCCCGAACGGGTCCGGACCGTCGAGCCCGATCTTGAGGACGTGTTCGTCGGTCTGACCCGGGAGGGCGAGCGATGACGGCGAGCGAGGAGGCCGCCCCACGGGAGGCCGGCTACTACCACCTCGCGCGGGCGGTGCTGCACCGGGAGTTCCTGCTGTTCGTCCGGTATCCCGCAAACGCCGTCGGCGGCATCGTCATCTCGCTTTTCTTCTTCGGCGTGCTGTTCTACGGCGGCCGGATGCTCGCCGGGCGGGCGCTGACCGACTCCATCGAGGGCATCGTCGTCGGTTACTTCCTGTGGACGCTGTCGGTCGGCGCCTACTCCGCCATCTCCAACGACATCGGCAGTGAGGTGCAGTGGGGCACCCTCGAGCGCCACGTCATGACGCCGTTCGGGTTCGCCCCCGTCGCGCTGCTGAAGGGCGCCGCCAAGGTGGTCCGGACGTTCCTCCTGTCGTCGGTCATCCTGGCGGTGATGCTTCTCATCACCGGCACCAGCCTCCGACTGCACGCCTTCACCATCGTCGTGGTCGCGACGCTGAGCATCCTTTCGGTGCTCGGACTGGGCTTTGCCGCCGGCGGAATCACCGTCCTCTACAAGCGGGTCGGCAACTGGCTGAACCTCCTGCAGTTTGGGTTCGTCGTGCTGATTTCGGCGCCTGCACTGGAGATGCCGTGGCTGAAGGTCCTGCCGCTTGCCCACGGCAGCGAACTCCTCCAGCGGGCGATGGTCGACGGCGTCCGCCTGTGGGAGTTCCCGCCGGCCGACCTGGCGCTCTTGATCGGAGTCGCGGTCGGCTACCTCGGCCTTGGCTACGCCGTGTTTCAGGCGTCGACGCGGCGGGCGCGCCGGCTGGGCGTCCTCGGTGATTACTGACCGTCGCATACGGAGTTCGGCCCCGACCGTCCTCCAGGTCGGAGCGGTCGGCTCCGGTCGTCCGTGACCGCTCGAATCGGGAGTGCTTTACCCGTCGAGCGGCCACACGCGACCGTGCGACGCCGACTGGGAACCAGTCTCTACGCGGGCTTCCGAGCGGCGCGGCAGTCGGACCCGGGCTTACCGGGTGGTGGGAAGCCACCTTGTCGGCGCGGTCGCGGGCCTCCTGGCGTACACCCTCTTCGCGTCGGGCATCGCGCTCACGCCGACGCCGCCGCCGGCTTCGGTCGACGGCTTCCGGCTCGCGCTGAGCGGCGTCGTCTCGATTGTGCTGACCGCGTGGGGGATGATCGCCTCCGGGACGATTCATGCGCCTGCCTGCGCGACGACGCTGATCGTCTCCCTCGGCCTGCTCTCGACCCCCCGTCAGGTCGCGATCATCCTCGTGAGCGTCATCGTCCTCGTCGCGGTCCACCGGGCCGTCCTCCGGGCGTTCCGGATCGTCGGCGACTTCTACCCCCGCCATCCAGTCGAGTAGGTGCTCTCGAAGACCGACCACCGACGGAGCGCCGGACGGATCGTCACTCCGCGAAGTAGCTCGTGAAGAATCCCGAGAGGAACGCCGATACCGCGACCGCGAGCGCCACGTCGGTCAGGTCGTACTCGTCGCCGTCGTCGGCCGCGGCGACCGTGATGGCGACGCTGATTGCGAGCGAGACGATTCCGTTGACCGTGTGCTTGCCGAGCGAGTTCATACGGCCGCGTTTGACCGCCGCCGTCGAATAGGTTTGGTCCCCGGCGACCCTCGCGCGACTCGCCGGAAGCCGACGATTCAATCCGCTGGAGGCCATTCGACGGCTGATGGCCGAGCCAGAGGTGCTCTCGGAGACCGACCGCCGGAAGCTCGATTCGAGCCCGGACGACGCCTTCTACGAGTCGCCGCGCTACGTTGCCCACGCCGACGACGGCTTCATTGCCCGACTGACCGAGCTATACGAGACGACGGTCCCCGCCGGCGGGCGGGCCTTCGACGCGATGAGTAGCTGGGTGTCGCATCTTCCAGAAACCAACTACGAGCGGGTCGTCGGCCACGGGCTCAACAAGGCGGAACTGGAGGAGAACGACCGTCTCGACGAGTGGTTCGTTCAGGACCTCAACGCCGACCAGAACCTGCCGCTCGCCGACGGCGTCTTCGACGCGGTGCTGTGTGCGCTGTCCGTCCAGTACCTCCAGTACCCCGGGGCGGTCTTCTCGGAGTTCGCCCGGGTGCTTGACGACGACGGGGTCCTCGTGGTGAGCTTCGCGAACCGGATGTTCCCGACGAAGGCGGTTCGGGCCTGGCGGACCGCCTCGATGGCCGGGCGCGAGGACCTGGTCCGCTCGTACGTCGATGCCGCCGGCGGCTTCGAATCGACCTGGGTCGTCCGGGACCGACCGGAGAGCGACCCGTTCCGTGCGGTCGTCGCCCGCCGGCGGCGGTGAGGCGCGGAACACTCAAACCGCCGACGCCCCAACCCCGGCCGTGAAGCGCTCGCTTCTCGTCTACGACGGTAGCCGCCCGCTGTTCCGGGCCGCCGCCGAGGCGGCGACCCGCTGTTCGGACGAGGTGCGGGCCGTCCGCTGGGCCGCCGACCCGGTGCAGGCGTTCCTCGAGGCACAGTTCAACGACCGGCCGTTCGTGTTCGTCTTCGTCGAGGGCGACAGCGTCCACGTCGGCGAGGAGACCATCGCGCGGGTGCTCCGCCGGGCTGGCGTCTCCGGCGCGCCCGTCGACGCGGCGAAACGGGCCTACGCGGTCGGAGCCGACCCGTTCGGTCGGCTGGCCCACGGCCGGTCGGTGGCAGACATCGACGGCACGTTCCCGCTGTCGGCGGAGGCCGCTGCGCACCTCGAGGGGTTGCGCAAGGTGCGGGAAATACCGGTCCGGGAAGCCGGCGGCGAGCGGCCCTGATCAGCCCTCGGCGAGCGCCCGCCGGACGGCCTCCTCGACGGGCGTCCGCTCGATGGGGACGACTTCCTGGATGTCCCGCCCGGAGTCGACCGTCACCGGATGCCGCATGCTCTCGACCAGCGGCCGGGCGATGGCGTACTGGACGTCCGTTGTCAGCCGGAGCCAGTGCGACGAGAGTTCGGGCGACATGATCGGCACCGGCACGATGAGGACCCGCGTGCCCTTCTCGTCGGCGGTCAGCTCCAGCAACGACTCGTAGGACCACACCGTCGGCGCGCCGATGTCGTAGATGTCGCCGCGCGTCTCCTCGACGTTGAGCACGCCGACTAGGTAAGCGACGGCGTCCTCAATGCCGATGGGCTGACACGGCGTCCGCACCCACGTCGGGACCGTCATCACCGGCAGTCGGTCGGTCAGGTCGTCGACGATGCGGAAACTCGCGCTGCCGGCGCCGATGATGATGGCCGCCCGAAGGACGGTCAGGTCGAACTCGCCGGCCTCCAGCACCGACTCGACCTCGCGGCGGGAGGCCAGGTGCGGCGAGAGGTCCCGCTCGTCGCCGCTGATGCCGCTGAGGTAGACCACCCGGTTGACGCCGGCCGCCGACGCCCGCTCGCGGAACCGGCGGGCGTACGTCCGATCCAGCTCCGCGAAGTTCTCGGCGGTCAGCGAGTGTATCAGGTAGTAGGCCGCGTCGACGCCCTCACAGAGCCCCTCCAGTGACGACGGGTCGCCAAGGTCGCCCTCGAAGATTTCGACCCCCTCGGGGAACGACGCCCTGCTGGCGCTTCTGGAGAAGGCGACCACCTCGTGGTCGGCCGCGAGCAATGCATCGACCAGTCGGCCGCCGACGAATCCGGTCGCTCCGACGACGAGTACACGCATTGTCGGGGGTAGGAGCCGCCGTCGGAAGGGTGTTCGGTCCGCTACCGGACCCGGAGCGCCGCCGCCGCGAGCGCTCGGGCGCGGACCTCGACGGGCCCGACCGAGAGCAGTCGAGCGAGACGGCCGGGGGTTGCCCCGGCGCCAGCGACGGCGATGACGGCGCTTCCGACCCGGATTTCGACCGTTAGTCCCGTCGCTTCGAGCGCCGCCGCCAGGCCGTCGCCGCCCTCGGGGACGGCCAGTAGCACGCGCGCGCCGGCCCACACTGAGGGCACCTGCACGCGGACCCGGTCGCCGTCGGCGTGCACCGCCAAGTCGACGCCGTCGACTGTCACCGAGAGATTGGCCGCCACCTCGAGCGACGGGCGCTCGCGGGCGGCCGCCTCGAGGACGGCGGTGACGTCCTCGAGACCGCCGATGGACGCGCTCACTCCTGCTCTTCGGTCGTGACGGTGAGCGTCCCGTCGACCTCCCAGCGGGCGTACTCGGCGTCGTCGCCGGTCTTGCTCGGCACCGCCACCTCAAGATCGTCGAACTCGTAGGTAATAACGGCGCCGCGCCCGGTCAGGCGGTCGTAGAGGGCGATGGCCAATTCGGGCCAGCTGGTTGTCTCGTCGATTCGCTCCTCGGGAACTTCGTCTGTCTCACTCACATCTGTCATTCAGCCGAAAGGGTATTATAGGTTGGCAAAGACGAAACGTGTGCCTGCGGCGGCCCGGTCCGAACGTTCAAGTACCGGGACGGGACCAGACCGCCCCGTGCCCAGGGAGGAACCCGACCGGGACTCAATCGAGCGTCGACTGGCGGCCGTCGAGCGCGCGCTATCGTCTGAAGAGCCGGTAGAGCGGCGGGACCGCCTCGACGACCTCGAGGACCGCGTCGCCGAACTCGAGGCCGCCGTCGAGGCGGTCCGCGGCTACGTCGGCGAGGTCCGCGCCATCAACGAGGACGTCGAGCCGAGGCGGCCGAGGCCGGCGACGGCGTCGCGGACCGCCTCCGTCGGTGGCGGTGAGCGTGATTCGGGTCGTGCTGGCCGTCGCGCTGGCGACGGCCCTGCTCGGCGCCAGCCTCCCGGTCGCCGAGCGGGTCGAGCGGGACCGCAACGCGGCGCTGGCGACGAACGAGCTCCAGGAACTCGCGACCGCGGCCGACCGCCTCGTGGCGACCAACGACCCCGTCTCGGCGTCCGACGACCCCGCCGAATCGGTGGTGGTCGTCGAGCCGCCGACGCCGACGCTGACCGACGGCGGCCGAATCGAGATTGCCGACGACAGGCTGGCGTGGGTGCCCGAGACGGGCGACGAACGGACCGTCGCGGCGGCCTCGACGCTCCGGGTCGAGGAGCCCATCGTGCTCGCGGGACTGACGCGCCTCCGGCTCCGTCTTATCGGGAGCGACGGCGAACCGGTCGTCCGCGTCGAGCGAGCGAGGGTTCAAGAGGGAAGCCGCGACCAAACTCCCCGTGCTCGAACGGCTCCTGTCGACGGACGAGGACTGCCGGTGTGAGCCCGCCTTCGAGGGCGAGCGCCTCCGCGTCGAGAGCGACGACTGTCCCGGCCTGGGACGGCTCGCGGAGGCGCCGGCCTGTCGTCGGACCGTCGTCGCGGCGCTGGAGGAGCGGGACGTCGAGTCGGTCTGTACCCGCGCCGCCGGGTTCGAGCGGGCCTACGAGGACGGCGCCGCGGGGCTACTGGTAGCGGCCGGCCGGTTCGCCGACGCCGTCGCCTTCCACGACGAGGACCTCGCCGAGCGAGCCCGGTCGGACCCCCTCGGGGCCGCCCGGGTTGCGACCGGCCGCGGCGACGCGCTCGCCAGGGCGGCCGCCGAGACCGGTCTCGCGGCGTTCCTCGAGGCCGGCTACGAGACGGCGCTCCGGCCGAACGTCGGGCCGACAGTTGCCCGCTCGCGGGTGGCGACGCGGCCGCCGCCGGGCGCCACCCTCGCCGAGCGGTACGAGCTCGACACCGGCGCCGTCGTCCGCCGGTACGGGGGCGACGGCCTCGACACCTACCACCTGACGCCCGCGGAACACCGGCTGGACGCCGAGGCGACGGCGACACTTGCGGCGGCCTACCGGCGACTGGCCCGCGGTGGCGTCACCGGCGGCGAGCGGGCGCCAGCCCGGGC
>PXSE01000001.1:16524-19852 GCA_003022905.1 Halobacteriales archaeon QS_9_68_42
CTGGCGGCCACGGCCGACGCCGGCGACAGGCGGGTCCGGGTCGCCGGCGTCACCGCGCCCGTCAGCGACGGCGTCGGCTTCACCTTCCGCGCCCACGACAAGTCGGCCTTCCGGCTGTCGGACCTCGTCGACAACGGGACGCTCGACCCCAAGCCGGCCGGCTTCCTCTCGGTCGCCGCCCGTCGCGGTGCCGCGATACTGCTGGCGGGCGCCCGCGGCGCCGGCAAGACGACGCTGCTCGGCGCGCTGCTGTGGGAGCTTCCGGTCGACGTCCGGACGGTCCTCATCGAGGACACCCCCGAACTCCCGGTCGGGGAGCTCCAGTCGGCGGGTCGGGATGTCCAGCCGCTCCGGGTGGCGACCGGCGACGGGAGCTCAATCGAGCCGACCGAGGCGCTGCGGACCGCGCTCCGTCTCGGCGACGGCGCCATCGTGGTCGGCGAGGTCCGCGGCGAGGAGGCACGGGTTCTCTACGAGGCCATGCGGGTCGGCGCCACCGACGGCGCCGTCCTCGGGACCATCCACGGCGGCGGTGGCGAGTCGGTCCGCGAGCGAGTGGTCACCGACCTCGGGGTGCCGGAGACGGCCTTCGCCGACACCGACCTCGTGGTCACGCTGGAGGCCTACGACGACGGCGACGGCCGCAAGCGGCGGCTCCGCGCCGTCGAGGAGGTCCGGCGGATCGACGACGGCGTCGGGTTCACGTCGCTCCTCGACGACGGGCGGCTCTCGCTGGAGGGGAGCCGCACGGCCTCGTCGCTGGCGGACCCGACCGAGACAGCGGCCGACGTCCGCGCTCATGTCGACCGACGCGCCGCGGAACTGTCGGGGCGATGTCGTTGCTGAGCCGACTGGCGGCCCGGTCGCCGCGGGAGGACCCGCCGGACAGTCTGGCGGATGTCGCCCCATTTCTCGACCGCGACCCCTCGGCGCTGGCGGCCGCCGCCGATTCCGTCGGCTTCGCGGTCGGCTGTCTCCTCCTCGGCGTGGTGCCGATCGTCGGCCATCCTGCGCTGGTCCTCGTCGCCGTCGGCGGCGGCTACGGCGCCGGCCTCGCGGTCCGTGGCGCGGCCATCGCGGTCGCGAACGCCAGACGGAGCCGGACGCTCGGGTCGGCACCGGAACTCGTCAGCCGGGCGGTGCTGCAGACCCGGGTCGCGCCGACCGCAGAGGGCGCGGCCGCCTTCGCCGCCGAGACGGAGGGCCGCCTGGGTGACCGCCTCGCCGAGCAGGTCCGGCGCGCCCGGGGGACGCCCCGGTCGGGGCTGGGGCAGTTCGCGGCCGCCTGGCGGGACTCGTTTCCGGCGCTGCACCGCGCGCTGACGCTCGTGGACGCCGCCGCCGGCGCGCCGACCGAAGAGCGGGACCGCGCGCTCGACCGCGCGATGACGGCCATCCTCGACGGGACGCGCGACCGGGCGGCCGACGCGGCCGACGCCGTCCGCGGCCCGGCGACGGCTCTGTACGCCTTCGGCGTGCTGTTGCCGCTGGCGCTCGTCGGCATCCTGCCGGCGGCTGGCGCGGCGGGCCTCGAGGTCACGCTCCCTGCCGTCGTCGGCATCTACGACCTGCTGTTGCCGGCGGTACTGGTAGCGGCCAGCGGCTGGCTGCTCGCAAACCGCCCCGTCGCCTTCCCGCCGGCGGCCGTCGCTCGTGACCACCCGGCCGTTCCCGACCGCCGGTGGCCGGCACTCGCGGCCGGTACGGCCGTCGGCGTCGCCGCCTGGCCGGTCGCCGGTCTCGCGCTGCCGGCGTGGACGCGCCCCATCGCGGCGCTCGGCTGCGGCGCCGGCGTCGCGCTGGTCGCTCTCTACCGCCCAGTCGTCGCTGTCCGTGAGCGGGCCGACGCGCTGGACGAGGCCCTCCCAGACGCGCTGTACCTCGTCGGCCGGCGGGTCGCGGACGGCATCGCCGTCGAGCGTGCCGTCGCCGACGCCGCCGACGAACTCGGTGGCGTCGCGTACGAGGTGTTCGGGGCGGCCACACGGCGGCAGTCACAGCTCCGGATCGGGGTCGAGGCGGCCTTCGACGGGGAGTACGGCGCCCTCGAAACGGTTCCCAGCGAGCGGGCCCGTGGCGCGGCCAGACTGCTCGGCGCCGCGACCCGGGAGGGACCGCCCGCGGGGCGCGCGCTGGTCGAGACCGCGGACCACCTCGACGACCTGCGCCGGGTCGAGCGGGAGGCTCGCGCTCGCCGACAGCGTCGGCACGACCGGCGCGCTGGAGGGCAGCGCACCTGAGACGGCGGCCCTCGGGCCGGCCATCGGCGTGTACATCCTGCTCCTGGCCGTCGTTCTGACCGCCCTTTCGACGGGACTCTCGCGCGGCCTCGACCGGGCGACGGTCGGCTACCGCACCGGCGCGGCACTGCTTGCCGCCACGGCCACCTACCTCGTCGCGTTCCGCGCCACCGGCACCGTGGCCGGAGGTTTATGACCGAAGCCGGGACCAGCCACCCCATGTTCGACGCACCGCTCGATGCGTGGTACGTCTGGGTCGGGCTTGCGGTCGTCAGCGCCACGGCCGCGGGCGTCGTGACCGGGATGACGGCCGTACCACCGCCCGACGCGACCGGGGCCGCCGAAACCGTCGACCGGGTCGCCGCAAGCGAGTACGCCACGACCGACGAGCGGGCCCTGCCGAACACCGAGGCGGTCCGGGTCGGCGTCGATTCGCTGTCGCTCCGCGGCCCCGGCGGGACCACCCACGCACGGTTCGGGTACGGTCCGGTAACGCCCGCCGGCGCCGACGCCGACCTCGAGGCGGTTCTGCACGGGACGCCCCCCGGGCGGGTGTTCGAGTCGCCGGCGGCCCTCGAGCGGGCCGCCGCGGCCCAGCGCCGGACCGACCCGCAGTGGCGGGCCGCCAACCAACTGCTCGTCCGGCGGGTCCGATGGGAGGGAACCGATGTCGTCCTGGTCGGATAGGGGCCAGACGGAGCCGCTGGCCGCGCTGGTCGCCGTCTTCGCCCTCGGCGTCGGTCTCTCGCTGTACGCCGGCGCGCTGGACGCGACGCTGCCGGCGCTGGTCACCGAGCGGGAGATGGCGCCGCACGCCGCCGACCGCCTCCTCGCGGAAGCCTCGTCGTTCGGGGCCGTCCGACCGCCGCTCGAGCAGGCGACGGCGGCGGCCCGGCCGACCGGCTACCGCCTGAACGCCTCGCTCCGGACCGGCGCCGCCAACTGGACCGCCGGCCCGTCGAGACCGGAGACGCCGGAGTGCGTCGACCGCCGCGTGGCCGTTAGGGTCGCCCCCGGGCGGGTCCGGCCGGGACGCCTGGGGGTGTGCACGTGGGCCGCGGCGTGAGCACCGTCCTCGACGTGGCGGT
>PXSE01000002.1 GCA_003022905.1 Halobacteriales archaeon QS_9_68_42
CACTACGGCGACAAGGCGGCCACCGCCGACCGGTTCTGTGACGTCGTCGACGGCCTGCCGCCGCGGGCGCGAGAGCGGCTGACCGTCGAGAACGACGACACCGAGTCGCTGTGGAGCGTCCGGGAACTGGTCGAGGGCGTGGCGGTGCGGACCGGCGTGCCGGTGACGTTCGACTATCACCACCACAGCTTCACCGACCGCGGCCTCACGTACCGGGAGGGGTTCAAGCTGGCGCGCGACACCTGGGGGGACGTCCGGCCGATCACGCACTACTCCGAACCGGCCCGACTGCACGGCGACGCCGACGCCAGACCGCAGAACCACGCCGAGCACGTCGCCTCCGTCCCGGGGTGGCTACGGCGGGAGTCGGACGTGATGCTCGAGACCCACGGCAAGGAGCAGTCACTGCTGCGTCTCCGACGGCGATCGTGACCCCCCCGCGTGCAGGTGCCTCCTGAGGCGACCCGGGAGAGTTCCGCAGCTCTCCGGCACCTCAGCAGCGGTGCAGTCTCGGAGGGGAGCCGGCGCGGAGTCCACGAAACGGACGCGGACGGCCCGGGGGCATCAGTCCGGGAGGCCGACGATGTCCGGCAGTTTCCGAAGGTCGGAAATCTCGTGGGTCACATCGGGACCCCACGCGTTCTCGCCGTAGCCAGCGGCGTCGATGCCGGCCGCCGCGGCGCCGGCAATATCGTGGTCGTAGCGGTCGCCCACCATCAGGACGTTGCCGGGGTCCAGCCCGGTCGTCGACAGCGCATCCCGGAAGGTCCGCTCGTCGGGTTTGGTGTACCCGACCGCCTCCGAGGTGGTCACGTGATCGAACTGCTTCCGGACGTCGAACGCCCGGAGGATGTCCTCGGCCTCGTGGGTGTCGATGTCGGAGACGATGGCCTGGCTGACGCCGGCGTCGGCGAGTCGTTTGACGGTCTCGATGGCGCCTTCCTCGGCCCGCAGCGCCGCGCTCGTCGCTCGGTCGAGGCGGTCCCGCCACCCGTCCGGCGGGTCGCCGTCGAACAGCGCCGCCGTCGCCTTGCGGTAGCCCTCCTGTGCTGTCCGGTACTCGGTCCCCTCTCGGCCCCGGAAGTGCTCGCCGAGCGTCGTCTTCCACGTCTCGAGGGCCGCCTCGGCGTCGAGGCCGTGTGCGTCGGCCAACTCGGCGACAAAGGCGGCGTACCCCTCGCGTATGGAGGCGAGTTCGACGATGACGCCGCCGATATCCCAGAAGACCGCCTCGTAGCGCCGCCCGGACCCGCTCACGCGTCGTACTGCCGGACGCCGTCGACCAGTTCGGCCGTCACCTCGCCGTGCCGCTCGAGGTGCGCCAGCGCGCCCATCGCCTCGGGGATGAGGTACTTCACGTCGCGGTCGCCGGCCAGCGCCCCCGCGACGCCGGGCACCGTCGAGTAGCCGGACCCGACCAGGTCCCGGACGCGGTCGAGACGCTCGTTGAGGCTCCGCCGGTGGCGCTCGACGACCCCCGGCAGGTCGTCATGGACGGGGCCATGGCCGGGGTAGACCTGGTCGACTTCCAGTGCGGCGAGGCTGTCGAGTGCGTTGTAGAACGCCTCGAAGGACTCCCGGTGGCCGTCGTCGAGGCCGTCGTGCATCACGACGGGGCGAAACGGCTCGATGCACATATCGCCGGCGAGTAGCGCCCGCTCGTCGTCGATGTTGACGGCGTAGCTCAGGTGGTCGGTCTGGTGGCCCGGCGTGTGGACCGGGTCGACGGTCAGCCCGCCGACGCGCTGCTCGGCGCCGGGGTCGACCCAGATGTCGACCGACTCGGGGGCCAGGAGTCTTGAGTCCCGCTCCAGGGACTCGACGGCCATCTCGACGGCCATCTCCCGCTGTTCGTCGGGGAAGCCGGCCTCGGTGCAGTTCCGGCGGACCCGGGCCGCCAGGTCGTCGGGGTCGCGGGCGAACCGCTCGCGGACGCCGGCGGGCGCGTAGACGGTCGGGTCCCCCGCGGCGAGCACCGTCGGAACCTGGCCGACGTGGTCGACGTGCGGGTGGGTGACGAGGACGTGCTCGATGTCCTCCGGGCCGTACCCGTGGGCGTCGAGCACATCTCGGAACGCGGCCTCGTTGTCGGGCGTCGCGGCGTCGACGAGTACCGGTTCCGGGCCGTCCACGAGGTAACAGGCGACGTGGCCGGGCGGCCAATCCACGTCGAAGGCGAGCCGGTGGACGTTGCCCTGCGTACTGCGAGACTCCATCGACCGGGAACACGCGACCCCGATTCATAAGACTTCGTTTCGGAAGGGTCGACAATGACTTTCCAATGTTCGTCTCTCGCCCCTCGAACTTACCTTTATTAATGCAGCGGCGGTAAGTGGTGGCGTTCATGAGACACACAACTGCCGTTGCGAGGGTGGGGGAGCGCCGATGCTGAAGCAGTTCAGCGTCGAGGGCAAGACGGCCATCGTCACGGGGTCGAGCCAGGGCATCGGCAAGGTCACCGCAAAGCGGTTCGCCGACGAGGGCGCCGACGTCGTCGTTACCTCCCGCTCCCAGGAGAAGATAGAGGAGGTCGCCGCCGACATAAACGACAGCGACCGGCCGGGGCGGGCCATCGCCGTCGAGTGCGACATCCGGGACCGCGACGCCGTCGAGGCGCTCGTCGACGCCACCGTCGAGGAGTTCGGTGAGCTGGACTCGATGGTAAACAACGCCGGGGCATCGTTCATGGCGGGCTTCGACGACATCTCCGAGAATGGCTGGAAGACCATCGTCGATATCAACCTCCACGGGACATTCCACTGCTCGCAGGTCGCCGGCGAGCGGATGCAGGAGGGCGACGGCGGCACCATCGTCAACCTCGCGTCGGTCGCCGGCACCGACGGGTCGCCGTACATGAGCCACTACGGGGCCGCCAAGGCCGGCGTCGTCAACCTGACGCGGACGCTGGCCTACGAGTACGCGAGCCACGGTATCCGGGTCAACTGCGTCGCCCCGGGGTTCGTCGCCACGCCGGGCGTCGAGTCACAGATGGGCGTCGCCGCCGACGAGGTCGATCGCACCGAGGTCGAACGCCGGATGGGCGTCTCCGAGGAGATAGCCGACATCGTCCAGTTCCTCGCCAGCGAGGCCTCCTCGTACGTCGTCGGCGAGACCGTTACCGCCAAGGGCCTGCCCAGCATCGAGGAGAGCCCCGAGGTATGACGCGCCCGGGAGGTCGACGGTGACCGAACGGGACGTCTTCCTGCCGGTGGCCGCACAGCCGAGCGTCGACGCCCTGGTCGAGCAGGCGAAACTGGGCGAGAAGCTCGGTTACGACACGGCGTGGCTCCCGGAGTCGTGGGGCCGCAACGCCGTCGCGACGCTGTCGTGTATCGCCCGCGACACCGACGATATCGACATCGGTACCTCCATCATGCCGGTGTACTCGCGGTCGCCGGCGCTCATCGGGCAGTCGGCCGCCACGTTGCAGGAGGTCTCCGACGGCCGGTTC
>PXSE01000003.1 GCA_003022905.1 Halobacteriales archaeon QS_9_68_42
GGCCTCGTCGGGGATTATCTCGCGGATGCGGTCGCGGGCCTCGCCGGGCCGGGAGAGCACGTCCGGGTCGGGCCGGACGGTGATTCGCTTCCGTAGCTGTGAAGCCAGCCGTCGGATCAGGTCGCCGTCGCCGGCGAACCGCTTCGGGTCGCGGGTGTACACCACGAGCTCCGGCCCCTCGTATTTCACGTCCGAGACCGAAACGTCGTTCGGCACCTCGCTTGCGATCGTTTCCTTGATATCCTCGAGTTGCCGCTCTACTGCACTCATAGTACAGACCTTCGAACTGGGCGTTCCGGCGCTTCGGTGGTCGTCTTCGTCGGCATCCAACGGCCCGCTCACCGCCGTGACAATGGGTCGCTGGTCCGGACGTACCGTCGTTCGACGACTCCCGGAGACACCGGAAAACCCGCTCGTGCTCGGGCCTTACCCACCACTCATATAAAATCCTTCGCAAACGGTAGTCATGCGCATTACACGGGAGACGGTGCTCAAGGAACACGGCCGGGTCCGCGACGACGAGCGGGTGCCGGCACTGATAAACAATGTACGGGGACGGCTCGGCCCCCATTTCGGCGTCGAGGTCGACCGGGTCTCCGTCGAGCGGTACCGCCGGGAGGTTGACGCGGTGTTCGCCGACGGCGACCGCGCGGTCAATGTCGCCGCCCTCGCGGCACTGTTGCGGGACCTGGACTGTGCGGGCGACTACCCGGGGTTCGTCGTCGACGAGTTCCTCGGCCGGAAGCTGGCGGCGACCGTCGCCGGCGGCCAGCCGCTGGCGCTGCTCGCGGAGGCGACCTTCCACTTCGCGGACCGGGCTTCCAGACCCGGCTGCCGGGCTGGTCGTGGCGCGGGACCGAGAGCCCCTTCGCCGTCGACCCGGAGTAACCGACCGGCGCTCTCCGGTCCACCGGTAGGGACCCTTCTCCTCGACTGCGGTCACGCAGGAGGGCGCGACAGCGACGACGCTCGCGGTAGCGAACGGAAACACCTGTATTCCCGCCCCGACATCCGGGTGCATGGACGCGCCCCGGGAGGACGCCGACACCGGACCCGACGGGTGCGGCCCCCGGGACGGGACCTCCTCGTCCGAGGTCGACCTGACGCCGTCGCGCAGGAGGTCGTTTCTCGGCGGCGTCCGGGCGGTCGCGCCCGTCCTCGTCGGCATCATCCCGTTCGGCCTGATCGCTGGGGCCGCCGCGGTGCGGGTCGGCCTCTCCGGGTTGCAGGCGGTCGGCCTCTCGGTCATGGTATTCGCCGGCGCCTCCCAGTTGGCCGCCATCGAACTGCTCGGGAGCGACGCGCGAGTGGCCGTCGTCGTGGCGACGGCGCTCGTTATCAACCTGCGGATGGTGATGTACAGCGCCTCCATCGCGCCGTACTTCCAGGAGATGGCGACGCGATGGCGCGCCGGCCTCGCGTACCTGCTGACCGACCAAGCGTACGCGCTCGCGGTGACGCGGTTCGGCGCCGACCGGCCCGTCAGGCGGCGGTGGTACTACCTCGGCGCCGCGCTACCGCTATGGGCCGTCTGGCAGGTCTGTACGGTCCTCGGCGTGATCGCCGGCGCGCGCGTTCCCGATTCGTTGCCGCTTTCGTTCGCCGTTCCGTTGACGTTCCTCGCACTCTTGGTGCCGGCGGTGACCGACCGGGCGAGCGGCACCGCGGCCGTCGTCGGCGGCGCCGCTGCGGTGCTCGGGGCGAGCCTGCCGCTCAACCTCGGCCTCGTCGCGGGCGCCGTCGGCGGCGTGCTGGCGGGCCTGCTCGTCGAATCGGGGTGGGGACGGTGAACGCCGCCGGCGTCTGGACCGTTATCGTCCTCGTCGGGGCCGGCACCTTCCTCATCCGACTTTCGTTCTTCATCCTCTTCGAGTACCTCGAGACGGTCCCGGAGGGTCTCGAGCGGGCGCTCCGGTTCGTGCCGCCGGCGGTACTGGCGGCGCTCGTCGCGCCCGCGGTGGTCGTCGTCGACGGGACGCCGGCCGTCTCGCCCGGCAACGAGCGCCTGCTGGCCGCCGGCCTCGCCGTCGTCGTTGCCTGGCGGACCGAGAGCGTCCTTGCGACCATCGCCGTCGGGATGGCCGCCCTCCTTGGTCTGCAATTCGTCCTCTGACGTAACCACGTTAGGTTACATTCTGATGAACAATAACGCCAAAAGGTTACGTCGATGCCGCCCCTCACGTACAGTATGGGTTTCGCAGGGCGAAGACCACACCAGCGGCTCTCTCGGGCGGTCGCCAAGACACTGGGCTACCGCCTGCTGATGGTGTGCATCACGGTCGCGGTCGCCTTCCTGGTGGTCGAGGACGCGGGGCAGGCGCTCAGCATCGGCGTCGCTGCCAACCTGGTGAAGACGGGGACGTACTTCGGCTACGAGCGGCTCTGGGACCGCGTCGACTGGGGGGTGTAAGGATTCTTGCCTTCCGCCAGCTTTTGCGGAGGGTGGCCCTACCGGGGGCACAAACATCGTCGTCATCTAGTTCTGCGACGCTCGCGGACGTCCTGGACATCGACTGGCGGTAGGGCGCCGCTTACTTCGAGTCGCGGCTGGTCGACTACGACGTCGCCTCCAACTGGGGCAACTGGGCCTACCAGGCCGGCGTCGGCAACGACTCCCGGGACGACTTCTTCGACGTGCCCTCGCAGGCGGAGTACTACGACGACAACGCCGCCTACGTGCAGACGTCACCTACCTCGGCGTGAACAGAGAGGGATCGAAGATCCCTCAGGCAGTCGGGCAAAGCCCGACGACGCCGAGGCTTGCGTAGCGGGCGGGAGGGAGGGACGCTCCCTGCCTGTTGCGCCCTTTGGGTGCCGGTGCGGTGGGCCGGCAGTGGCAGTTTAATTGTCGGTGTCCTCCACTCTATCCCCGGTCGACACCGGGGAGCGGAGAGGCACATGGCGTCATGCTTGCTTCGACGGACCCGACTTCGGGGCCGGGTGACACCGGCCCATCCAGCCGGAGAGGAGGCGACCTGTCCCGTAGGATTGGTCGCCCGCCCGTTGCTGGGCTATCGCACGGGCGCCCCGACTGGACGTGCCAACACCCACAATCCCCGAGCGGAAATAGCTGACGCGATTCCCGCCCGCCGTGAACGGCGGGACTCCCTCGCTGTGAAAGGTGGCTGCCGGAACTGGAGGCGCTGCCGCCGGAGTACGCACACCGTCCCTGGCGGCTCTCGGAGGACGAGCAGGCGCAGTACGGCGTCGAGTTGGGCATCGACTACCCCCGCCCGATGCTCGACATCGAGGCGCGGTACGACGAACTGCGGTGAGGACTCCCTCAGGCCTCCCACTCGCCGGCGAGGACGGCGTACACCTCGCGGTCGACGTACTCGCCGCCGACGAAGGCATCGTCGCGCTTGGTCCCCTCGTGGACGAACCCGAGTTTCTCGACGACCC
>PXSE01000004.1:0-1344 GCA_003022905.1 Halobacteriales archaeon QS_9_68_42
TTCGATGTCGTCCCGGAGTCGGCCATCGTCGAGGGCCGGGCGACCGACGCGTACTTCCTCAGGACCGAGGAGGCCCTCGAGCACGCCGGCCGCAACCCCCACGTCGTCGCCGAGGTGACCGCCGACCAGTTCCCGACCGGCACCTTCGAGCTGTTCGCAGGACTGGCCGACGCCGCCTGTCTACTGGAGGGCCGGTCGGTCGACGCCGACGCGCTGCCGGAGGGGACCCTGTTCGACGGGGGGCCGGTGATGCGCATCGAGGGGCCGTACCTGGAGTTCTGCCGGCTCGAGACGTCGCTCCTGGGCTTTCTCTCTCAGCCGACGGGGATGGCGACGGCGGCACTGGAGGCCCGCCGGGCAGCCCCGGAGTCGTCGATTCTCAGCTTCGGCGCCCGCCACGTCCACCCCTCCATCGCCGGCATCGTCGACCGATCGGCGACCCTGGCGGGCTTTGACGGCTTCTCCCACGTCGCCGCCGGCGACCTCATGGACCGCGAACCCTCGGGGACGATGCCGCACGCGCTGATGATCTGCTTCGGCGCGGGCAACCAGGAAGACGCCTGGCGCGCCTTCGACGAGGCCGTCGACGCCGACGTGCCCCGGGTCGCGCTGTGCGACACCTACGACGACGAGACCGACGAGGCACTGCGGGCCGCCGAGATGGGCTTCGAGGGCGTCCGGCTGGACACCACAGGGTCGCGTCGGGGCGACTTCCGGCACATCGTCCGGGAGACCCGCTGGAAACTCGACGAGGCCGGCCACGAGGATGTCGACATCCTCGTCAGCGGCGGCATTACCCCCGAGGCCATCCGTGAGTTGCGCGACGTGGCCGACGGCTTCGGCGTCGGTAGTCACGTCACGAGCGCCGACCCGGTCGACTTCGCGTTCGATATCGTCGAGGTGGCGGGCGAACCCGCCGCAAAGCGGGGGAAGCTCTCCGGCAAGAAGTCGGTGTACCGGACGCCGGACGGCGGCCACCACGTCGCCCTGGCCGACGAGGCCGGACCCGCCGAGGGCGAGTCGCTCATGGAGCCGGTGGTCCGCGACGGCGAGGTGGTCGCGGAGTTCGACCTCAAGGCGGCCGCCGAGCGCGCAGTAGCCGACGCCGAGGCCGTCGGCTTCGGCGACCCCGGCCACCGAACGGCTTAACCCGCGGAGTGGCGTAGCACCGGACGGCAGAGGGAGCCCGGTTCCCGTGGGCGCGTCCTCGACGGCTCCGCCGTCCCGGCGTGCCGCGCCGAGAGTGCCCATGAGGAAAGTCCCCCCACCCTCCGGGCAGGTGACCGGGCGCAAGCCCGGAGCGGGAGACCGCTGGCGCTGGAACAGAAACGAGACCACCCACCC
>PXSE01000004.1:1350-4365 GCA_003022905.1 Halobacteriales archaeon QS_9_68_42
TGCAAGCCCGCCGCACAGGTAGCCCGGAGACGCGGCGGGTGCTCAGCCGAATGCCGGGTCGAAACAGAAGGGGGCTTACTACCCTCAGCCAGCCGGAACTGCTAGCCGGGACTGTCGACGTGCCGGGAGAGGAATCGCCGCCGCTGGCCAGTTCGGGCCGTCGTTCCGCGATTACCTGATACTGCCGGCTGTAACTGTCTCAAACCTTGGTGCCGTGAAACGGCTCTTATCGAATAGCTACTATCAAGTACTACGAATCGGATTTTCACGTGATTACAGCCGGCAGTACGAACACTGCTGGACTCCACGACACAAAATACAAGTCGCCAACCGCCATTGTTTACGGCATCCTTTTTTCGGGTCGGAGCCGCAGCACCCTCCGACCGGTCGCCGACCGCAATCCGGCACGATCATGACGAGAGACACACTCTTTCCGGATCGCATCGAGACGGAGCGGCTCGCGCTCGAACGGTTCGACGAACACGTCGATCCCTTGGAGTTCTACGAGTTCGTCGGCCGCGACGATTGGCGGGGTGCCGCGACCGAGCACATGCCCTGGTTTCGCTTCGAGCGCGTGGACGAGGTCGTCGAATTCGTCAACGCCGCCGAGCGAAAGTGGACCGACGCCGAGAGCGCCCGCTATCTGCTCCGGCGGCGGAGCGACGACGCAATCGTCGGAACGACGGCCTACACCCCCGAGTGGGAAGCCCGCCGTGCCGGCTCCGGCATCGTCCTCGCCCAAGAGTACTGGGGCGACGAGTACGGCCTCGAGCGGGCGTCGGCCTTCGTCGAGTTGACCTTCGAGACCTACGACCTCGACGCGTACTACACCACTTGTGCGGCGGGCAACGAACCCTCGCGGCGAATGATAGAGAAGTACGTCGGGAGGTACGGCGGCCGGCACGAGGGCCTGTTGCGACAGCACTCCCCCCGGCCAGGCGGCGAGGTGACCGACCAGCACCGGTTCACCATCACCGAAGAGGAATACCGGGAGGCAACCGCCGACCGCGAGACGCTCCAGTTCGCCGTCGAGTGGTGACCGCCCCAGGGCGACAGAACCGCTCGACTACGATTACCCCTCGAAGCCCTCCTCGAACCTGAACCGGCCGTCCCGCTGGACCACCTGCGCGAACCCTTTCCGGCGGCCTCGCTCCGCTCGACCGCCGAAAACCTTCACTAAAACTACCCCTCGAATTCCTCTTCGAATCTGAACCGCCCGTCCCGCTGGACCACCTCCCCGTCGACCTCGACGCGGGAGGCCTCCGAGACGTCGGTAATCAGGTCGACGTGGACCGCCGACTGGTTGCCCGTCTCGCCCTCGGGGAGGTTCGAGTTGTAGGCTCGGCCCAG
Organism: Halobacteriales archaeon QS_9_68_42; assembly: GCA_003022905.1. The sequence goes on from PXSE01000004.1 coordinate 2,701, forward strand.
TGCGAGGTGGACGGTGTCGCCCATCTTCTCGTCGAAGAGGATGTTGTCGGTGACCCGGTCGATGCCGCGGTTCATGCCGACGCCGAACTCGCCGAGCCGGCGGGCACCCTCGTCGGTCTCGAGGATGCTCTCGATCTCGTCTTCGCCCTGCTCGGCGGCGTAGTCGACCACCTCGTCGTCCTCGAAGGCGAGTCGGACGTTCCGCACCCGCCGGGAGTTGATGGTCATCGGCACGTCGAAGAACACCTCCCCCTCCGCGTCGTAGGGCGCGGTGAACACCTCGCCCGAGGGCAGGTTGTGCGAATCGTAGGCGACCGACGCCGCGGAGTTGACTGCCGTCCGGCCCTCGATGGACATCGTCAGGTCAGTGTCCGGCCGGTCGTCCCGCTCGGTGACGAGGCGCACCTCCGAGCCGTCGTCCAGTATCTCCTTCATCTGGGCCATCTTCCCCGCCAGGGTCTCCCAGTCCCGCAGGACCGCGTCGTAGACGAACTCGCGGTACTCCTCGTAGGACATACCGGCCTGCTGGGCGAGGCTCCGGGTCGGGTGGACCGTCGACACCCAGTCGGTCGCCATCCGGGCCTCCCGGAGGTCGGTCCGGGCCCGCGAGTAGGCCGGTAGGCCCGCGACAGCTCCGCCGACCCGTAGGTCGTTAGGACGTTGGCGCCGACCTCACCGAGCTTCTCGGCGACGGCGACCCCGAGTTCGTGGGCGTCCTCGGCGACGCTCACCACCACGTCGTCGCCGTCCTCGATGCGGGCGCTCCACTCGACCAGCACCTCTGCGTGCTCGCGTACGCGGTCGTCCATCGCCGGGCCGTACGCCCCGCGTTGATTTATAGGCGGCCATTCGAGACGAAGCGGGGGAGAGGCCCCGGACGGGGCGCCGTTTCAGGTGGAGCGGGAACACGGGCCGAATCGTCGTCCGGCCGCCGGCGACGCTTCGGATTTCCTGGGAACACCGAGTCGCTCGCCCCGGACGCCGCGCGTCAGTCGAGTCCCTCGCTGGCGTCCTGAACGCCCGCGGTGAACCCGACGGCCCGGAGCCTGTCGGCGAGTGGCACGCCGATAGCGGAGGCGGGCGTCAGTACGCCGCCGTCAAGCGACGAGTCGGTCTCGTCCCGGAGCAGGCACATCGCGGACTCGCCGAGCATGCGCGCGGTCCCGCCGTAGCCGGGGTCCCGGTCGGCACCGACGACGGCCTCGACGGTGAAGGGACCGTCCGTCGCCCGCCTCGCTCGGCCCCTCGCCGGGGTCGGGAAAGACGAACCGGCGGAGCCCCGAGCGTAACGGGCCGACGGACATGGCGGCGGCGAACAGGCCCAGCCCCGCGGCGACCGTCGCCGCCGCGACCGCGCCGGCCGGCCCGCGGCCGGTGTCGACCACCTCCGTACAGCGGAACTCCCGGCCCCATGGGTAGCCGAGGAGGGCGTTACTACGCCGGACCACGCGCTCGTTGACCGGCGCCATTGGCGACGGAGCGGTCCAGACCCCTCGCAAGCGGTCGCTCTTCGGTAGTCGCTGTTCGCCGGAGTCGACGCCGTTGCGCTCGCCGGGCGGTGCCAGTGAGTAGGGGTTCCGGAGCGTCTGCCGGGCCACCGGGTCCGAGGAGGCGGCCTCGAACAGTTCCGCGAAACTGGCCAGCGTGCCGCCGCTCACGCCGCCG
>PXSE01000005.1 GCA_003022905.1 Halobacteriales archaeon QS_9_68_42
CGCCGGCGGCTGGGCGCCCGAGCGGGACCTGCCGGTCGACGAGAAGCTCCACCGCACCCGCAACGAGGCCTACGACAACGACCACGAGCGGGACGCGCTAGCGGCGGCGCTTTTCGCCTTCGACGACCACGAGGCGCAGTTCGAGCGGATCGCCGCCAAGACGCCGGCGGAACTGGAGCGCGGCGAGGTCATCGCCCGCGTGCTTTCGGGCGAGACGAGCGTCGAAGCCGTCGTCGAGGAGTTGACCGACGAGGACGAGTCGGAGCAGGAGTCGACCGAGCACGACCCCCGGGAGCTGACCGCCGAGGAAAAGAAAATAAAGCGGCTGGAGGCCCGCATCGACCGCCTCGAGAGTCACGTCGAGGACCTCAACGACACCATCGAGCGGAAGGACGACCGGGTCGAGGAACTCGAATCGGAACTGTCGGAGGCGCGCCGCCAGGAGCGCAAGGAGGCCCGCGAGCGCCGCGAGGTGACCCGTCTCGAGCGGGAGAACGAGCGGCTGAAACGCGAACTGTCGGATGCCGAGTCCGAAAACGAGGAGCTGGACGCAAAACTCGAGCGGCTGAAAGAGCTGTGGAAGCTGGACCACTCGAACTTCGCCGACGTGGCCGAACAGAAGCAGGATCTCGTGCCGGTCAAGCCCGTCGAGCAGTTCACGACCGACGCCATCGAGGCCGCCGACGAGGCCTACGGCATCGCGGCCGGCGACGTGGTCTACCTGCGGGACGCCAGCGGCGCGGGCCGCTCGACGGCCCGCCTGCTCGCCGACATGGAGCCCCGGGTCGTTCTTCGGGAGGGCGGTCTCTCCGAGCAGGCCGACCGGCTACTGTTCGAGAACGAGGTGCCGGTCGGCCCGGCAGAGGAGGCGACTATCCGAGAGATAGACGAACTCGCGGTCACCAAGGAGAGCGACGTCGAGGCGGTCATCGACGACTGGGAGCGGCGGGCCGAAGAGCGCCGCCGCGAGCGGAAAGCCAAGGAACTGGACCGCCTCATCAGCGAACACCGGGCGCGAGACTCCGACGGCGGCTGAACGTCTCCGGAGCGTTTTTGCTCCCGGCCGGAGTGGACCCGACCATGCTGCCTCTCCAGTTCGGCGTCCCCGGCGGCCCGGAACTGCTGATAATCCTCCTTATCGGGCTCATCATTGGGCTCCTCATTCCGCTCGCGCTGGGGTACTTCGTCTACAACGATGCGACGAACCGCGGCAACGACAACGCGGCGCTGTGGGCGGTCGTCGTCGCGGGGCTGACGGCGGTGACATTCTTCGGTGGGCTGGCCGCGCTCTGAGGAACGATTCCATGAGGCCGTGACCGACGAGGGCGTAGCCGACGACGACGGCGATGGCGCCGACAGCCGCTCGGCGGTTCTCCCTTGCAAGGATGAGGATGCCGACGACGACCGTCGCCACGCCGACGAGACCGGACTCCCCCAGCGACTCGGTGATGGTTTCCGTATCCATGACTCGCCGTTCTTTGCCGGGGAATAAAATGGAATGGTTCGAGAGCGGGCCGGGGCGGACGCGTTAGCCGTCCGAATGAAACGTAGCGGGACGAGGGTTCCCGGCCGAGAACTCCTGGGGGCGGCGTCGGCGAGCATCGGACAGTGTGCGATCGCGGACGTATGAACGGAAAACCTATGTCTGGGAGACCTATCGATGGGAAACAACCGTATGCCCTCGGAGATACGCGTCGTCGCGCTGGGAGCGGCCCTCCGTGGCGACGAACTCCTCGTCCAGGAGGACGAACTGCCGAGCACCGGCGAGACGTTCTACCGGCTACTCGGCGGCGGGGTCGAGTTCGGCGAGCACAGCCGGGACGCCGTCGTGCGGGAGTTCGACGAGGAATTGGGGGTCGAGTTCGCAGATCCCACGCTCGTCGACACGCTCGAACGCGTGTTCACCTACGACGGGGAGACGGGCCACGAGATGTGGCGGGTCTACCAGGGAGCGGTCGTCGAGGACTGGCCCTACGACCGCGAGTCGTTCACCTTCGTTGAACCGGAGTTCGACACCGAGCACGTCGCCCGATGGATGCCGGTCGAGCGCCTCCGGGACCCGGAGACGACGTTCTACGTGCCCGAGGTGCTGGATTCGCTGGACCGGTGACCGGGAAGGTGGCGCAGGGCTGTCCGGGAGGGAAGTCGGGCTCCGCGAGCGACCGTAGGGAGCGAGCGGTTCGCCGGACGAGGCCCGGAGGGCCGAGTCTGGTAGCGGTCTGAAATCGCCGAAGGCGATTTCCAAGCCCATCAGAAGCGCAAAGCGGTTCTGAGGACGATGACCGACTACGCGGCCCAAAGGAAGCGCTATTTTTCATCGAAGTGGTTCGAGAGGCGCCATCGGCGCCTCTCGTCATCCAGCGAATCGCCTTCGGCGATTCGCATGGATTTTTTGCCGGGTAGCGAGGGACCGGAGGTTCCTCGGACCGTGCGAGCGGGCCGACGGCCTGCTCGCAGAAGCCGCAGGCGCGCCGTGTAAAGAGTGGTTAGAACTCGTCGCAGACGGGGATGCCGACGGTGTCGTAGTCGTCCATCGAGGCGATGACGTCGGGCACCTCGTCCAGGGAGACGGTCTCAGAGACGATTCGGCCGGGGTCGATTTTGTCCTGTTCCATCATCGAGAAGATCTCCTCGTACTCGTGGGGCGGCATGCCGAACGAGCCGACGAACTCCCGTTCGTCCATGACGATGGTGTCGACGGGCAGCGACACCTCGCCTTCCTCCTCGCTCGTGGTGAGACCGATCTGGAGGTTCTGGCCGCCCTTACAGAGGGAGTTCACGGAGTTGCGGCAGGTCTCGGCGACGCCCAGCGCGTCGATGCTGACCTCGACGCCGCGGCTGGAGGGGGTGTGTCCCTTCACGGCCTGCGGGACGTCCTGGACCTCGCGGACGTCGACGGTCTCGTCGGCACCGAGCTCCTCGGCCTTCTCGAGTTTGTCGTCGGCGAGGTCGACGGCGATGACGTTGGCGCCGAGCGCGTCGGCGATGTGGACCGCCGATAGGCCGACGCCGCCGCAGCCGTGGACGGCGACCCAGTCGCCGGCCGTGACGTCGACCCGGTGGACGAGCCCGTGGAAGGCCGTCGCAAAGCGGCAGCCG
>PXSE01000006.1 GCA_003022905.1 Halobacteriales archaeon QS_9_68_42
GCCGAAGAACACCAGCGGCCGGAGGATGAACTGGTTCATCACGGTGAGGTCGTCGAAGTCCTCGGCGACGAGTCCGCCGATGACGCCCAGCGAGGCGAACAGCGTCGGCACGACGAGCATGAACGCCGCCAGGTAGAACGGCTGTTCGACCGGAACCGACGTGAACAGCAGGCCAATGGCAACAATGATGAGGCCGACGATTGCTCCCCGGAGCGCCGCCGCGAGGACGTAGGCCAGCACCATCGAGGAGTACGACAGCGGCGAGGTGAGTGTCTCGTGGATGTACTCGTTCCAGCGGCCGTGAAAGATGGAAAACGAGGAGTTCTCGAAGGCGTTGCCGATGGCACCGAGCACCACCAGCCCCGGGAGGATAAAGAGGAGGTACGGCTCGCCGGCGATGTCCTCGATGCGGCTGCCGAGGATGACGCCGAACACCGCGAAGTACAGCACGTTCGTGATGGCGGGCGGGGCGAAGGTGTTGCGGGGCCGGCGGACGAACCGGAGTATCTCCCGCTTCAGAAGCGAGCGGAAGCCGACGCCGAGGAGGCCGCCGGTCCGCGATTCGGTCCCGCGGTCGTGCTCCGTGTTGCCCGACAGTTCGCGGTCGGTCTCTGCGGCCACTACCCGACCACCTCGGGTTCCGGCGCCTCGGTCGTCTCCTCGCCGGTCATGTCGACGAAGACCTCCTCCAGCGACGCCCGCCGGACCTCGAGGTCGCGGACCTCGTGGCCGGCGTACTCCAGCTCCCGCAGGAGGTCGGGCGCGACCCGGCCGCCGCCGCCGGCCGTCACGACCAGCGTGTCGCCGTCCAGCCGCGACTCGATGACGCCTTCGATGTCGAGCGTCGGCGCGGTGGCGGGCGCCTCGGCTAGCGTCAGGTACACCTGGTCGGTGCCGCGGGACCGCAGCTCGTCGGGGGTCGCCACCTCAACGACCCGGCCGCCGTCGGTGATGGCAACGCGGTCGCACAGCCGTTCGGCCTCCTCGATGTAGTGGGTCGTCAGCAGGACCGTCGTTCCCTCGGCGTTGAGCCGTTCGATGACCCGCCAGAGGTCCCGGCGCAGCTGCACGTCGACGCCGGCAGTCGGTTCGTCGAGGATGAGCAGTTCGGGGTCGGTGACCAGCGCCCGAGCCAGCAGGAAGCGGCGCTTCATGCCGCCGGAGAGCCAGTCGAAGCGGGTGTCCCGCTTGTCCCAGATGCCGACGGTCCGCAGCGCCTCCTCGGCGCGCCGTTCGGCCTCCGCCTGCGGGATGCCGTGGTAGCCGGCCTTGTGCTCCAGCACCTCGTGGACGGGGAAAAAGCGGTCGACGTTGAACTCCTGGGGGGCGAGTCCGATGCGGTCGCGGGCCTCGCGGTACTCCGCTTCGACGTCGAAGCCGAACACCTCGGCCGTGCCGCCGTCCTTGCGGACGAGGCCGACCAGCACGTTGATGAACGTGGTCTTGCCGGCTCCGTTGGGGCCGAGCAGGCCGAAGAACTCCCCGCGTTCGACCTCGAACGAGAGGCCGTCGAGCGCCCGCACGTCGCCGTAGGACTTCGTGAGGTCGTCGGCGTGGATGGCGGGTTCCATGTCAGAAAGGGGGCACTCGCCGCGGTTAAGACTGCTGAACTCGGGCGGCCGGCGGCACCGGTTTAAATCGCCATAGATGTCAGGCGACGGGGCTATCCGGCAGAGTTCGCTGGAGACGGTATGCGCAGGAGACGCTTCCTCACGGGGGCCGGGACGGCGGGGCTGGCCTCGCTCTTCGGGACCGGTCTCTCGGCCGCAGAGGATGCCGAGTACACCCGCGAGAAGCGGTTCGTCGAGTCGTTCGACGGCGTCGAGATTCCGGCGGTGCTGTTCGTCCCCGAGGGCGGCGCCGACGCGACCATCCTGGCGACCCACGGCTGGGGCGGCTCGAAGTCCAGCGTCGAGGGGTACGCCCCTCTCCTGGCGGACAATGGCTACGCGCTGGTGGCGTTCGATCAGCGCGGCTTCGGCGAGTCCACCGCCGAGGTTGGCCTCTCGGGGCCGAAGGAGGTGGCCGACGTCTCGGCGCTCATCGACTTCGTCGCCGCCGACGACCGCATCGCCGACGGCCCGGACGGCGAGCCGCGCGTTGGCATGCTGGGCGCCTCCTACGCTGGCGGTATCCAGCTGAACGCCGCCGCCGTCGACGACCGCATCGACGCGCTCGTGCCGGTCATCCCGTGGCACGACCTCAGTTTCTCACTGGTGCCGAACGGCGTCCCGAAACTGGGGTGGACATCGCTACTGTACGCCGCGGGCATCGAAGCCTCCCGCGGGTTGACGAGCCCCGACCCCGAGAACCTCCAGCGCGGCGTCTCGCCGCGGCTCCACGAGCTGTACGCCAAGGCAACGACACAGAACCGCCTCCCGCCGGAGGGCGAGTCGTTCCTCTCGGTGCGCTCGACCGTCTCGAAGGCCGACCGCATCGACACGCCCGCCCTCGTCGTCCAGGGGTGGCCCGACACGCTGTTCACGCCGAACGAGGGCGACCGCATCGTCGAGGACCTGCGGGCCGACGGCGTCGACTCGCGGCTGGTGGTGTTCAACGGCGGCCACACGCTCACGGAGACGGCGGCGCCCGAGGAGCAGGTGGCCGAAATCGAGTCGATGGCAATCGAGTGGTTCGACCAGCACGTCCGCGGTGACGGCGAGTCGGAAATCGCGCCGCTGACCTACTGGGACGTCCAGAACGGGGGGTTCCGGGAGGCCGACGACTTCCCGCCGAGCAACGCGACCACCGTCGAGGCGACACTCGCCGACCTGGAAGGGGAGGGCCAAAGCGTCGTCGCAAACACCGTCGCTCCGACCTCGACGAGCCACTTCTCGCCGGAGAACACCGACGCCGCGCCCGTCTCGGTAGCGACGTTCGACCTCGCGGTCGGCGACGACATCGAGGTGCTGGGGACTCCGGAGCTGTCGCTGTCGGTGACGCCGGGCGGCGCCCGCACGTTCCTCTTCGGGAAGGTCTACCACGTCTCCGGCGGCGAGGAGACGCTCATCAACAACCAGGTCGCTCCGGTCGCCATCGAGGGAACGCCCGGCGAGAGCCAGCAGGTCGAGTTCGAGCTGGTCGGCTTCCAGCGGGAGTTCTCAGCCGGCGACACGCTCCGCGTAGCGCTGGCGTCGACCGACGCCGGGTTTAGTTCGGCCAGACAGGGCGCCGCCGTCGCCATCGACCACGCCGGGTCGACGCTCTCACTGCCGGTCGTGGGTCGCAGTGACGGCGGGAAGGACAGCGGGAACGGCGCCGATGTCTCGGTGACCCGCGAGGCGGACGCGTCGGTGCTCACGGGCGGCGCCCACACCCGACAGGAGTTGGCCGTCGAGGGCGGGCCGACCTTCCTCCGGGACCGGGTGCCGAAGGGCTGGATCGTCGCCGCCGCCGACCGGCCCTACACCCGGACGGCGCCGCCGGAGACCGAGGAGAACTACATCGAGTTCACCGGGCGGGTCGAGGACGGGACGCCGGGCTACATCGCCCGGGCGCCGTCGGGCGTCGACGAGACGGGCATCTACACGTTCGGGCCGGTCGAGGCGAGCGACGACGACGAGGAGTGGATGGTTCTCGAGGGGACCGACGCGACGGTCCTGCTCGTCGGCGCCGACACTTAGCGGCCGCCGATCTTCGACCGCGAGATGGCGACGCCGCCCGGCGTGATGAGTATCTGGTCGTCGTCCTTCTGGACGATGTCGCCGCCGACCTCCTCTGCGACCTGTCGCAACTCGTCGGAGATGTGTTCCATCGTCCGGTCGGTCGTGCTGTGACGGGTGACGTCGGCGACGACGATGTCGCCGTCGTAGACGGCGTCCTTGATGTCGATGACGTCGGTCTGTTCGCTGATGGAGGCGAACCGGATCTCCATCGCGGCCTCCGTCGCTCCGGTCCCGAGTTCGTCCGCGTCGAGTTCGACGTAGTCCTCGGCGCTGTGGGAGTCACCGCCGAGAAGCTTGCTCATGATACCCATGTGTCCGACACTGGTTGCTGAAGGCATAGGTTTTACGTCCGACAGAGAGACGACGAACGGCGTCGCCACCGCGGGTCACCCCGGACTCGGGGGCCGCGAGGCCCGGACTTTTTGCCCCCGAGGCACCCACCCCCGGTGTGACATTCAGCATCTGCGTCCACGAGCCCTACACCGACGAGGAGGGCACCGAGCAGCACCGGTTCGGCGTCGCGGTCACCACCCGGCTGGCGGGGGTCGGCACGCTGTGTCCGTTCGCGGGCGAACACGGCGCCGTTGCGACCCAGAGCCTGGTCAACATCGAACTGGGGCGGCGGGGAATCGAGTACCTCGCGGACGGGCTGGCCGTCGAGGATGCCCTGGAGGCGCTTCTGAACGCCGACGACGGCGCCGAGAACCGGCAATTGCACGGCGTTGACGCCGACGGGTCGTTCGTCTTCTCCGGCGAGGAGTGCAAGCCGTGGTTCGGCGATCACGACGGCAGCGACGCCGTCGCGGGACACTACACGGTCGCCGGGAACCTGCTGACCGGCGAGGAGGTCATCGAGGCGGTCGCTGACGCCTACGAGGAGCGCGCGCCGCAACACGGCGCGGAGAGTCGAGCGGGGACCGAAGAGGCCCCTGAGAGCGCCCCCCCGGCGGATGGCGGGCCGACGGACCCCGACGGCGACGGGGCCGCTCCGCTCCCCGAGCGACTGGTCGAGGCGCTGGCGGCGGGCCACGAGGCTGGCGGCGACAAGCGCGAGGAGTTGACCGTCCAGAGCGCCGCCCTCGTCGTCGAGGACACCGAGGAGCGGGCCTTCGACCGCGCCTATACCGATCTCCGGGTCGACGCCACCGAGACGCCCATCGCCGACCTCCGGGCGACCTACGAACTCGCGGTCGAGGGCCACGCCGACGCGATGGCGAAGTACGAGGAAGCCTACGAGGAGGACGCGATGTCGGAGACATCAAAATGACGAGCGGTGAGCACGGCGAACCGCGAGCGGACGCGACGGACGACGCCGACGTCACCTGGCGGATGAAGGGCGAGCGCGCTACGGGAGTCCGAACCCGCAAGCACCGCAACGAGCGAAGCGAGTGAGGAGCGCAGCGCGGTTCAGACGACCGTAGCGCGCGAGGGCTTCGGGAGTTCTCGACGGGGCACGAGCGGATAGCTTGAACAACGACTCCTGAAGCCCTCGCAGGCTAGACTCCCGGGATTCGTTGCGGTCCTCGTCGCTCACTCCGTTCGCTCCTGCGGTTCTTGCGTCACCGGCAGAGCGTCGCTCTCCCGAGCTCGCGGCGCATAGCGCCGCGAACGTCCGGGGTCGTCCGGCCTGCTCGCCCTTCATCCGTCAGGGCGTTTCCGACGCGGTCTACGCGTGCGGGTCTCCGACCGGCCGGACTCAGACGTGAAACTCGTAGAGGTCGTCGCCGACGTGGTGGAGGCTCTCGACGACCTTCCCGGAGTCGCCGACCATGTCGTCGCTGTCGGTCTCGGCGCGGCCGACCGCCAGCGCTTTCTCGTGGTTCTCCTCGACGACCACCACGAGGTCGCCCGATTCGATGTCGTCGGTAGCCTCGACGATGCCGGGGCGCATCACGTTGGCGCCGTCGGAGACAAAGGAGATGGCCCCCGAGTCGACCGTGACGACGTGGTTCTGGGGCGGGTACTCGTTGGCGCCGCGGACGGTCAGAAAGAGGTTGCCGTCGAAGGAGGCAACGAGCGGTTCGCCGTCGACCAGCACGACCTCGCGGTCGACGTCGGTGAACTCGACGCGCTCGTAGTCGTCGCCGTCGAGTTCGACCCCGAGGCGGTCGGCCAGCGACGCCGCCAGCTCGTCTATTTCGTCCGAGCGGAGGTGGTGACGCGACTTGACGTCCATACCCCCGGTTCGGCGCCTCATCGATTAAACACCGCGGGTCGCGGGCGGCGTTCGTGCGTCAGCCGCGTCCGGAACTCGTCGCCGCTACGGTAGAACTTTCATGTGTCGCGAATACCAATAACTCGACGTGTCAAGCGAATTGCGGGTGCTGTACGTCGACGCCGACCCAGCAATGACGGAGGCGGTCCGGGAATCGCTCGAGGCGGCCGGCTTCTCCGTCGAAGCGGTCGCCAGCGCCGACGAAGGCACAGCACAGCTCGAGGCGGCCGATGCTCCGGGCTTCGACTGCGTCGTCTCGGCGCTGGAGCTACCCGACGCCGACGGCCTCGAGTTCCTCCGTTCGGTCCGCTCGGAGTACCCGTCGGTGCCGTTCATCCTCTACCCCGACGCGGGCAGTGAGACGGTCGCGAGCGAAGCCATCTCCGCCAGCGTCACCGACTATATCCCGAGAGCGGACCGAACGGGCCACGAACGGCTGCTGGAGGCGGTTCGTGAGGCCGTCGAGACGGCCAACCGCGAGCACTTCGGGTCGCTGTTCGAGCACCTGCCGACGGCGGTCGTCTACGGGGAGATACAGCCGGACGGCCCGGTCGTCGAACGGGTGAATCCGGCCTTCGAGGAGACGTTCGGCTACGGCACCGAGGAGATGATCGGCGAGAACCTCGACGAGCTGATTGTCCCCGAGGGCCACCGTGACGGCGCCGTCGAGATAAACGAGCGGCTCCTGGCTGGCGAACGGATTCACACGGAGGTGCGGCGGCTGACGCCCGAAGGGGTCCGGGATTTCCGGCTCGACGTTCTCGGACCGGAGGGCACCCTCGAGGGATACGCCATCTACACTGACGTCACCGAGAGCAAGCGCCGACAGCGGGAGCTCGAGCGGCAGAACGAACGTCTCGAAAAGTTCGTCTCGGTGGTAAGCCACGACCTCCGCAGCCCACTTTCGGTTGCCAAGGGGAACCTCAAGCTGGCCAACGAGGAGTACGACGACCCGCGGCTGACGGACGCAGCCGACGCCGTCGACCGGATGAACGCGCTCATCGGCGACCTGCTGACGCTGGCTCGCGAGGGCGAGCGGGTCAACGAGGTCGAGCCCGTCGACCTCGGGGGCGTCGCCGAGGACTGCTGGGAGGGCGTCCGCACCGAGGCGGCGACCCTGGAGACCGAGTCGGCCCCCGAAATCGAGGCCGACCGGAGCCGGGTCCGACAGGTGCTCTCGAACCTTCTCCGGAACGCCGTGGAGCATAGCTCCACGAGCAGTCGGCCGAAGGCCGACGACGCTGTCGAGCACGGCTCGACAAGCCCTCCTTCGCACGCTCAGGAGGACGCCGGAAGCGAGAACGCTTCCGAGCCCTCGGTCGCTAACGCTCCCGAGGACGCCGTCGAGCACAGCTCGACAAGCCCTCCTTCGCACGCTCAGGAGGACGCCGGAAGCGAAGACGCTTCCGAGCCCTCGGTCGCTAACGCTCCCGAGGACGCCGTCGAGCACGGCGGCTGGGACGTGACGGTCACGGTCGGCGACCTCGACCGGGGCTTCTACGTCGCCGACGACGGTCCTGGCATCCCCGAAGAGGAGCGCGACCGCGTCTTCGAGAGCGGGTACACGACCGCCAAGGAGGGAACCGGCTTCGGACTGTCCATCGTCGCCGAAATCGCCGAGGCCCACGGCTGGGAGATCGAGGTCACGGAGAGCGCCGACGGCGGCGCACGGTTCGAGGTGACCGGCGTCGCGCTCGCCGACGGGTGATACTGCCGGCTGTAACTACGTGAAGCGGTCCTATCCGGGAGATGGGGTTCTGGACGGTATCCACCCGGATATCGACAAGCAATCTTGGGAAAAAATACAGCCGGTAGTATGAGGCCGGCGCCGCCACGGCTAAGATGATGGCCGCCCGGGTTCGTGGTATGATAGACCTGCGGAGCGACACCGTCACGAGGCCCTCGGAGTCGATGCGGACGGCCGCCGCCGACGCCGAGGTGGGCGACGACGTCTACGGCGAGGACCCGACAATCAACGAACTCGAGGCCCGCTTTGCGGAAATCGTCGGTGAGGAGGCCGCGCTGTTCGTCCCTTCGGGGACGATGGGCAATCAAATAGCCGCCCGCGTTCACACCGAGCGGGGCCAGGAGGCGCTCGTCGAGCGCGAGAGCCACGTCTACAAGTGGGAACTGGCGGGGCTGGCACAGCACGCCGAACTCCAAGTCCGGACGGTCGACGGCGGGCCGCGCGGCGTCATCACGCCCGAGGGCGTCGCGGAGGGGTACGTCGCCGCCGACGGCCACCGGCCGGGGACCGGCCTGCTGTGTCTCGAGAACACCCACAACAGCCGCGGCGGGACCGCCATCGCGCCCGACCGCATCGACGCCGCCTGCGAGGCGGCTCACGACCGCGGCGTCGCGGTCCACCTCGACGGCGCGCGGCTTTTCAACGCGGCGGCGGCGCTGGACGTCCCGGCCGCACGGCTAACCCGGGAGGTCGATTCCGTGATGGCCTGCCTCTCGAAGGGGCTCGGCGCGCCCGTGGGGTCGATGCTGGCCGGCGACGAGGCGTTCGTCGAGGAGGCCCGCCGGGTCCGGAAGCTGTTCGGCGGCGGGATGCGGCAGGCCGGCATCGTCGCGGCGCCGGGACTGCACGCCCTCAAGAACCGCAAGCGACTCGCCGAGGACCACGACAACGCCGAGCGACTGGCGGCCGGACTGGACGAGATCGACGGGCTACGCGCCGACGACCCCGAGACGAACATCGTGCTCGTGAAGACGGACGAACCCGCGGAGGCGTTCCTCGAACGGTGCGAGGAGAGCGGCGTGCTCGGGGTGCCGTTCGGCGAAGGCGTCGTCCGGTTCTGTACCCACCTCGACGTCAACCGCGAGGACGTCGAGACGGCACTCGAGCGGGTCGAGTCGCGCTAGCGGCGGCCCTCGCGCATCCCCTCGGAGAAGCTCAGGAGCGTCCGCCGGATGAGCAGGAAGAACGCGAACACGATGAACAGCAGCACCGCGATCATGCCGACCAGCACGGGGTCGACGTCGCCGGGGAGCGACTGGGCGGCCACGGACACGAGAGGCGAGAGTACGGACATGGCCGGCGATTGCCGCGCCAGCCCAAAGTCGTTTCGGGCGCGTTCGGGCCGCGGAACAAAGTTCATTGCGTTCGACCCGAAACGGGCGTTCGATGAGCCTCCTGCCCTCCAGTCCGGACGTCTCCCCGGACAGCGACCCGAGGCTCGTCGGCCTCGACAGCGAGGAGGCCGACGAGCTGATGGCCGCACTCTCCTCGGAGACGGCCCGCCGCCTGCTGGCGGAACTCCACGAGGACCCGGCGCCGCCGGGCGAGCTGGCCGACCGCGTCGACACCTCGCTGCAGAACGCCCAGTACCACCTCGAGAAACTCGAGGGTGCCGGCGCCATCGAAGACATCGGCACCGCCTACTCCGAGAAGGGGCGGGAGATGACCGTCTACGGGCCCGCCGACAGCCCTCTCGTCATCTACGCCGGCGAGCAGGAGCGCGCCTCCGGCCTGCGGGCGGCGCTCTCGCGGCTCTTCGGCGGCGTGCTCGCGCTCGCCGTCACGTCGCTGGCCATTCAGGAGCTGTTCGGCCGGAGCATCTTCCGGGCGGCACGGGACGACGCCGGGCCACAGGGTGCCCCTCCGAGCGAGACGTCGACCGCAACACCGACCGCGGCGCCGACGTCCGGCGGCGACGACGGGGCGGAGACGAGCGACAGCGACGGCAGCGGGGGACTCGACGCCAAATCGACCGAGGAACCGACCGCCACCGGGGAGGTCAACGTATCCCGGCAGGACGGCACGGCGACGCCGGAGCCAGGGGCGACGGGGACCACCAACGAGACGATGGCCGAGGAGGGCACCAAGGCGGCCGCCGAGACGGAGACGCCGGCCGACGCCAGGTCCGACGCCCAGCCAACCGACTCTCCGACGGAGGCGCCCGCGGACACGCCCGCCGCGACGGAGGACGGCGGGGCAGGCGGCGGGCCGCTGGACTTCCTCGACGGCGTCGTCGACTTCTTCGACGCGGTGCTCGACGGCCTGTTCGGTCCCGGGCTGCCGCCGGGGCTGGCGTTCTTCGTCGGCGGCCTCACCGTGCTCTCGGTCGTCGTCGCGATGACGTACCTCCGGTCGCGGCCGTAGGTTTCGGTAGCTGCACCCCATACGCCGGATGCGCCGGGGGGTCCGCGCCGCTTCGGCCCTCCATCGCCCCCTCCCCGGCGTTCCCCACTGGCCTCTCTCCTCCTTGCGGCTCATACTGCCGGCTGTAATTCGTTCGAGACACCTCGGGGCGATATCCGGTTGCTACCGTCCAGAACACCATCTTCTGGACGTGCCTCATGTGGTTACAGCCGGCAGTATCACTCGACCGGGCGCGGCTCGACGACGAACCGCTCGAACGTCTCCCCCGACGGCTCGACCAGCCGGCCGCGGGCCAGCTCCGCCGTCTCGTCCCACTCCAGTTCGGCGTGGGCCGGCCGGTTCCACCGCGGATCGGCGTGGCTGCCCGGATTGCACAGCGGCACCGCGCCGTCCTGGACGCCCGGGTCGTGGGAGTGGCCGTACACGACCAAGTCGGCGCTGGACTGCCGGCCGACCATCGCCAGCGCGGCCCCGGTGTGCTCGTGGCCGTGGACGACGAACAGTCGGAGGCCAGCCCACTCGACGACGCGCTCGGCGGGGAGTCGGTCCCGGACCGCTGGCGGGTCGTTGTTGCCGTAGACGCCCCGGAGGTCCGCGCGGGCCGCGAAGGCATCCAGGGCCGCTTCGGTCGTGAAGTCGCCGGCGTGGACGACAACGTCGGCGGCCTCGACGGCCGCCTTCGTGCGTCCCTCCAGCCGGGGCGACTCGCGGCCGTGGGTGTCCGAGAGGGCGACGAGCATACGACGGCTATGCGCGCCGGCCCCATGACACCAATGGCTTTGTGTCCGCCCCCACAGGCTCCCGGTATGGCAGGTGGCAGCACCGGCGTCGTCGTCGCCGCGATGTTCGCAAACGGAGGGATTGCGGTCCTGAAGTTCCTCGGCTTCCTCCTGACGGGGAGTCCCTCGATGCTGGCGGAGACGTACCACTCCATCTCCGACACCGGCAACCAAGTACTGTTGCTCGTCGGCATTAAGTACAGCCAGCGGGAGGCCACGCAGGCCCACCCATTCGGCTACGGGAAGGCGCAGTTCTTCTACGCCTTCCTCGTCTCCGTGCTTCTGTTCGGCATCGCCGGCTGGGAGAGCCTCACCCACGGCATCGAGGAGTTGCGGCACCCGAGTGAGGGCGGGGAAGGCGGCGCCGCGGAGTTCCTCGGGTTCACCGTCGATATTCCGTTACCGGTCGACCCGTTCTGGGTCTCGGTGGCCGTACTGGCCGGCGGCATCGCCTTCGAGACGTACGCGTTCCTGAAGGCCCGCGCCGAACTGAAGCGGCAGATGGACGAGTACGGCTGGTCGGGCTACCGGGAGGCCTTCGAGCGGACCAGCGACCTAACGACGCTAACGGCGTTCACTGAGGACACCGTCGCGCTCGTCGGCCTGTCGGTCGCGCTGGTCGGCATCGTCGCCGCCCGGGTGCTGGAGAACCCCGTCTACGACGCCGCCGGCGCCATCGTCATCGGCGTGCTGCTCATGCTGTTTGCGGTGCTTCTCGCCATCGAGAACAAGCGGCTCATCGTCGGTGAAAGCCTCGATGCCCCCGTCGAGGCCGACCTCCGGGACATCGTCGAGTCCTACGACAGCGTCGCCCACGTCGACGAGTTCCGGACCGTGTTCATCGGCCCCCGGGAGGCGCTCGTGACCGCGGACGTGAGCTTCGGGTCGGACCTCGACACCGGCGAGGTCGACGGGGTGATAGGGCGCATCGAGGCCGCCCTCCGGGAGCGCGACGACCGGGTGGCCATCGTCTACGTCGAACCGGAAGTGTGACAGCCGGCCGGAGCGGTCGTTTCGAGGGGTTTTTGCCCGCGAGCCGGCTACGGACGGTATGCTCAGGGCGGGCGTCATCGCGGTCCAGGGCGACGTCGCCGAACACGCGGCGGCCATCCGCCGGGCCGCCGGGCGACACGGCGAGTCCGTCGACGTCGAGGAGATACGGACCGCGGGGACCGTCCCCGACTGCGACCTGCTTCTGATGCCCGGCGGCGAGTCGACCACCATCTCGCATGCTCGTCACCTGTGCCGGCCTCATCGTCGCCAGCCGGGACGCCAAGGACGACCGGGTGACGACGCTCGACGTCCTCGACGTGACCGTCGACCGCAACGCCTTCGGCCGCCAGAAGGACAGCTTCGAGGCCGCTCTCGACGTGGCCGGCCTCGAGGAGCCGTTCCCGACGGTGTTCATCCGCGCGCCGGTCATCGACGGGGTCGGCGACGGCGTGGAGGTGCTCGCGGAGTTCGACGGCCGCCCCGTCGCCGTCCGACAGGACAACGTCGTCGGCACCGCCTTCCACCCCGAGTTGACCGACGACTCCCGGCTCCACGGACTGGCGTTCTTCGACGCCGAGTGACCGAACGAGCGGGGTCCGGCCGCTTGCTACCGCTTTCTCCCGGAACTGCAAAATGCCGCCCGACTCGCTCCGCTCGCCGGCCGAGCTTCGAGACTCCGGGCGCGACGCCGCGGCGAGCAACCGGAATCTCGAAACACTACCCTTTTGAGGCTGCTGTGGGAAAGTAAATCCATAATGGGCCGACGCAAGAAGATTGTACAGGAGTGTGAACGGCTGATGGACGAGCCGGAGAACATCCGGAACATCGCCATCGCCGCCCACGTCGACCACGGGAAGTGCATCGCCGGTGACGCGCGAGTCGCCCTGGCCGACGGCACGATCGTCGAGGCAGCGGAACTCCATCGTCGCGTTCAGGCCGACGGCGAGGCCGTCGACCGGGAGGGAGAGGCCTTCGCTCCCCGGGACGACCTCGAGGTGGTCTCGCTCGACCGCGCGACCGGCGAGACGACCGCCGAACCGCTCGCGGACCTCTACGGGGCCATCGAGACGCT
>PXSE01000007.1 GCA_003022905.1 Halobacteriales archaeon QS_9_68_42
AGCCTGTCGAGGACGTCGGCCGCGAGCGGAATCGAGTAGTACGGGTGGTCGTCGCGGTGGACGACGTGGCCGATGTCGTGCAGCGTCGCCGCCAGGGCGACGATGACCGGCTCGTCGGCCTCCGCGAGGCCCTGCTGGCTCGCGCCGTTGAACATGACGCCGCCCTTCTTCAGCAGTTCGTACAGACTCAGCGCCCGGTTGCGAACGATTTCGACGTGTTTCGGGCCGTGGTCGTTGTATCCCTTCCGGGAGACGGGGTTGACGTTCTGTGCCTCCAGATAGGCGGTAATCTCCTCGTCCTCGGCGATGGCCTCGAGGGTGGCGTCGAGTCGTTCCTGCGGGAAGGCGTGGTCGACGTCGGGGTCGTAGAGTCGACTACTATCGACGACGTCCGGGCGGTCTGCGTCGGGCATACTGCTACGGACGCGCGGCGCGGAGAAAAAACATCCGGCGACCTTCGGGCGGCCCCGAGCCCGTTTTCGGACCGCTACGGCCGTCTCGGGCGGCTCATACTGCCGGACGTAATTTCGTGAACATCTGAATCAGTGGTTGTCCACATACCTGGGCGAACGCGACGGGAAGACCGGACTGCGATTCAAGCAGTTACGTCCGGCAGTATCAAGCCTCCGTCGCGGCCGACAGGACCGCCTCGTAGTCCGGCTCCAGCGACGGGTCGTCGACGACCCACGCGTAGGTGACGATGCCGTCGGCGTCGACGACGAAGACCGCCCGTTTTGCGACTCCGTCAAGGTCGGCGGCCTCGAAGTCGGTCCGGACGTCGTAGGCGTCGACGAGTTCCCGCTCGGTGTCGCCGACCAGCGGGAAGTTCAGGTCGTTCCGGTCGGCGAACTCCGCGAGCGAGAACGGCGAGTCGATGCTGACGCCGTACAGCGACGCCCCCGCCGCCTCAAGGTCGTCCAGTCGGTCGCGGAACGTCACCATCTCGCTAGTGCAGGTGCTCGTGAACGCGCCGGGGAAGAAGGCCAGCACCGCCGGCCCGTTGGCAGTCGCCTCTGGGAGAGTGACCGCCTCGATGTCGCCGTTCGGTTTCGCCGCCGGTGCCTCGAACGTCGGTGCGTCGTCGCCTTCTGCCACCATACCCGACCGTTCCGGGTCGTGCGGCTTGATACTGCCGGCTGTATTCCTTCGAGATTCCCCACGATACTCGGTCAGTAATCGTCAGAATCCACGTCTCCGACGGGGTTGCCTCATGTCATTACAGCCGGTAATGTGAAATTCCGATCGGCGGCAAGCGGGCGGCGAAAGGCCTACAAGCGATCGCGCGAATGGAAACGTATGTTACCTCCGCTCCAACTCGGCATTCCCGGCGGTCCGGAGCTGTTATTGATCGTCGCGGTCGTCGTGCTGCTGTTCGGCGCGAGCAAACTGCCGAAGCTCGCGCGGTCGATGGGCTCTGCGACCGGCGAGTTCAAGAAAGGGCGACAGGAGGTCGAAGAAGAGCTCGAGGAGATGCAGGACGAGCCCGGCGAGGAGGAGGTCGCGGCCGAGACCGAGGCCGAGCGCTCCAACGCCTGACCCGCCCATAGACGCCCTTCTTACGAGCGAAGCGAGGAAAAAGCCTATAATCGCTACTGGGCTACCCTGATGTACGATGGTGGACCCAATCCCCCTGCAGTTCGGCATCCCCGGCGGGCCGGAACTGCTCGTCATCCTGCTGATAGCGGTGTTGCTGTTCGGCGCCAACGAGCAGGAGCTCCAGGACATGAAGGAGGGCGGCACGGCCGACGGTGCCGGAGCGGGCGCCGACGCGGGGGCCGACACCGACGCGAGCACCGACACGACGACCCAGTCCGACGAGGAGTTCGAGATCTCGGACGCCGAGACGACCGGCGAAACGGAAGAGAACTGATACGGACCGCCGTACACCGGCTCCACGTCGGCCGTCCGACTCCGGACCGTCACCGTGGGACCCAGGCACACTGGTCCGTGTGAGCCGACCATCGTTCTCGTCGTCTTCTCACCCTGGGCATGTGGCCTAGTGGACAGGGCGAGAGGTTCCTAACCTCTAGACCGCGGGTTCGAATCCCGCCATGCCCGCTCCCTCCGGTCGCACGCATGGCGACCCTCGCAAACCCTCCGGGGTTGCTCGGTCCCGGAAGATGCCCAGGGCCATCTTCCGACCTTCGTAGCGCCCGAGGCGCTACTCAGTCCCGCCATGCCCTCCAGCGAGCCGGAGCGGGGTTCGAGCCCCGGGCAACGATTTTTGCTCGTCAGTGCCGAACCCGCGGTCATGGAGCGGCCGAATCTGGACGACGTCCGGGCGGCAACGGGCCAGCGGGTCCGACTGGTGGTCCCGAAGCCGCGGGAGGACCAGCGCATCGAGGGGACCGTCGCCGTCGACGATGGGACGGTCACCGTCGCCGTCGACGTCGGCAGCGACCGGTTCGGCCGGGTCGAACTGCGGGAGCGCGAACGCGACGCCGTCCTGCAGGCCTACCGCGGGGACGGCGCGCTGATCGGTCGGGTAAAGCGGGTCGAGGAACTGGCGGAGGAGAGCTGATACTGCCGGACGTAACTACTTGAATCGTAGTCCGGCCTCCCGTCACGTCCGCCTGGGTGAGAGGACTGGTACCGATTCGGATGTTCACGAAATTACGTCCGGCAGTATGAGCCTCGTTCCCGTCAGGCGGCCGCAGTCGGGTGGTCCGTCTCCGTCGACGCCACGGAGTACATCGACTTTCGGGCGTCCATGAGGTAAGCGGACTCCTCGACGACGCCCGCGTCCTGGAGCTTCCCGAGCGCGTGCCGGACGGTCCGCTGCGGGAGCAGCGACTCCTCGGCAAGTTGAGACTGCGTCAGCGCGCCCTCGTACACCAGCGTCTTGTAGACCAGCTTCGCGCTCGGCGGCAGTTCCGCCACCGCCGACTCGGGGTTGTCCATGTACGTCCAGTGTGGCGCGGACGAGTTAACCCCCGTTCGGTCGTGCGTGTCCCGCACACAGCCGAGCTACGGATCGGGGTGTGCCGCGGCCGTCACCGGGAGGTCAGGGAACAGCGGCGCCAGGTCGGGGTCGGCCTCGAGCAGTTCGAAAGCTCGGCCCTCGCGGGCGACGAGGCCGGCATCTCGGAGGTGCTCGAGGTGGGCGAACGCCTCCCCGGGGCCGTGGAGGATGTGGATAGCCGACAGCGAGCCGAACAGGTCGGCACTGACCGCCCACGGCGTCACGGGACCGTCCGCCAGCACCTCGACGACGCGCTCGGTCCGCTCGCGGTGGTGGACGACGATGTCGGCCGCCCGACCGGGCGGGTCGACGATTGGGCCGCGGTGGCCCGGCCACGCGCGGGTGTACCCGCGCTCGACGACCGCCGCGAGGGTGTCGAGGTACTTCGCCAGCGCGTCGTCGACGCGGGTGTCGGCGCCGCCGACGTTGGGCGTGTAGTACGGCAACAGCGCGTCGCCGCTGAACAGTTCCTCGCCGTCACGGCCCGGGACGGCGAACCCGGCGAGGCCGGCGGCGTGACCGGGCATGTGGACGGCCTCCAGTTCGACCGGCCCGACGTCGAACGTCGCGCCGTCCTCGAAGG
>PXSE01000008.1 GCA_003022905.1 Halobacteriales archaeon QS_9_68_42
GATGGTGCTCGTGGAGCTGGTCGAAAACGCCATCACCGCCGGCGGGTCGCAGGTGACGGTGGCGGTGGTGCCGCCGGACGACGACGGCCGCGTCACCGTCGAGGTGCGCGACGACGGGCCGGGACTGCCGGCCATGGAGGCACGCGTGCTCAAGCAGGCCAGTGAGTCTCCCGTAGACCACGGGAGCAGTTTCGGGCTGTGGATGGTGAACTGGCTGGTGACCGAGATGGGCGGCGAGGTCGACGTCGCCGCCGAGGACGAGACGACCGTGACGATAGCGCTCCAGCAGGGAGGCCGTGACGACACCCCCCGCGACGGCGCCGTGACCGAGGCCGCGCTGGGCGACGACCCCAACTCGTGGGACTGGTAACCGAAGACGGCCTATCGTACGGGGACCCACGGCGACGGGAACGTGAGTCGGATGGTATTGTCCGCTACCGACTGTATCAGCCCGACCAGTCCCAACGACTGTTACCTTCGAGCGGGAGTGCGGCCGCGAGGCCGCCGGGTCGGTCGTCGGCGAGCCCGAGTAGGAGCGAGCGATTTAGGTCCCCAGACGACCGAATAACGTTCGTGCGACTGGAGAACACCTACATCGGGGTCGACGGGGTCGGCGAGACGACCGAGCGGCGCCTCTGGGAGCGGGGCGCCCGCACCTGGGACGAGTTCGATTCCTCGCTGTGCGGGCCGACGACCGCCGACCGCATCGAGTCGTTCATCGAGACCGCCCGCCCGCGGCTCGAGGGCGACGACTCGGAATTCTTCGACCGGCGGTTACCTTCGGGCGAGCGGTGGCGCCTCTACGAGAACTTCCGCGAGGAGGCCTGCTTTTTCGACATCGAGACGACGGGGCTGGACCAGCGCCGCAACCGGGTTACCTGCGTCAGTTTCCACCGCGGCGGCGACACCGAGACGCTGGTCCGCGGCGACGACCTCACCCGCGGGAACCTCCGGGAACGGCTCGAGGCGCCGCTTCTGGTGACATTCAACGGCGCCTGCTTCGACGTGCCCTTCCTCGAGAAGTCGTTCGACCTCTCGGTCGACCGACCCCACCTCGACCTGATGTACCCCTGCCGGCGGGTCGGCCTCACGGGCGGCCTCAAGGCCATCGAGCCGGAGGTCGGCGTCGAGCGCGACCGCCCGGACGTCTCCGGGAGGGACGCCATCCGCCTGTGGCGCGAGCACGAGCGCGGCGTCGACGGCTCGCTCGAGACGCTCGTCTCCTACAACCGCGAGGACGCGGTCAACCTCAGGACCGTCGCCGACGGCGCCGTCGCGCGACTGGACAGCGAACTCCTGCCGTAGCACAACCGCTTTGCACCCGGCGACGCAACCGCCGGTATGGACTGGCGGCTCATCCCCGAGGAGACGCTCGACGGGGCGGCCTCGATGGCGCTCGACGAGGTGGCCGCCGAGACGGTCGCCGCCGGCGGCCCGGCGACCGCCCGCCTCTACCGGTGGATGCCGAGCACGCTCTC
Source organism: Halobacteriales archaeon QS_9_68_42 (assembly GCA_003022905.1). The sequence continues at coordinate 1,479 of PXSE01000008.1, forward strand.
TCTCGGCTACGGCAACGACGCCGACATCGTCGACTGGGAGTTCTGCGAGAAGCGCAACATCACCGTCACGCGGCGGCCGACCGGCGGCGGCGTCATCTACCACGACACCGCCGGCGACGTGGCCTACTCCATCATCGCGCCGGCCGACGAGTATCCCGGCGACGTGACCGAGAGCTACCGACAGTTGCTCGACCCGATACTGGACGCCTTTGAGAGCTTCGGCGTCGACGTCGCCTACGCCGACGCCGACCGCGAGGCGGTGTGGTCGCCGGCCTGCTACCTCCGCGAACTCGACCCTGCCCACGACCTGGTCGGCCCCGACGGCCGGAAGATAGCCGGCAACGCCCAGTACCGCACCCGCGATGCCATCGTCCAGCACGGGTCGCTGTCGTTCGACGTCGGCGCCGAGACCCACCTCGGGTGCTTCGAGGACCCGCCGGTGACGCCCAAGGCATTCACCGACCGCGTCTGCGGTGCCGTCGAGTTCCAGGAGTACGACGAGGCCGTCGAGTCCGGGTTCGGTACCCTCGGCGGCTACGACCTCCTGCGCTCGCGACTGGTCACCGAACTGGAGGAGTCGCTGGCGTCGTGGGCCGGCGCCGAGGAGGGCGAGTGGACCGACGCCGAGGCCGACCGTGCCCACGAGATCACCGACGCGAAGTACCGCGCCGACGCCTGGGTCCGCGAGCGGACCGACCCGCTTGACTAAGACTGCGCGAATGCCGATGTCCGAGACCACAACGGTCTCGCTCCGGCGGCCGTGCCAACCACTTTTATTTGCCGGCGTCCGACGGCAGGTATGCCCACCGAACTGCCACGCCCGGAGTTCGACGACCGACTCGCGGCGGTCCGCGAGCGGGTCGCCGAGGCCGAGGTCGACGCCGGCGTCTGGTTCGGCGCGACCAGCATCGAGTACTTGACCGGGTTCGCCCACATCCGGACCGAGCGGCCCGTCCTGCTCGCGGTCACGCCGGACGCCGTCGCGCTCACCGTTCCGCGACTCGAGCGGGACCGTGCCGAGGCGGTCCCGACCGTCGACCGGGTCGACACCTACCGCGACTATCCTGCCGGCCGGCCGGTCGAGACGGCCGCGGCGATGCTCTCGGCGCTCGGCGTCGAGTCGGTCGCCGCCGACGCCGACGGCGCCCCGGGCGTGATGGGCTATCAGGGCCCGGCGCTCTCGGCGTTCCTTGAGGTCGACAGCCAGAACTGGGTCGACCGGATGCGGTGGGCGAAGTCCGATGCCGAGGTCGGATTGATACGGGAGTCCGCCCGGTGGGCCAACCTCGGACACCGCTACCTGGCCGACCACACCGAACCCGGCGCCCACCCGGCGACGGTGAGCCAGCGCGCCTCGACGGAGGCGTCCCGCGCGATGCTGGACGCACTGGGGGACCGCTACGCCGAGCGGGTCCGCGGCGACGGCCCCGTCACCGCCGGCTACATCAGCGGCGAGGAGACCCGACTCCCGCACGGCCACACGCCCAACGAGCGGCTCGAGACGGGCGACGTGCTCGTCACCGGCGCCACCGCGAACGTCGACGGCTACCTCTCGGAGCTCGAGCGGACGATGTTTGTCGGCGACCCGGCCGACGAGGACGTCCATTACTTCGAGGTGATGTGCGAGGCGCAGTCGCTGGCCATCGAGGCGCTGGGGCCGGGCGTCGAGCTGTCGTACGTTGACGACGCCGTCACGGAGTACCTCGCGGAGCAGGGCGTCGCCGACCTCGCCCAGCACCACGTCGGCCACAACATCGGGCTGGGCGCCCACGAGCCGCCGTACATCGACTCGGGCTGGACGGACCACTGCGAGAGCGAACACACGAGCTACGGCGGCGACGACGCGGTCATGGAGCCGGGCCACGTCTACACCGTCGAGCCCGGGATCTACACCGAGACGGCCGGCTACCGCCACTCCGACACGGTGGCGATAACCGACGACGGCACCGAGAGCCTGACCTACTTCCCGCGGGATCTTGAGTCGAACGTCATCCGGTGACTGCCCGCCCGCCGCCTGCCGACCGTAACGGATTTGCCCGGCGGCGGCCTCGGGACGAGTCCATGACCCTTCTCGACGACGCCGAACCAGTTGCGGTCGACGCCTGCCTGTCCGGCGGGCGGTACCTCCGCGGGGCTTACCAAGACGGCACATCGGAGGTGACCCACTCGGCGGTCGACGCGAAGTCCACCGCCGACGTCGGCGCCGAAGAGCGGATGCTCGCGGTCCTCGAGGAGTCATTCCCCGACCACACCGTCGACGCCGAGGAGTCCGGCGTCCACCCCGGCGACGACCGCTACCGCTGGGTGGTCGACCCGCTGGACGGGACGAACAACTTCGAGGCCGGCCTCCCCGCCTTCGCCTCGGCGGTCACGCTCGTCGTCGACGGCGACCCGGCGCTGGCGGCCGCCTACGTGCCCATGCCGGACGACCTCTACGTTTATCGTCGGGACCGGGGGCTCCGCTACGGAGCGACGCCGGTCGACCGCCCGGAGACGCCGGCGCCGCCGCCGGAGGCCGCCACGGTGATGTCGGTCGTCGGCCACGACGTCAAGCGCGGGGCGGCGACGCGCGCCGTCTCCGAGGAGATAAACCGCGGCATCGAGGCCGCCTGCAAGCGCCGCCTCGAGAGCTGGTGTCCGACGGTCCACTGGGGACTGCTGGCTCGCGGCCGCATCGACGGGGCCGTCTGCTACCGGCCGGACGAGGAGGAACAGCGCCTCGGGGAACTGTTCATCGAAGCGGTCGGCTACGAGACCGCACGGAGCGACGACGGCACCAAGCGGGCGGCAGCCTGCGACGACGGCGAATGGTTCGTCGCCGCCCGGACCAACCCGCTGTTCGAGGGACTGCTCGCCGTCGTCGAGGGCGCGCTGTAGCGCGCGCCGTTCCCTGCGAGGGCGCGTCGCTACCGCATCGTCATGTACGTGAGGAAGCCGAGCGCGAACAGCTGCAACGCCCGCAGCGACAGGAGCGCCCGCTGGGCAAAGGCGTCCCCGGAGTAGAGCATCCCGGTGCTGGAAAAAGAAGTAAACGGCCAGCAGGTTCTCGACGAGCATGACGCCCCCGAAGGTGATTAGCTCGAGGTCAGCGGCATCCGGGACGTCCAGTAGTTGCGCACCTTGACGGCTATCAGTTCAAGCAGAAGCAGCACGCTGAGCCCCGAGAGGCCGTTCGCTATCATCAGGTTGGTGTTCATCGCCATATGTCAGTCCTCTATTCGGTCGGTGATGGTCTCGAACTCCTCGCGGTGGCGCTCGAAGCGGTCGGTGAGAAGTACAGCTCGCCGTAGTCCTCGCCGCCGGTCTCGACGACGTCGTGCTTCTCGAGCTTCTCGAGGTAATACCGGACGGTGTTATACTCGAGGCCCGGCGCCTCGTTGAGCTGGTTAGCGTTCCGCGGTCGGTCGTCGATTGCCCGGACGAGCCGCGCCCGGTTCGCTCCGCCGCGAGTGCCGGCCAGAAGGTACCAGAGCGCTTTCTCCATCCGGTTTCCAGTCGGGATTGACGCAGTGCCAGTATATGAGTGTGGCTCAAGAGCTCACGGTACGGGAGACCCATCCCGACGGCCCGCTCGGGAAGGCGTCGGTCTCCTCGGACGGCTGTACGGTGCCGTCGGCCTCGATCGCCCGGGCGACGACCTCGTGTTCGCCGCCCGGCGGGTCGTAGGTGTGGACCCACTGCCGCCAGACGTCCTCGCCGGGTAGGTCCGCCGAGAGTTCGGCCTCCGTCCAGGAGTCGCCGCCGTCGGTCGACACCTCGACTGAACTGACGCCGCGGGTGCCGGCGTATGCGTGGCCGCCGACCCGCATCCGGCCGTCGTCGAGCCGTTCCTCGTGGTGTATCTTCGCGACGGTGTTGACCGGCCCGGTGCCGTGCCAGCCGCGCTCCTCCCAGTAGCCGTCGATTTCCTCCTCGAGGACCTCGATCTCCGTGATCCACTTGACATTGATCTCGCCCCAGTGACCGGGGATGAGCGCTCGAACGGGGTAGCCGTGGCCCTCGGGGAGGGTGTCGCCGTTCATGCCGAACGCCAGGAAGCCGCCCTCTAGTGCCGGCAGGGGGAACTCCTCGTAGTAGCCGTCGTCGGCCCGGAGCATCACACAGCACTCCTCGGCCGGCCCGGCCGGGTCGACGACGTTGGTGATGGGGACGCCGGTCCACAGCGCATTGTCCATTTTCTCGCCGTTGAGGCTCTCGCCGACACATCGGAGGCTGACGAACCGGCTCTCGACGTCCATTCCGCGGATCTCCTCGTAGCTGTAGGTGAGTTCCTCGTCGACGGCGCCGGTGACCGACAGCTCCCAGTCCTCGGCGGCGATGGTCGGGTCGGTCGCGTTGATGTCGACCTCGTAGAACTCCTCGGACACGAGCGACTCGAGGCCGTCGACGCCGAGGGAGCGCCCCTCGGCCTCGTTGAGCCGCTGCTGTATCTCGGCCCGGACGGAGCTTGTCACCTGTAAGGGTTCGCTGGCGCCGGTTGGCTCGCTGAACCCGCCGCGGTTGCCGAGGAAGTAGCCGACGCCGGCGAGGCCGACGCCGCTGGCAACGCCCCCGAGAACTCGCCGACGGTCCCCGGAGACGGTCTCGATGTCCGGCAGGGTCGCCAGTTCCGCGACGCCGAGAACGGCACCGACAGCCGCGCCGGCGGCAACGGAGGCCAACGGCGCCCGGGTTACGGCGAAGGCGGCGACGGTGGCGACGGCGGCGGCGACGGGAGGGCCAAAGCGGGGAATCTCGGCCCGCTGGGCGACGGCGAGGCCGATGAGGGCGGCGCCGGCGAACAGCGCCGTCGACAGCGCCAGCGCCGCGAGAATGTTCAGTTGGTCGCCGAGGTCACCGAGGACCGTAATCGCGTACCGGACGACGACCGCGGGCATCTCCCGGGCCATCAGCCCGGCGATAGGGCCGGCGACGAACGACGGCGTGAACGCCGCCACGGCGAACGAGCCCGCGACCCCCGCCAGTCCCGCAAACGTCGAGATCAGCAGGGTCCACGCGCTCGGCAGTCGGTCGAGCAGTCCACTTCGTGATTGTTCGTTCATGAATGGTCGGAGGATACCCGTTCGTCATACGCAGGGGCTCCAGCCTGTTGTAGTTTGGTGGGCGTCACGGGACTATCCCTCGTTGTCCATCGACCCGTCATCTTCCATGGTGGTATGTTGTTCTCCATCGACCCGCCGTCGTCGCCGCCCGAGTCGCCGGTGTCGGAGCCTGAAGTCGGTGCATCCGGCAACGAGCACCGCGCTGGCACTGGCAGTGACCCGTATCATGCGCCGCCGCGTCGTGTTCCGTTACATCCTACCCGGACCGTCGCGGACCTGTGTATAGTATATTTCTCAAAGTCGGGCTTCCTTCCGGCAAAGTTGGTTTCACATCTCTCTAAAATCTCCCCGGATTCGTGGCTCGCACGGCGGGCATTCGAGGGGGCCGACGGCGCGCGTGCCGACCCCCGACGGCTTCCGCGGCCGGGTCCCGGGATATTCAAGTCAGCCCCTGCGGTAGACGGCGACAGTGGCAGTCTCCTTCGCGCTGTTCGGGACGCTCGTTGACGCCGACCTGCCGTCGGCCCCGGCGACGGCCGTCGCGGCCGAACTCCGGGCGCGCGACGTCTCGGTGCCGCCCAACTTCGAGGCGACCTACCGCGAGACGCACGTCGACGCCCCCGAGGGCGCCGAGGTGCCGCTGCCGGCCCACCTCTCGGCGGCACTGGCCGCCCGGGGCGCCGAGACGCCGAACAACGCCGCCCGCCGGGCGGTCGTGGCCGCCTTCGACCCCGCGGTCCGGCGGCGGGACGGCGTCGAGGCGGCGCTCGCGGCCGCCCGCGAGCACGGCCCCGTCGCCGTCTGTGCCAACTGTCGCGTCCCGGAGTTGGCCCGCCGGACGCTCATCCGGACGGGCCTCCGGGGCGCCTTCGACTCCGTCGTCACGAGCGCCGCCTGCGGGTGGCGGAAGCCCGACGAGCGGGCCTTCCGGACGGTCGCCCGCCGCCTCGGGGTGCCGCCCGCCGAACTGGTCCACGTCGGCGACAACCCGGCGACCGACGGCGGTATCATCGATTCGGGCGGGCGGTTCGTCGACGTTCGCGGGACGCCGCTGTCGTCGCTCGGGTCCGAACTAGAGGTGCGACCGTGACCGATGTCCCGCTCGGCATCACCGTCGCCGTCGGGCTGGCGTTCGCCCTAGACTTGCTGGTCGGCGAGCCCCCGGCCGACTACCACCCGGTCGCGCTGTTCGGCCAGGTCGTCGGGCGGGTCGAGCGACGGGAGTGGCGGGCGCCGCGGGCCGCGGGAACCGCCGTCGCCGTGGGCTTCCCGCTCGCCGCCGCGGCCGTCGTCTACGTTGCCCTCTCGGCGACGACCGGCTTCCCCAGCATCGTCGTCTCGGTCCTGGCCGGCCTGGTCCTGTGGGTGAGCTCGAGCCTCCGGCTCCTGCTCGAGGCCGGCGAGCGCGTTATTGCACACAGCGAGCCGAACCCGGAGGCCGCACGCGAGGCGCTGCCGGCACTGGTGGGCCGGGACCCGACATCGCTGTCGCCGCCGCTGATCCGGAGCGCGGCCGTCGAGAGCCTCGCCGAGAACCTCTCCGACGGCCTCGTGGCGCCGGTCGTCGCGTTCGTCGCCCTGTCGGCCGTCTCACTGCCGGCCGCCGCGGCGGGGGCGGCGTTCGTCAAGGCGGTCAACACGCTGGACTCGATGCTCGGCTACCCCGGCGCGTTCGGGTGGGCCAGCGCCCGGCTCGACGACGCCGTCATGTTCGTGCCGGCCCGGCTGACGGCCGTCCTGCTGGGGCCGGCCGCGGGCGACCCCGAGGCGGCCTGGCGCGCTCGCCGGTACGCTCGGACGCCGGCCTCGCCCAACGCCGGGTGGCCGATGGGGGCGCTCGCGGCCGGGCTGAACGTCCGCCTCGAGAAGCCCGGTACCTACGCCCTCAACGAGGTCGCCGACCTCCCGACCGTCGCCGACGGCGAGGACGCAGTGGCCGTAGTCCGGCGTGCCGGAGCCGTAACCTACGTACTCTCGGCGGCCGTCGGAGTGGTACTGTGGCTGTAGGCGACATCGGAGCGGCGCTCCGCGGCGGCGTCGGCTTCCTCACGCGGTTGCCGGTCGGGGTCGACGAGGCGGAGTGGCGCCGCTTCCAGACGTTCCCGGCGGCGTTCCCGCTGGTGGGCTACCTCGTCGGCGCCGCCGCGGCCGTTCCCTTTCTCCTGCCGCTATCGGCCCATGCGACGGCCGCCGCCTACCTCTTCGTGCTGGTCGGCCTCGTCGGCGTCGCCCACCTCGACGGCGTCGCGGACCTCGGCGACGCCGCGGTCGTTCACGACGCCGACGACCGCCGCGAGGTCCTGAAGGACACGACGACCGGCGTCGGTGCTGTCGTCGCCATCGCGCTCGTCGTCGTGGCGCTGGCGCTCGCGGCGCTCGCGCTCGCCGACCTCCGGCCGGTCCGGGCGGCCGCCATCGTCGTCGCCGGCGAGGTGGGCGCGAAACTCGGCATGGCGACGGTGGCCTGCGTCGGCACGGCCAGCCACGACGGGCTGGGCTCGGGGTTCACCCGCAACGCGGCCCCGCCGCTGCTCGCGGGACCGCTCGTCGCCGCCCTGCCGGCCGTGCTCCTGACGGGCCTCTCGCCGGCCGCCCCCGTCGCCGTCCTGTGTGGGCCGCTCGTCGCGCTGGTCGTCGTCCGCTGGGCCGACGGCGCCCTCGGCGGCGTCAACGGCGACGTCTTCGGCGCCGTCAACGAACTCGCGCGGGTCGTCGCGCTGCACGCGGGGGTGGTCGCGTGGACGCGCTTCTGATGTGCGGCGGTCGTGGAACCCGCCTAGACCGCGGCGAGAAGCCGCTGTTCGAGGTGGGCGGCGACCCGATGGTCGACCGCGTGCTCGCGGCGCTGGAGGGGAGCCGAATCGACCGGGTCCACGCCGTCACATCGCCGCACGTCCCTGAGACGGCGGCCCACCTCGACGGCCGGGTCCCGCATATCGAGGCGGCCGGTGAGGGGTACGTCGCCGACCTGGCCGACGCCCTCGAGTCCGTCGGCGAACCGGTCCTCACCGTTGTCTCCGACCTGCCGCTGCTGTCGGCGTCGGTCGTCGACCGGACGCTCTCGGCCCATGATGGCGGGTCGCTTACGGTCTGTGTCCCGACGGCCCTGAAGCGGGCGCTCGGGGTCAGCGCCGATTCCACCCGGAAACGGGACGGCCGCCGGCTGTCGCCGGCCGGCCTGAACGTCGTCAGCGGCGACGAGCGGGTGCGTGTTAGTTACGACGCCCGGCTCGCAGTCAACGTCAACCGCCCGGCGGACGCCGAGGTCGCGGAGGTGCTCGCCGATGGACCCTGACAGCGTCGCCGACGCCGGGCGGGTGCCCCACGGCTCCAGCGACGACCCCGACGTGGTCGACCTGAGCGCGAACATCAAGTCCCGACGCCCGGCGGCCTCGCGGCCATCCGCCTCGCCGTCGGCGTCACCGCCTCGCCCGGCGACAGCGTCCTCGTCCCGTACCCCTCCTTCGGCGAGTACGCCCGCGAGGTGGAACTGGCTGGCGGCGACCCGGCGTTCGTTCCCCACGACGAACTGCTCGCGGCGGACCCGGCCCCGCACGCCGCGGCCGTCGTCTGTACGCCGAACAACCCGACCGGCGACTGCCCCGCGGCGGCCGACCTGCGGGCCTTCGCGGACCGATGTGCGGCGGCCGGGACGCTCCTCGTGGTCGACGAGGCGTTCCTCGGGTTCACCGAGCGGGCGTCGCTGGCCGGCCACCCCGGAACCGTGGTCGTCCGCTCGCTGACGAAGCTGTTCGGTCTGCCGGGCCTTCGGGCGGGCTTTGCGGTCGCAACCGGCGAACCCCTTGAGCGGCTCCGGACCGCCCGACCGGCGTGGTCGCTCGGCGGCCCCGCCGCGGCCGTCGGCACCCACGCCATGCGCGACGGAGCGTTCGTCGCCGAGACCCGCCGGCCGTTCCTGCTGTGTGACGTCGGGTCGGATCCCGCCGACCTGCTCGCGGCCTGCCGCGAGCGGGGCGTCGTCCTGCGGGACGCGACGACGTTCCGGGGGCTGGACAGCCACGTCCGGATCGCCGTCCGGAACCGCGAGTCGACTGAGGCGCTGTTCGACGCACTGGACGTATGACCTTCGAGTACGACCGGACCGACGACCGACTGACCCTGCGGCGGCCGGGGACACGGTGGCTCTCGAACGCGGCGGTCCCGGTCGGGCGGGCCGGCGAGGGGGCGGCCCGGCCCGGCGGTACCGTGACGGCCGACGCCGCATACAATCTGACGGTTCCGGAGGGCTTCGGGCGGACCGACCTCGCGGCGTACGTGGCCGAGCGCCTCGGCGGCCCCGTTTCGGCCCCGGTCCTCCTCACCGGCGTGTCGCAGCGACACGCCCGCGGCGCCCGGTGCCGGTCGGTGACAGCCGTCGTGACGGCCGGGCTCTCGAACCCCGCGACGCTCCCGATGCCCGGGACGGAACCCGAGCCCCCCGACCCGGAGCCCCCGGATGCCGACGGCGACCCCGGGGACGCGCCGCGACCGGGGACCGTCAACGTGTTCGTGGGCACGACGCGGAACCTGGTCGCCGGCGCGCAGGTGGGCCTGCTCGCGACTGCGGTGGAGGCGAAGACGGCCCCTTCGGGCGAGCCTCGCGTCGCGGTACGCCGGGGAGACGGTGCCGAACCCGTCGTCGGCCGAACACGGCGTATCGACCGAGGAGACAGCGACTGTCTTCGAGCCGTGACTCCGGGGCTCGCTTCGGGGTACTGCCGGCCATGATTTCACGGGTGTTCCCTCGCGGTCCCCGGCCGGAACATCTTCCGAGGACCCATACTTCCCGGCGGGCCGTCCCGGGCGGTTACGGTCGGCAGTATCAGGTTTTGTCGGGGGCTCCGACGCCGATGGTCTCCTTGATGAGGTTGGTATGACCGCGCCGGAGGCGTTCGGACAGCGCCTGGTGGCTAATGTCCAGTCGGTCGGCGATGTCACCGAGGTCGGCCTCTCGCGGCACGCCGAAGTAGCCCGCATCCCACGCGACCCGGAGGGCCTCGTACTGCTCGTCGGTGAGACCCCATCGGCCGCTCGGCACCATGTTCATCTCGCGGACCCGGCGGATGTCGAACCCGAGGCCGTGGTTCTCGCAGAACTCAACCGTCCGGGCGAGCGTGTCGCGGTCGGGAAACATCGAACGCAGCCGCCAGCCGTCGCTCGTCCCGTAGAGGTCGAGGATGGTGGCCTCGTCTTCAGTTATCATCTGGACGGCGAGTTCGACGTCCCGTTTCCACTCCATCTTGTACAGCGACTCGTTTTTGTAACTGGCAATGCGGCTGGCCGAGCTGACGCTCGAATCGTCGGACAGTGTCGTCTGGACCGTCTCGCCGTTGGCGCCGCGAACCCAGATGAGCGGCATCACGAGGTCTTCGTCCTTCTCGACCACCCGCTGGCTCTCCACCGCGAGGTCGGAAATGGCCTGGAGCGATTCGCGGAGCGCGAACTCTTCTACAGGGATGTCGGCAACGACGATTGTCGGCATTACTGGAGCTTACGAACCTCATTCGACTGACAGGTAATGAAACCTCGGGTCGTGGTGACCGTGTTTGGACGGACGGTGGCCGGCTGAGCGACTGCTGGGGATGAGACTGAAAAGGACCGACGTGCACGGCGGCATAGCCGTTTTCGGAGGTCGAGGAGTTTCGATGGACCGCACGAGAGCGCCGCTCTCGTGGACGTCGCGCTCCCGGCGGCGCTACCGGCTGTCCGACGGGACCTCCGGTCCGTCGCGGATACGCCGCCCGCAGTCGACGCAGACGAAGCGCTCGTCGATGGTCTCGACGACCGGCGCATTGCACTCCAGACACTTGATCTTCGCGTCGCGAACGGCTCGTGGGTATCGAGACATCGACGGAACGGTGGGCCCCGACCCGAATACGGACGCTGCTTGCAGTAGCAGGGGTTGTATGCAACGCGCTTCTAACTGGTAAGAACTGACCGTCGCCCGGTCGAGCGGACCGTGTACAGGACGAGGAAGACGGGCGACGGCGGCCGAGCCACCGAGCGGCACTCGGTGGCCCTCGGCGTTTCGGGGACTGCCCGCGTTTTCATCTCACGCCCGGTCGCGGGGATGTCGTTACGGGCCGGTGTCGCCGTCCGGAGGCCCGGCCGCGGGGTGCACCTCGTCGGCGAGCCACACGAGAAATGTGCACACGCCGTCGACGTCGTGGACGCGGTAGTCGGCGGCGGAGGGACGGTCCCCGACGAGAACACCCACGCTCCAGCAGGAGCGGTCTTCGAGCGCCTCGAAGGCGTCCTCGTCGGTGACGTCGTCCCCGACGTACACCGTGGAGGCGCGTTCACCGTCGTCGATGAGTTCGCACACTGCCTCGCCCTTGTGCCACTCGACGTCGGGCCGCATCTCGACTATCTTCCGGCCCTCGGTGGCGACCAGGGCCGGCTCGTCGGAGAGGGCCCCCCGGACGGCAGCCCGCACGGTCGCGTGATCGGCGTCGGCCCCGCGGTGGTGGACCGTCGCGGTCACGCCCTTGTCCTCGATGCGACAGTCCGGGTACGCCGCGAGGCGCTCGGCGACGTCCCCGATG
>PXSE01000009.1:0-1875 GCA_003022905.1 Halobacteriales archaeon QS_9_68_42
AGCCGACCGGCGACTCCTCGTCGGAGCCGACCCCGGCCACCGGGGCTTCCGGCCCCCCGACGGACGGCGACGAGCGAATTGTCAGCGAACCAACCGACGAGGACCCCGATTTGGCAGAGCTGCGCGAACAGCTCAACGACCAGTTCGAGTCCATCAAAATCCTCGAGCCCGGGCAGTACGAACTCAACCTCATGGAGCTGTACGACCGCGAGGAGTACATCATCGCGCTCCAGGAGAACGGCCGCTACGTCATCCAGGTCCCCGAGCAGTGGATCGGCGAGGACGTCGACGACCGCTGACGGTCGAGGCCGACGACACGGCTCCGCTCCCTTTCCCGAACCGCTTCTCCCTCCCGTTCAGGTTACCGAGTGAACACGGCCGGCAGAGGAGGCGGTATAAAAAATCAGTATCTCAGTCCAGTCGCTCGAGTATTGCCTCGGCGTCGTAGGAGAGCGAGAGCGCCCGCGAGCGACCTCGCCCCTCGACGTCGGCGTACTCGGCGTCGATGAGCCCGAGCTGGTCAAGCTTATTGATGATTTCGGAGTAACGGGTGTAGCCGAGGTCGGTCCGCTCGTCGAACGCGTCGTAGACGTCGCCGGCGCGTTCCCCGTCGTGCTCGGCGAGCACGCGAACCAGCGCCGCTTCGGACTCCGAGAGGCCGCGCAGGTGCCGCGAGAGGTGGACGTACTTGGCCTTCTCGTAGGCCTCGTCGACATCGTCGGGGCTCACCTCCGCGGAGCCGCGCATCTCGGCGTTCAACCCGGCGCGGCGGAGCAGGTCGATGCCCACCCGGAGGTCGCCGCCGCTGTCGGCGGTGTGTTCGGCCACCCGGTCGAGGACGCGCGTGCCGACGGCGCCGTCCCGAAACGCACGCTTGACGCGCTCCTCGAGGATGTCGACGATTTCGCGCTCGCCGTACGCCGAGAAGTACACCTCCTCGGGACGGAAGACGGACTGGACGCGGCCGTCCAACTCATCGATAACGTCCAGCTCGAGGTCCGAGGAGACGACGATGACGCCGATTTTCGCGCCGCTGTGGGCCTCGTGGGCCCGAAGTAGCGAGTACAGTGTGTCGGAGGCTTCGTCCTCGTAGAAGAGGTAGTTCACGTCGTCCAAGGCAACGACGAGCACCTCGTCCTCCTTAACGAGGTGGTCGGTGATCTGGCCGAACAGTTTCTTGAAGGAGATACCCGAGGTCGGCGGTTCGTACTCGAAGAGCCCCTCGAAGAGCCGCGAGAAGACGGCGTACCGGGTGGAGTCGACCTGGCAGTTCACCCGTACCACCTCGACGTCGCTGACGCCCGTCAGTTCGTCGAACAGTTTCTGGACGGCGGTGGTCTTGCCCGTTCCCGGCGGCCCACGGGCCATCACGTTCAGTGGCCGCGACCCCCGGACCGCCGGCCGGAGGGCGTACTTCAGGGTCTCCATCTGCCCGTCACGGTGCAGGAAGGCCTCCGGGAGGTAGTCCAGTTCGAGGACGTGCTCGTCGCGGAACACCGACTCGTCCCATGAGAGCATGTCGTCGTCGGCCATTTCACTTTCACCACGCTACGCCGCGTGTTAAGCCTTCGGGGGCGTTCGGCAGGAGTGTTTAGATGAGGAATGAAAAAAGAGGAAGCGGGAGAAAGCCCTCGGTGCTCTCGACTTCTGCTCGCGGGCCATGCGCGGCGCTCCGCGCCGCGAATTCGAGGCGGTGAAACCGCCTCGCACGGCCCGCTCGCACGGCTTGAGGCGACGGAGTCGCCTCACTGCCCGCGACTCGCTGTCGTCCGAGAATCGAAGATTTTCGTGATCACGGAAGACCGGAGGTCTTCCGAACGACGCGCTTCGGCCGCGGTGCGGCCTGTAGTGCTTGCTTCGTCGGGGTTCGCCGAG
>PXSE01000009.1:1887-5637 GCA_003022905.1 Halobacteriales archaeon QS_9_68_42
CCTCGCCCTTTCAGTCCGCCAGGACTCGACTTCGTAGCCGGCAGAAACTGGCTTATCGGTCGATACTTATCTGAACACCCCTGTTTGGCGGTGCCGAGCGCAGGACGTCGACCCTCTGGTCAGCCCTCGTCGAACTTCTTGAGCAGCTCCCCATAGAGGTCGTCACCGTCGCCCTCGGCGAGTTTCTCGACGATGAGTTCCGGGGTCGACCGCGCGAGGTGGTTCTTGACGGGCGAGCGGTTCACCTGGAGTTCGCCGTCCTCGAGGCCGAGTGCCTCGATGCCGTCGACGGTGACGTCGACGTCGGCCTCCGCCCGGATCTCGCCGGCGAGGTGCGAGACGAAGGCCGCCGTCGAGTCGCTCTCGGCCAGCGCCTCCAGGATGCCGGCGACGATGACGGCGCTGGCGCCGGGTTCGGTGATGGACTCCAGTTCGTCGACCAGGACGAGTCGGCGCCGGTCGCCCGCCACCAGCGACCCGAACTCCCGGAGGGTCGACTCGAAGGCGCCCGCGTCGAGGGTCCCCTGGGTCTTGGCCTGGTAGTGTAGCGCCTCGAACCGCTCCAGCCGTGCCGAGTCGGCGGGCACCGGCAGGCCCATCTGTGCCAGCACGACCACGAGCGCCACGAGGTCCAGCGTCGACGTCTTGCCGCCGCTGTTGACGCCCGACAGCAACGCCACCCCCTCGACGCCGTAGTCGACCGGTTCGGCGTCCTCGAACTCGACGTCGAGGAGCGGCGACCGCCCGCCCTCGACGGCGAACCCCCGGCCCTCGAACGTCGGGAACGCGCAGTCGAAGTCGCGGGCGAACCGTGCGACCGCGAGTTCGACGTCCAGCTCCAGAGCGGCCTCGACCAGCCGCTCGGCGGGGTCGCGCATCTCCCGCAGGTCGTCGGCCAGTTCTCGCTTCAGCGTCGCCGCCCGGCGGTCCCGTTCTGCGGTCAGTTCCTCGCGGAGCCGCTCGACGATTCGCTCGTCGTGCTCGACGGGGAAGGTCGGGTCGTCGCCGAACGCACGGCGGGCCATCGACTCGTAGTCGTCGATCCCCAGGGCGTCGACGAGGTGGTCGCGGGCGGCCTCGACGGCCTCGGCGAACTCCTCAGACAGTTCCTGCCGGAGCAATGAGTCGACGCCGGCGCCGCGCTCGACGAGCGACAGTAGGTCCGCGCCCTCGATCGTCACGTCGCGCTCCTCGATGGCCGCCCGGAGGCGGTCGTTGGCAACGCTCTCGGCCATCGAGACTGCGGCGTCGAGATCCGATATCGCCTCGGTCAGCGCGTCCAGCGTCTCGTCGTCGGCGACGGTGCCGTCCTCGTTGAGACGCGCCAGTGCGTCGTCCAGCGCCGCCACGTCGCAGGGCGCCTCTAGGTTGGCCGCGCGGTGGACCGCCGCTGCCGCCCGCAGTGACTCGCGGTTCCGAGCGAAAAATGACAGCGTCCGCTCGGGAACGACCGCGGCGGGGTCCTCCAGGGCGGCCGGCTCGACCCGGACGTCGCCCTCGACGTCGATGCCGGAGAACGACTCATCGAGGACGATCACCGTCGAGTAGCCCCGCGCGAGGTCGGCGACAGCGCGGGCGTCGTCGGCCAATTCGACGCTCAACTCGGGGACGGCCTCCCGGGCCGCCGAGTAGGTCTCGGCGTCGCTCGTCGCCAGACAGCGGTCCCGGACGCGGACGTCACGGGGCTCCGAGAGCGGTTCGACGCCCGACAGCGCCTCCAGCACCTCTGGGGTCGGCTCCCGCTCGACCGCTGCCCGGGCGAACGAGCGGACCTCCTCGATCCGGGAGGCGGCGGCGCTCGGGTAGAACGTCTCCAGGCGCTTTTCGGCGTAGTCGGTGACCGCCCGGTCGGTGAGCAACTCGAGGGCCGCGTCGTAGATTTCCCGTGCCGGCGCCCGAGCGATGGCGGCGACATCGCCCGACGCGAGCGCCGCCTCCGGGTCGTCAAGCTCCGACAGCCGGTCGGCCGTCTTCGCGCCGACGCCCGGCACCGCCTCCAGCTCCTCGAACTCCATCTACCCCCTGTTGGGTCGGGCCCCGGAAAAACTTCGTCGCTCGGCCGGGTTTGCCGGCGGCGCGCGAGCCGGCCCGTTGGGCCGGGGGTGACTCGCCCGACGTTCGGGCGGTTCGGCCGGCGTCAGTTACATTATGATACGGGCCGGACTGGACGGCGTGACCCGGGAGGCAGCATGCTCGGGATTCGAACGGTTCGTCGAGGACGCCCTCGGCTACACCGAGCGGGAGTTCAGTGTCGCCCAGGCGTTGCAGTCGGACGCGACCGGAGCGGGCGGCAAGGTCGTCGACAAACTCCTGAGCGACTCCGAGGCCGTCCGCGAGCGGGTCGTCAGCCCGGAGCTTTCGGCCTACCGCGAACAGATTCTCGCGCAGTTCGACGTCCTGCTCGACGCCATCGAGAGCGACGGGCCGTTCGAAACCCACCGTGAGGAGATCCTCGAGACGGACGCCTACGACGCGAACCTGCGGCCGGACCTCCCTGCTGGCCGCCGGTCGGCGCTCCGCGACCGGCTCTTCGAGCGCCAGCAGGGGCTCGCTGGGGCCGTCGAACCGCTGGTCGAGGCCCCCGAGAACGAGTTCTGGGCGGCCGCGGCGTCGGCGTTCGACCGCGAGGCGATGACCAGCCTCGTCGAGGACCACTTCGCGTTCACCGACCCGATGCAGGACCACCGGCAGGCCGAACGGCGCGTCATCCGAGAGACAAAAGAGGAGATAGCGCAGCGGTACTGACCGGAGACCCCGCGGAAAGCATACGCCAAGCGTAGCGAGGCATTTCCCCGAGCGCTCACTCCGTTCGCGCTCGGTAGCAACGAGCGACCACCGCGCCCGGCCGCAGGGAGGGCGTGACGGGAGCGAGGCGCTATTTTTCCATCGAAGTGGTTCGAGAGGCGCCGTCGGCGCCTCTCGTCATCCGGCGAATCGCCGTCGGCGATTCGCTTGGATTTTTGCCGGCGCGCCGCAGGCGCGCCGTGCAAAAAGTTCGTGTTACATGAAGTCGCCAATGCCGCTCTGTTTATTGGTGTCGTCCTCGAAAATCGACTCGACGGCCCGGTCGAGGATTTCGAGTCGCTGGACGGTGTACTCCCGGCAGTCGTACTCCTCGGCCACCTGGAGGGCGGTGTCGATGTACTTGTTCACCGAGCCTTCGTAGACGGTGAGGGTCACCTCGCCGCCGCACTCCCGGCAGTCGCCGGTCAGCGGCATCCGGCGGAACTTCTCCCCGCAGTCCTTACAGCGGGTCTCCTGCCGCGAGAAGGCCCGCAGGTTGCCGATGATGTCCGGCAGGAAGTGGGACTCGATGACCCGTTCGGCAACGTCCGTCTCGTCGACCGACCGGAGCTTCCGCGACAGCTCCAGCTGGGCGTCCATCTTCTCCATCATGTCCCCCAGGGTCTTGTACGCCGACAGGTCCGGGCCGAGCGCGATGTCGCCGGTGTCGTGGGTGTGCTCGAAGCCGCGGTACTGGCCGTCGGTCCCCAGGGTGTTCTCGCCGATCTGTACGAGGTCCTCGACCTCGCCCGGGTCGGCCATCTCCCGGGTCGCCTCGTAGAACGCCCGGGGGTACTCCGAGACGATATCCATGTTGTGGGCCTCGTCGTCGATTTCGGCGGGGTCGATGCGCGAGGACATGACCAGTGGCGCGTCCATGGAATTGTGGGCGTACAGCCAGTTCGCCGTGAATATCGGCTCGCCGCCCACCTGGAGGTCGTAGAGGTAGCCGTCGTAGTCGACTTC
>PXSE01000010.1:0-18201 GCA_003022905.1 Halobacteriales archaeon QS_9_68_42
GCCCGACGACTCGGTGCCGGTGAACCTCCTTACGGAGTCCGGGTCCGCGTACGACGCCCACATCTCGCCGGCGGCCGCCGAGTATCAGGTCCCTCGCGTTGCGAACCAGACCGGCATCTCCGAGGATCGACTTCGCGGGATGATCGAGCAGGCTACGAGAGAGCCGTTGCTCGGCGTCTGGGGGCAGGAGCGGGTGAACGTACTCGAACTCAACATCATGGTCAGAGACGAACTCAACGCGCAGAACGCGACCGACCAGAACAGGGATATGAATGCACCGGAAACACGGACGGGTGAACACCGATGACAGCACCAAATGAGATCGGCTACGAGCGCGTACTCGTTCCCGTCGGCGACAAGTCGGACCCGAACATGCTCACCGAGCTGTCGGGTACCCTCGTTGACCCGAGGCGAGGGGCCGTTCGGTTTGCGCACGTTACTACCGACCGAAGCTTCGTCGGCGGGCAAGAGGAGTGGCGAACGGGCTCCGACAGCGTCGCAGAGAGCCAACACACGCTCCGCGAGGAGGGTATCGAAAGCACCGGCACGATCAGAACCGCCTCGTCGGCACGCGAGGGCATCCTCGAGGAGGCCGAGGAGTACGAGGCCGACGCCATTCTGATCGGATGGACCGACAAGGACTCCGTTTCGAGTCTCGTCGACCAGCTCCTCCGGAAGGCGAACTGCGACGTCGTCGTCTTCAGCGGGGACCGGGACCCGGTGGACACCGAGTCGATACTGGTTCCGGTGGTCGCCGAGCCGGACGAGAACCGACTTCGAATGCTTGCCATCATGAGTCAACGAACCGGGGCATCGGTAACCTTCGCGTACGTCGCGGGGGCCGAAGGAACCGAACAGGAAGGGCGCGACCTGCTCGAGCGGTCGGCCGAACGACTCGCAGAACACGGTGTGCAGGCGGAAACGGAACTTACCACCGCAGAGGACGCGGTCGATGCACTCGAGGAACTGTCCGATGAGTACGACATCATGGTCATCGGCACCTCACGAGGCTGGTGGCTCAGAAAGACGCTGTTCGGGCGGAAGACGGACACGATCGCCAACGAGGCACAGTGTTCCGTGTTAATGCACAAGTGGCGGGGTGAGGTGCCGCCGGAACAGTAGCTCTCGCTTCCGACTCGATGGGAAGCGCTCCCGAAACGTACGCCTCGATGACCGCTACGATTCGCCTCCCGGAACGCCGGCAGGTCGCCGACACGCTGTCAGGTGATGAGGCGCTGCCCAAGGACGCGCGGCAACAAACTGACGAATCGGCCGCCGTCCGGACAGACGAACGAAACGATGGACGCGATGAATCGAGTAACCGAACTCCGGCAGTGGCACATGATCTCACGTCTCTGGTCGCACACGGCGCAAGTCGGAAAGGTGAACATCGGTCTGCGGGCGCAGTTCGGCAGGCTGTCGAGTCGTTCGCCGCCGCCCTTGCGAGCCGCTTCGAAGTGGGGGATCGAAAAGAGAGCTGTCTCACCTGTGCTCGGTGGGGGCGGTTACAGCGTTCTGACGTCGTTGGGGGCGCCATACGTTCGGCAAGTGGTTTCGACACCGAGTGGCTCACGGTCCGAGTGACCACCGACCCGATGGCCGGCGAGAAACCTGCACTGCGAGTAGCTCACGTACTGGTGGCAGTCGAGTTACAGACGTCGAGACGGGGTGTCAATGAGTTCAAGCACTGATCGGAGCAACGGCGTGCTCTCCGGGCCGGACTCGAAAGCTACTGTCTGTAGAGGGATCAACAGCGGAGTACTTATGGGTCTGAGTCTGGTCGTCGCCACTTACGTACTCGACATCGATGGCGGACGCACCGTCATCAGACTGGGGTACGCTGTGGTGGCGGGGCTTGCGGTCGGAGAGGTTATCATAGGACATCGCGTCCGCTCCGGTGACGGGTCCACGACGCAGTCGAAGTCGCGTCGGTCGCTCCGAGCGGCTGGTGCGACGATTGGGATGGCGCTGACCGTCTTCCCCTTCACGCTCCAACCGCCCGGCGTCGACATGGTCGAAGCGGTAGTCGGGTCGATGGGAATCGGGGGCGGTACGCTGCTCGGAGCGGGGTGGTTTCTGACGAAGCGATCCGGTGGCGACGACGACCGGCAGGTAATCCGAGTGATCGGTGCCGGCGTACTCGTCGTCGTACTCGCCATTGTACTTTCGCTCTGAGAACGACCCGAAGCGGGAATCGAGCCGGCAGTTCGAACCGACACCTCGAACGTACGGAGGCCGTGACTGCTCTAAAACCCGGTGGCCCGAAAGCGTCGCGTTCAGTTAAGAATGAAGGGTGGGGCGGGAATGATTTTTAGCGTGCCCGTGGCGAAAATCGTCCGCTTCAGTGGTTGTGGCGAGCGGATCGACTCGTAGCTTGTGCAACGAAAGCGGACACCGAGCGAGCTGATGCAGCTTGGTATTCGACCCTTCTGGCCGTCCTATCACTTTTGAATACAATTCGAGAACCTGAAAGTTCGGCGTCAAGGTCGCGGAAAGCCGTCCACGGCCGGGTGCAGAAAGCCGATCTACAGCCAGCCGACGGTGCGAGTCCAAATCACATTGCGCTCGACGGGACGGTGACTCGAATCGACGGCCAGCAGCTTTGGCTGTACGCCGCCGTCGACAAATACGAATAAATTCCTGCACGCGCGGCTCTTTGCGACGATTGCGGCTGTACTGACACAGTAGTTTCTGCAGGAACTTCAGCAGAAACACGATGTCTCAGACGCGGGGGTTCCCGTCGATCACGGCAAACATCTTGCGGCAGCATCTCGTCGAGTGGGCCTCCGATTTCGGACGATACGCTGTGGGAAATCGGGATTTCCATCGAACATGTCTTCAGAAAAGTAAAACAGCGTACCTCTTCGTTTGGTAATAGTTTTCAGTCACGCGCAGTTGACGACGACAGAAACATGGTCGTAAGTCTTCGCCGTCTGGTGGAATCCGCTTGACTGAGTACGATGCGCCGTGCAGCCCCTCGCCTTTTCGGTCCGCCGGGAGTCAGCTGACCGGCCGGCAGAAACCGGTCCGTCAGTTAGTGCTTATCTGAACACCGTCTCGGTTGCTACCGGCTATGATCACGCCAGAGGGCGTCATGCCTTCGGCCGTCTTTGTCCAGGCAGAGGTATGAGAGTCAGGTTCGACTGCGACACCTGCATCGGGATGTACCGGTGCGTCGCCGAGTGGAACGCCTTCGAGAAGGACACCGACGACGGCAAGGCCGGCCTCGCGGAAAGCGAGGCGGTCGAGCCGGACCTCTTCGAGCGGGCGGTACCGGCGGACATCGAACTGGACGCGACGTTCGCCGCCCGGGTCTGCCCGGTCGACGCCATCGAGGGGTACGACGACGGCGAGCAGCTGGTCCGACCGGACGGCACCACGACCGCTTCTCTCATTCGGTTTACCGCACAGCCAAAGACCCCGACCGCACGGCTGAACACCCATATGAACCCATAGACAGGAGCACGCGACGCGGACGCGGGTCGTGATTCTCACGAAATAATGTTACAAAGTACTGCAGTCGCCGGACGATTTGGCAGGATGCTATACGGCTATATAAAATACGGAAGATTGCCGGCAATGGGTTTATTTGAAACATACGTGGAACTAAAGACATCGCTCTGACAAGACGGGGGACATTCCAGTATGAACTCATCGCACACGAAATACGGTATCGAGACACTGACCAACCGGCTCGGCCTCAGCGGGTCGTCGCTGCTGACAGTCGCGGTCGCGTGCATAGTTGTCTTGGGGATCGTCTCCATCCCAATCGCTGGCGGCCAGACAGGGGAGATCGACGAGTCCGAGATGGCCTATGTGGACGAAGGGACGGTCCACATTGTGGATGCGAATGGCGACACGACGGATACGGACGTCCAAGCCCAGATAGTCGGCCCGCCGGCCGACTTCGACGGCGACGGGACCGTCGAGGTTCCATCGGTCACCGAACAGGGAACGCTCCGGCTCGTTGAATCGGACGAGAGCACAACAAAGCTCGCGGACGACGCGCTCGCCCAAGAGACGGCCATGGCACTGGGCGACTACGACAACGACGGGACGAGGGCCGTCATCTATGTGAACAGTAGCAACTCCATTTACCGCGTCGAGCCGGGCGAGGACGAGGGTCCCGAGTCCATCGCCGAGGGAGCGCAGGCGAAAGGCGTCATCGACTACGGTGACTTCGACGGCGACGGCAATAAGCAAGTCGTGTACGTCGGCACCGCCGGCGACATCAGATACATCCACGACAACGGCTCTATCATAGACACCAGCAAGTCGGTCGGCGCTGACGCTGGACTCGGCGCTGGCCCGCTCGGCGACTTCAACGACGACGGAAACAAGCGGGTCGCAGTCGTTGACGATAGCAGCCAGCTCGCGCTGGTGGACTCCTCCGGGGACAAGAGGTTGCTGAAGGGTAACTACAATGATGTAGAGAAGGCGTCGATTGCCGCCGCGGACGTGACCGGTGACAGTGACCCCGAGGTCATCTACCTCAATAAGGACACCGAGGAGAATCTCTACTACATGACGCTCGATGGCAAGACACAGCCCTTCAAGGACGAATCCGGTAACGAGATCAGTGCGGACGACGGGGCCGGCATCTCGGGAGGGACGACGACCGTGTCCGACTCGACGGGCGACGACGGCACCGGCGGCAGTGACGATGGCGACGACAATCAGGACGACGGCCAGGACGACGAAGACGACAACCAAGACGATCAAGACAGCGATCAAGACGACGATCAAGACAGCGATCAAGACGACGACCAAGATAGCGACCAAGACGACGGCCAGGACGACGAAGACGACAACCAAGGCGACCAAGACGACGATCAGGACGACGACCAAGACGACCAAGACGACCAAGACGACCAAGACGACGATCAAGACGACGAAGACGACGATCAAGACAACGATCAGGACGACGACCACGACAGCGACCAGGACGACCAAGACGACGACCACGACAGCGACCAGGATGACGAAGACGACGAAGACGACGAAGACGACGAAGACGACGACAATTAGGACAACGGCTCACAGGACGACGATGATGGCGCCGACGACGGCGACGACTCTAAAGACGGCACCGACGGCGACCAGCTGGTCTGATCGGACGGCACCACGACCGTTCTCTCACTCAGGTTGCCGCACAGGTGAACTACCCCGACCTACCGCGCTCGGGCCTACTCGGCCCTCGCTTGTTGCGGTCGGGGTCGTCCGAGAGACCGAAGGTCTCTCGTGATTACGAAAGGCGCGTCGCGCCTTTCGAACGACTTCCTGTTTCTGCGTCGGAACTTGCATCCGACGTGGACACAGCGGTTCCGACTCTGCAGGCGATTTCCCTTCACAGGCGGGTCGGAGTGTCCCACTCCTACCTGTTGGGCACTCGGCCACAACCGCCGGCGCACGCTTTTTTGTCGTCGTTCGAGAGAGCGACGCTCTCTCGTGATGTGGCCAGAATCCGTAGGATTTTGGCCGCTTGCCGGACGACGTCCGGCAATGTCGTCAGAACGCGACGCGTTCTGACTGCAAGCGGGAAACCGGAGATTTCCCGCAATGACGAAACGGCTTCGCCGTTTCGAACCACGTTCGAACGCCGGTGGAGGCGTGGCGAGCATCGTACTACACTTCCCGACCGCCAAGGTAGTAAACGTCGCGGAGACCGTGTTTGCGAACCGTGCGGGCGCTGTATCCCTTCCCTACTCCGCTCCCTCCGGTCGCTCCGTGGAGGAGGGGGGATTAGCGCCCTCACCGCAGAAGCTAAAGACCCCCCGACCGCACGGCCGAACACCCTACGGATCGCACGCGACGCGGACGCAAGTCGTAATTCTCATGAAATATTATTACAAAGCACCGCAGTCGCCGGATGATTTGGCAGGGCATCACATGATTATATAAAATGCGAAAGATTACCGGCGACGGGCTTATTTGAAAGATACGTAGAACTAGAGACATCGCTCTGACAAGACGGGGGACCTTCAGCATGAACTCATCACACACGAAATACGGCATCGAGGCACTGACCAATCGGCTCGGCCTTAGCGGATCGTCGCTGCTGACAGTCGCGGTCGCGTGCATAGTTATCCTGGGGATCGTCTCCATCCCGGTCGCTGGCGGCCAGACGGGTGAGGTCGACGACTCCAGGATGGCCTACGTGGACGATGGGACGGTCCACATCGTGGATGCGGACGGCGACACGACGGATACGGGCGTCGAGGCCGAGGTAGTCGGCCCGCCGGCCGATATCGACGACGACGACGCCGTTGAGGTTCCGTTTGTGGATAGCGGGGGAAAGCTCCAGCTCATCGAACCGGATGGGAGCACAGAGGAGCTCGCAACCGGCGTGGCCTCCGGAGAGACGGCCATAACACTGGGCGACTACGATGACGACGGGACGAGGGCCGTCATGTACGTAGGCGAGGATAACTTCATCTACCGCGTCGAGCCGGACGGGTCACCCGAGACCATCAGCGAGGAGGCGCAGGCGGACGGCGTCATCGGCTACGGTGACTTCGACGGCGACGACGACGGTGCGAAGGAGATCGTGTACGTCGGCACCTCCAGCCGCGTCTGGTACGTCGACGATAACGGCTCCACCGTGGACACCGGCTTCCAAGTCGGCAGTAACAATGGACTCGGCGCCGGGCCGCTCGGCGACTTCGACGGCGACGGGAGCAAGCGGGTCGCGGTCGTCGACGATGACCAGGATCTCGCGCTGGTGGACTCCTCCGGTAGCCCCGAGTTCCTGAAGCCCGAATACAAGCAAGCGGCGAAGGCGTCGATTGCCGCCGCGGACGTGACTGGTGACAGCCGCCTCGAGATCATCTACGTCCACACGGAGGACAACGACCCCGACAAACTTTATTACATGACGCTCGACGACGAGACCTCGCCCTTCAACGATATCAGTGCGGACAACGGGGCCGGCATCTCGGGAGGTGCGACGATCGATGATGACGGCGATGGTGACGGTACCGACGACGGCACCGATGACGGCACTGACGATGGGGACGGCACTGACGATGGGGACGGCACTGACGATGGCGATGGAGACGGCACTGACGATAGTGACGGCACCGACGATGGGGACGGCGATGGTGACGGTACCGACGATGGAGATGGCACCGACGATGGAGATGGCACCGACGATGGCACTGACGATGGCACCGATGACGGTACTGATGATGGTGACGGCACTGGCGACGGCACCGACGATGGGGACGGCACTGACGATGGCGATGGAGACGGCACTGACGACGGCACCGATGACGGTACTGACGATGGGGACGGTACCGACGACAGCACTGACGACGGTACCGATGACGGCACTGACGATGGGGACGGCACCGACGATGGGGATGGCACTGACGATGGCACTGATGACGGTACCGATGATGGTGACGGCACTGACGACGGCGATGGCGACGGCACCGACGATGGCGACAGCGATGGGGACGGCAGTGACGGCACTGACGACGGCACAGACGATGGGGACGGCACTGACGATAGTGACGGCGATGAGGACGGTACCGACGACGGCACTGACGACGGCACCGATGACGGTACTGATGATGGGGACGGCACTGACGGCGGCGATGGCGACGGCACCGACGATGGCGATGGAGACGGCACTGACGACGGCACTGACGATGGCGACGGCACTGACGATGGCGACGGCACCGACGATGGCGACGGCACCGACGGCGATGGTGACGGTACTGACGATGGTGATGGTGACGGCACCAACGATGGCGACGGCACCGACGGCGATGGTGACGGTACTGACGATGGGGACGGTACCGACGATGGTGACGGTACTGACGATGGCACTGATGACGGTACCGACGATGGTGACGGTACTGACGATGGCGATGGCGACGGTACTGACGATGGGGACGGCACCGACGACGGCGATGACGACGGCACTGACGACGGCACCGACGATGGCGACGGCACCGACGGCGATGGGGACGGTACTGACGATGGAGACGGCACTGACGATGGCACTGACGATGGGGATGGCACTGACGATAGTGACGGCGATGAGGACGGTACCGATGACGGTACTGATGATGGGGACGGCACTGACGGCGGCGATGGCGACGGCACCGACGATGGCGACGGCAGTGACGGCGATGGCACCGGTGATGGTGACGGCAGTGACGATAGTGACGACGAAGACGGCACCGGCGACGCAATCGCGCCGACAATTATCATCTCCGAGCCGGCCGACGGGGAAACCTACGAAAGCGAGAACGTTTCGCTCAACGTCAGCGCGGACGAGCCCGTCAGCGAATGGAACTACAGCCTGGACAACGGAGACAATCAGTCGTTCGACCCCGATACGGAGACGACCCTCTCGAATCTCTCCGACGGCGAGCACAATGTGACGGTGTACGCCGAGGACAACGGCGAGAACGTCGGTACCGACACCTCCAACTTCACCGTCGACACGGAGGGCAACGGCACCGACGATGGCGACGACTCCGACGACGACGAGTCGTCAGGCGGTGACACCGGCTCGCCGGGCGACGGGGATGGCGATAACGCCTCCGAAGGCGAGGGGGAGACCGAACGGGGCGGATCGGACGGGCAGTTCACAATAATCAACGCGTCTCTGAGCCGGTACGAGGTGATGGTCGACGAGGAAATCGAGGTCATCGTCGAGGTCGAGAACACGGCCGAAGAGAGCGGCGAGTTCGTCCTCCAGGTGCGGGATAACGGCACTCTGGAGAAGACGGAGACGTTCATCCTCCCGGCGAACGAGACGACGACTCTCCGGGTGCCCTACCGCGTGACCGAGCCGGGGAACCACACCATCAAGGCGAACCAGACTGTGGCCGGCACCGTCCGCGCCGAGACTGCCACGGAGGAGACGGAGGAAACGGAGGAGACGGAGGAGGAAGAGAATGGGGTGCAGTCCGGCGGCGGCGCGCTCCCGGTGCTCGTCCTACTCCTGTTGATCGCTGTGGTACTGGTGCTCATCGCATACGCACGGAACCGCAGCCGGACCGACTCCTGACCGGCCGAGGAACGCTTTTCGGTCCGCTCGGGCGGAAGAACTAAAACACGTGACGATGAGTTACTCCGTGTGAAACGATAATGGATAATCACACTCGTAGCAGTGACCGGGAGCGACTCTACGAGTGGGCGTCGCTCACCGGCGACAAGCTGCCGGAGGAGTACGCCGCCCCCGACGAGGATTAAGCGATTTCGTCGTACTGGTCGGAGAGCTTCTCGGCGGCCTCGTCCATTAGCTCGGCCTCGTAGTCGTCTAGGTCCCACTCGACGACCTCCTCGATGCCGTCTGACCCGAGCCTAACGGGCACGCCGAAGGCGGTGTCCTCGTAGCCGTACTCGCCGTCCAGGGCGAGCGACCCCGGCAGTACCTCGCCGGTGTCCCGGAGGACGGCCTCGACCATGTGGGCGACGCCGGTCGCCGGGCCCCACTGGGTTGCGCCCTTTCGTTCGATAACGTCCATGGCGTGGGCGTCGCCGTGCTCGCCGAGGATGGTGGCCTCGACGTTCCCCACTGGGACGTCGAACCGGTCGGCGAGGACGTACCGGAACCGCGCCGAGTCCAGCCGGCCGCCGAAACCGATGACCTTGTGGCGGTCGCGGTCGCCGGTCTCGTAGAGGTGGCGGTTCAGCAGGTCGACGGGGTTCGAGGTCGTGACCGAGACGTAATCGTCGTTGTACTCGTCCAGCGACGCCCCGATGTCCTCCATGATGGGCGCGTTGTCGCCCGCGAGGTCGATGCGGGTCTGGCCCGGCTGTCGCGGAATGCCGGCCGTGATGACGACGACGTCGGAGCCGGCGGTGTCCTCGTATTCGCCCTGTCGGACGGTGGTGTTGGAGTCGTAGGCGACGCCGTGGTTCGTATCCGCGGCCTGGCCGATAGTCGTCTCCCGCTGGTCGGGGATGTCGACGTAGACCAGTTCGTCCGCGACATCGCGAAGCGCGATGTTATACCCCGCGGCGGCGCCGACGGTTCCTGCCGCGCCGATGATGCTGACCTTGGCCATGATCGTTCGGAGTCGGTCGCGGGAGCCGATTAACTCTTTCTCTCTCGCCGGAAGCGACCGGAAGCCGGCAGTACAGCCGCTCAGACGTCGTGTCAGCGGAAGTCATCGTGTCGCAGTCCGGCAGGTTCCGCCCGCCGGAACGCGCCGCCGGCCCCCGGAGCGGTCGTTCCGACACGTCACGCTGATACCGCTCGACACCAACTCTCTGACAATGGACGCGGAGGCGGTCCGGGCGCGCGCCGGCGAACTCCCGCGGGAGCCGGGGGTCTACCAGTTCGAGGCCGACGAGGAGGTAGTGTACGTCGGCAAGGCGGTCGACCTCCGCGAGCGGGTCCGGTCGTACACCGACCCCCGTAGCGAGCGGGTCCGGCGGATGGTCAAGGCGGCCGACGCCGTCGACTTCGCGGTCACCGACACCGAGACGCAGGCACTGTTGCTGGAGGCGAACCTCATCAAGCGCCACCAGCCGCGGTACAATGTCCGGCTGAAGGACGACAAGTCCTACCCGCTGGTGCAGTTGACCGACCACGAGTTTCCCCGCATCGAGGTGACGCGGGACCCCGAGGCGGGCGCGACGGCTTTCGGCCCCTACACCGACAAGGGCCGCGCCGACACGGTTGTGAAGGCACTGCGGTCGGTGTACGGGGTCCGGGGCTGTTCGGACCACAAGTACGCCGACCGCGAGCGGCCGTGTCTCGACTACGAGATGGGGCTCTGTACGGCGCCCTGCACCGACGAAATCGGCCGCGAGAGCTACCTCGAGGACGTCGAGTCAGTCGTCCGGTTCCTCGAGGGCGAGACGGGCGCCCTGGCGGAACCGCTCCGCCGACAGATGGAAGCCGCCGCCGAGAAGCAGGCCTTCGAGCGGGCGGCGGCCCTGCGCGACAGACTCGACGCCGTCGAGGCGTTCCACGAGGGCGGCGGCGAGGCCGTCGTCGACCGCGCCGAGGAGACGGTCGACGTGCTGGGGGTGGCAATCGAGGGCGACGCCGCGACCGTCGCCCGCCTCCACAGCGAGGACGGCAAACTGGTCGACCGGGAGCGCCACCGGGTGGACGTGGAGGCCGCCGTGGCGGCCTCCGGACCAGCGAGCGGTGACCCTGGAGCCGCGAGCAGCGAGGCCGACCGGAGGGAGGACTCGGAAACGGCGAGCGGTGATCCCGGAACCGTGAGCGGCGAGGTCGACCGGAGAGAGGCCTCGGAGGAGGCGAGCACCGAGGCCGTCCCGGCGGTGCTGTCGGCGTTCATCCCGCAGTTCTACGCCGACCGGTCGCTGCCAAACGCGCTACTTCTGCCCGAGCGGCACGGCGACGAGGAACTGGCCCGGTGGCTGGAGGCCGAGGGCGTCGCCGTCCGCGTGCCCGGCGCCGGCCGGGAGGCGAAACTCGTCGAGCTGGCGCTGAAGAATGCCCGCCGCCGCGGCGGGAGGGACGACGGCACGGCCGCCCTGGCGCGCCGACTCGGCATCGACCGGCCCGAGCGGGTCGAGGGAGTCGACGTTAGCCACGCCCAGGGGAAGGCCGTCGTCGGCAGCGACGTCACGTTCGTCGGCGGCAGCCCCGAGAAGCGCGACTACCGCCGCCGGAAACTCACGGAGAAGAACGACGACTACGCGAACATGCGCGAACTCGTGCGGTGGCGCGCCGAGCGGGCCGTCGAGGGCCGCGACGACCGCCCCGACCCGGACCTGCTCTTGGTGGACGGCGGCGAGGGCCAGCTCGGGGCCGCCCGGGACGCGCTGGCGGAGACGGAATGGGACGTACCCGTCGTCGCCCTGGCGAAGGCCGAGGAACTGGTCGTGGCGCCGGACAGGGTCCACGACTGGGACGGCGACGACCCGGCACTGCACCTCCTGCAGCGGGTCCGCGACGAGGCCCACCGCTTCGCCGTCCAGTACCACGGAACGGTCCGCGACGAGGTGTCGACGCCGCTGGACGAGGTGTCCGGCGTCGGCCCGGAGCTGCGGAAGCGACTGCTCCGGCGGTTCGGCAGCGTCGACGGCGTCCGGTCGGCCACCCGCGAGGAGCTGGCGGCCGTCGAGGGCGTCGGGGGGGCGACGGCCGCCGCCATCGACCGGGCGCTCTGAGGACGGTAGTGTTCGGTCAGGCAAGGGCCGGCCGGTCAGTCGACGCCGGACGGGAAATCGAGCGGGGCCGACCGCTCGCGCAGCGAGGCCGAGCGAGCGGAGCGAAAGAGGCCTCGTGACGAAGCGAGCGGGAGGAGGCGTTCGGAAACGACGCTGTCACCGCCTCGGGTCGCCGAATCCGCCTGACCGGATTCTACTGTGAGGCCGGCGCGAGGGTTGAAGTGCGAACGGGCCCAACGGACGGGTATGTCGGACAGCGTGGCCCGGGAACTCGGCCGCAAGAGCGCGAGCGTCTCGGCCCGCAACGCGGTCGTCGTCGCCCTCCTCGTGGCCGTCGTGGCGGCCGTCGTCCTCGGGGTCGTCGATTTCAGCCCGTTGCTGGTCGTTGCCGTCTTGGTGCTCCTGGTCGTCGTCGCGGCGGTTACCAGCGCCGTCGAAATCGTCGAGGCTTACGAGCGGCGCGCGCTGACCGTCCTCGGCGACTACCGGGAACTGCTGGAGCCCGGAATCCACTTCGTCCCGCCTTTCGTCTCGCGGGCCTACCGCTACGACATGCGGACCCAGACGTTCGACGTGCCGCGGCAGGAGGCCATCACGCAGGACAACTCGCCGGTGGTCGCCGACGCCGTCGTCTACATCAAGGTGATGGACGCAAAACGGGCGTTCCTCGAGGTCGAGGACTACAAGCGAGCGGTCTCGAACCTCGCACAGACGACGCTCCGGGCGGCCATCGGGGACATGGAACTGGA
The DNA here is from genome assembly GCA_003022905.1 of Halobacteriales archaeon QS_9_68_42. Next base: position 12,864 of record PXSE01000010.1, read on the forward strand.
CGCCACGCTCTCACAGCAGGACCGCATCAACGAGAAGATACGCCGCGAACTGGAGGGCCCGACCGACGAGTGGGGCATCCGGGTCGAGGCCGTCGAAGTCCGCGAGGTCACTCCCTCACAGGGCGTCAAGTCGGCGATGGAACAGCAGACCGCCGCCGAGCGCCGCCGCCGGGCGATGATTCTCGAGGCACAGGGCGAGCGCCGCAGCGCAGTCGAGCGCGCCGAGGGCGACAAGCAGTCCAACATCGTCCGCGCGCAGGGCGAGAAACAGAGCCAGATCCTCGAGGCCCAGGGGGACGCCGTCTCGACGGTCCTGCGCTCCCGGGCCGCGGAGTCAATGGGCGAGCGCGCCGTCGTCGAGCGCGGCATGGAGTCCCTAGCGGAGATCGGCAACAGTCCGTCGACAACGTACGTCCTGCCGCAGGAACTCACGTCGCTGCTCGGCCGGTACGGTAAGCACCTCTCGGGGAGCGACGCCGACGGGACCGGCTCCAAACTCGAGTCGCTGGAGTTCGACGGCGAGACCCGCGAACTGCTCGGCATCGACGACATCGAGGACCTGGCGGCCGGCAACGGCGCGCTCGAGGCCGACAGCACCGACGGCACCGAGGAGTGAGCGCCGGGGCGGTGCCGCCGGGTCCCTCGGGAGCGGCGACCTGCCTCCCTGCCGACCCTCTCGGCACCGAACGTCCGGGCGTTCCGATGTTCCGGACCACAACGTTTTGTCCCTGCCCCGCGAGCGTCGCCGCATGACCGTCGAGGTGCGACTGCACGGCGACGCCGGGACCGAGACGCTGGAGTTCGACGCGGCGGCGGCCGACCGACTGGTCCGGCCGACGAGCCTCGAGCTACTGTCGACCGTCGCCCGCGAGGAGCCATCGAGCATCCGCGAGGCCGCCCGCCTCGTTGACCGCGACGTCCGGCAGGTCCACGACGACCTCTGGAACCTCGGGCAGATGGGGCTGGTCGAGTTCGACCGCGGCGGCCGCTCGCACCGCCCGCTGGTCGAGTACGAGCGCATCGAGGTCGAAATCGACGTGTAGCGTCGGCCGAGGGCGGTCGGCCACGCGCCGACCGTCGTCCGGCCATCCCCGCCGTCGGCCGGGCCCTCACACCCCGTCGGGTGCGCCGTCCTTGTGCTCGGGAGCGCCGCCCTCCGCCGGGGGGTCACCATCCGGGGGCGCGGCCGGGCCGTCGTCCGCTGACGACGTAGACGTCTCGCCGGCGGCCGGCGACACTGCGGGCACGTCGACCGTGGACAGCGCCGTCTCGACGACCTCGCGGGGGTCGACCCCCTCGACCGTCGCGTCTGTCGTGAGCACGAGCCGGTGCGACATGGTCGACCGGGCGAGCGTCTTCACGTCGCCGGGCGTTGCGTAGTCCCGGCCGTCGAGGACCGCCCGGGCGCGGGCCGCCTCGAAGATTCGCTGGACGCCGCGGGGCGAGACGCCGACCTCGGTGCGGCCGTCGTCCCGCGTGGCCCGCGCGAGGTCGACGATGTAGCGCCGGACGCCGGTCTCGACGCCCACGTCCTCCGCGAGGGCCTGCAGCGACCGGACGGCCTCGGGGTCGGCGACGGAACCGACGGTCGGGGCCATCCGCCGACGGTTCGCCCGGCGCTCGAGCAGCCCCATCTCGCCGTCCGCGTCGGGGTAGCCGAACGACGTCTTGACGGTGAAGCGGTCCCGCTGGGCCTCCGGCAACCGGAAGGTGCCCTCCTGTTCGATGGGGTTCTGCGTTGCGACGACGACGAACGGCTCCGGGAGCTGGTGTGTCGTGCCGTCAACGCTGACCTGCCGCTCCTCCATGGCCTCCAGCAATGCGGCCTGGGTCTTCGGCGGCGCGCGGTTTATCTCGTCGGCCAGCACGAGGTTCGCAAAGACGGGGCCCTCGGCGAACTCGAACTCGCCGCTCCCCTCGTCGTAGATCGTCGACCCGGTTACGTCGGACGGCAGGAGGTCGGGCGTGAATTGGATGCGGGTGAATTCCAGTCCCAGCGCCTCGGCGAGCACGCGTGCGGTGACGGTCTTGCCCGTTCCGGGGACGTCCTCGAGGAGGACGTGGCCCCTGGCGACGACGGCGGCGAGTAGCTCCTCGAGGACGTCCCGGTCGACGACGACGGCGCTCTCGACCCGTTCGAGGACGGCCGCCAGCGTCCGGTCGGCGTCTCGGAGGGCGACGTCGGCTTCGTCCATGGTTCCCCGTCGGGGCGGACGCTCAAGAAAGTCATCACCCGGTCGGCGCTCGACCGTCAGCCCCGGAGGGTCCCGACGACGAGGAACACGCCGCCCGCGACGACGAACGCCGGGAGCGCGTTACCGGCGACGAACGGGCGGAGCGCCTCCAGGGCCAGCACCGCCAGGACGGCGACGGTGCCGACGGCGACGGAGACGACGCCGTGGACGAGCACCAGCCGGCGGGTCCGGGGGCGGTGGCCGAGTTCGGCGGTCACGCCGAGGCCGAATGTCGAGAGGTCCCAGGCCAGACACGCGGCCGCAACGCAGACGACGGCGAGCAGCGGCGACACGCGGGTCGCCGCGACGGCCGCGACAAAGAGGCCGGCCGCGACCATCGCCGGCGCGCCGGTCCGGTCGGGGACCATCTCGAGGTCCGCGGCGACGTAGGTGACCGACAGCAGGACGAGCAGCAGGAACTGCGCCCCGAGGACGGCTGCCACGACAACGAAGCCGAACGGACCGGCGACCAGGAGTGCCACTAATGCGACGACCGAGAGCGGGATTGCGGCGAGGGCCGCCGCGAGGCGGTCCCGGGTGGTCGGGTCGCCCCGGTTCGCAATGATTCGGGCGCCGCGGGCGAGGGCGCCCCCGAGGAAGACCGTCCCGGCGAGACCCACGACGGCGCCGATTGTGACGCGCGAGGCGAGCACGGTTGCGGCGTCCGGGACCCACCCGTCGGCCGGCGCGACGACCGTCGCGACGCCGACGAGGAGCGCGACGGCCGCGACGACGCCCATCGCGAGCTGTAACCGGCGGACCGTCACGGCGACGCCGGGGCGGCGCGGGCGGGCCGCCAACTGACGGAGCGGCAGCCACCGCAGTCCGACGAGCGCGCCGACCGCCGCGACGACGAGAACGCCACAGAACACGACGACCGCCGAGGAGGGACCCGGGTTCCCCGAGGTGGGGATGACGACGAGGAAGACGGCGACGCCACCGACCAGCAGGCCGACGACGAGCCACAGCCAGGTCGCGATGGTGACCCGGCCGGTGGCGTAAAGCCCCCGTCGCAGGCTCTCGCGGTCACCGGTGTCGCTCCAGGTCGCCGCGAGGCCGAACAGCGCGACCGCGAGGCCGGCGACGGTGACGGGGACCGGACCCAGGAGCGGCGACAGGACGACCAGGCTCGCGAGCGGCAACCCGAACCACGTCAGGAGGGCGTGGCCGAAGAACTGGTGGACGAACCGCCGTCGGTCCAGAAGCGCCAGGCCGGCGGCGGCCAGCCCCGCGAACGGCCCCAGCGACAGGAGCAGGTCGGGCTGGCCGACGCGGAAGCCGACCGCCGTCACGAGCGCGGCGAGGACGGCGGAGACGACGGCGAGGCTCGTCGCCCGCGGTCGGCCCTCGTCGCCGACCGCAGAGGGCGAGTCGAGCAGCGGGACGACGCTCACCGGCCGCCACCTCCGGCCGGACGCCCGACGCTCGTCCCGGCGGCGGATTTGGCGTCAACCAGGTTGGCCGCCTCGAGGACGACCGCGAGCGGCGTGCCGCGGCGCCAGTCGACGCTCCGGGCGCCGGCCGACTGGACGCGCGCCAGCCGGGTCCGGCGGCGGAGCTGTGCGTGCTGGCCGCTGACCGTGTTCTCGGCGACGGCATCGGGCGAGACGACGGTGACGGGCACGTCGCTGGCTCGCCAGGTCTCGACGGCCTCGACCGGGGCGTCGTCGAGCAGGGGCGACGCGAGGACGACCTGTGCGCCCGGCGGGAGCGCCCCGAGCATCGCCCGGGCGTCGACACCCGTCGGTGCCGGCGAGTCCGACGGCTGCTCGGCGTCGCCGCGGCCGCCCTCGGGGAGCCCGGCGAGGACGTCCAGGGCGCGGGCCCGCTGTGCGGCCCCGGCCGCCGGGGGGAGCCAGGCGATGCCGCCGGGGCCGTCGCCGTCGACGCCGAGGGCGGCGACGCCGACGTCGTGGCCGCGCGCGAGCAGGTCCGCGGCGGCGTGGGTGGCGGCGTAGGCGCTCACCTCGACCGCGGTCGGGTGGCCCGGCGCGACGACGGCCCGGTTGGGCTGGCGGGCGTCTACGACGAGCACGACGGTCGCGGCGACGCGGCGCTCGTAGTTCGTGGTTGCGAGTTCGCCCCGCTTGGCGTAGTGACGCCAGTCGATGCGGTCGGCGGGGTCGTCCGAGCGGTGCTCGCGGACGGAGTGGAACACGACCCCCGACCCGGGCGCGTCAGCGGCGAGTCGGCCGACCCGGCGGTCGCCGTAGGCGTCGATGGGCGGCGCGCCGGCGTCGAGTCGGCACACCAGCGCCGCGTCGCCCGCCGTCTTCAGCCGCGCCGTCTCGTGGGCGCCCCCGGCGACGCCGCGAACCCGGACCTGCGGCGGCCGAAACGCGTGGTCCCCGCGGCGCGCCACCACCGCGTACCGGACGGTGAGTTCCTCGCCCGGTGCCAGTGCCTCGCCGCCGCGGGGCGACCCCTCGAGCACGGCGAGGTCCTCGGGGACGCCGTCGACGACCCGGACGTCGGCGAGCGTCCGGTCGGAGTCATTCTCGACCTCGAGGGCCACCCGGACGGCCCGCTCCGGTGCCGCCGGCGTCGGGTGGACCCGCCGCCGCGCCACCAGACCTCCGTGGCCGGGCGGCGTCGAGAGCGCGTCCGCGGCCAGATAGCAGAGCGGGACAGCCGCAACGACCACCAGCACGCCCGTCCGGGTTGCCAGGCCGGCGACCGCGAGCAGGAGGCTGGCGGCGGCGGCGCCCCGCCACCGCCGCTCGCGCCGGGTCACGGCGACTCGCCCTCCGGTCGGTCGTCGGCTTCGAGGGACGGTTCCGGCGGCAGGGGACCGCGGGCGACCGCGGTGGGGGCGACGGCCCGCTGGAGGCCGACGCCTCGCTGGAGGTCCGACAGCGTCGGTCTGACGACGGGCACGGTACGAGCCGCGGACTCGCCGGGGACGGCCGGAAGCGCCTCGTCGGCGGCCGCCGCGACGGCGTCGGTTGCGCGCCGGACCCGTCGGCGGACCGCCCGCTCGGGGTAGAGCCACGCCCACACCCGGCCCCGGAGCGACCGCGTCGGCGGGTCGACTGACGGCGAGAGGACGCTCGCGGCCAGTCGGTCGTCGGTCCAGGTGCCCTCTTCGATCGCGGCCTCGACGG
>PXSE01000010.1:18354-29179 GCA_003022905.1 Halobacteriales archaeon QS_9_68_42
GCCCGGTCGCGGACCGCGGTCGACAGCGGCCGGCCGCCGTACTCGACCTCCCGGAACAGCGCCGTCAGTTCCTCGACCGGGCGCTCCGGGTACCCGCGGTCGACGGCCGCCCGGGCCACCTCGTTCGGGGCACTGGTCCGCCAGCGGCCGGGGACGACGAGCCGGGCGAAGGCCCGCCACACCTCGCGGAACGACCGCTGGCCGCGGGCGTCCGGTGCCCGCACGCTGGTGCCCGTGACCGCGCCGGCGACCCCACTGTCGTTGGGCGGCGGCTCGTCCGCCGGGGCGCGGCGCCGACGCGCCCAAGCCACGGCGGCGAGGGCGAGACAGGCAACGGCAGCCGCGACGGCGCCAGGACCGCCGGCCGCGAGATAGCCGGCGGCGACCACCGCGGCGAGCGCGACAGCGCCCGCGAGGAACGCCGCGGCGCGCCGGAGCGACACCGCGGCGGCGAGACGACGAAGGCGGTCGGCGGCGGCCGAGAGCAACCCCCGCGCCGACCAGCCCACGGTCCGGAGCCGGGCCAGCGACCGGCGGAGTCGCTCGGCCGTTCTGCCGACAAGCGTCGCCGCCCACAGCGCCACCGCTAGCAGTCGCTCCCGAACCCGGGCGGCGAACGCGGACACCGGGGCGTCCCGGAGCATCTCGGCCAGCGCGCGGAGGCGGGCGGCAACGCGGCCGAGACTCCGACGACCGCCCGTCGCGGCGGCACCGACGGCCGCCCGGTGCCGGCCGAGCGCGACCAGCCCCACGAGTACGCCGACGGCGACGATGACGGCGTTCCTGACCGTCGCGCCGTAGTGGGCATCGACGACCAGCGTGGTCACGACGGCCGCGATGAACGCCCCGATTGCGGTCGCGGCGACGGCCGCGCTGCGACGGCCGCGTCGCCAGGCCGTCGCCCCGACGACGAGCGCGGCGACCAGGAGGACGACGGCCGCCGGGGCGGCGTAGCGGTCGGCGACGCTCGTCGTCACCGTCTGGTTTGCCGTCTCGACGCGGACGGTCGCACGGGGGTCGGCGGGCAGGACGACGTCGAGGCGCCCCGCCTCGTCGGTCCGCCCGCGCTCCCGGCCGGCCACCGACACCGCGGCGCCCTCGGCCGGACCGTCGCCCAGGGTCGCGACGACCGTCGCGTCGGCCCCGGGCACCAGGGCCAGACTCGATGTCGGTTCGAGGACGGCGTCCAGCACGAGGACATCGACGACGGCGGCCGCGTCGTACTCGCCGCGGGCGACCTCGAGGTTTACTTCGCGCCGGCCGTCGTCCGGCACGGTCACGGTCGCCGTGCCGTCGGCGTCGGTCGTCCCGACGACGTCGCCGTCGACCGACACCTCGGCGTCCGGGACCGGTCGGTCCCCGATTCGGGCGCGAACTCGGACGTCTGTCCCAGGGTAGGCCTCGTCAACGACGTCAATGCGCATCTCCCCGCGGACGTCGATGTCGATGGAGGCATTGTCGTTCTGGGCGGCCGCGACGCCGACCGGCGACACGCCGGCGGCGCCGGTCCGTGCGCCGCCGTGGGCGTCGTTGTCGGACACCCGGACCGAACCCTGTCCCCGGGCGGCCGTCTCGGCGACGCAGTCCGGGCCGCCCTCGATGCCGACCCGGATGGTCAACTCGCGGACATACGGCACCTCACCGGAGACGGTACCGTCGCCGTCGGTCCGGCCGATCCGCTCGCCCTCGAACCGGACCGGCACGTCCGCGGCCGGGTCGCCGTCGATGACCACCGTCACCGTCACGGTGGCGCCCGGTTCCGGCTGCTGGTCGAGCGAGATTAGACACCGGGGGTCGTCGTCCGCGATTGGCTGGTCCTGGCCCGGGGACGGTTCTATCAGTTCGGCGAGCCACCGGACCCACCCGCCGGGCTCCCCGTCACCGCCGTCGCCGTCTCCGCCATTGCTTCTCCCACCGCCGTCTCTGCCATCGCCGTCGCTGTCGGGCGCCGCGGTGGCGTTTCCGGGGCCGGTGCCGTCGACGCTGGGGGCCGGAAAGAGGAGCGCCGCGGCCACGAGGCCGAGGATGGCGACGGCGACGAACGCGACCTGTCGGGTGTCGACCGCACGCCCGGCGTTGTCACTGCCGCCGGTCACGGCCGGCACCTCGGGAGCGTCAGGGGGGACACGGTGGTTCTCGACCGACGATAGAGGCACAAATCGATATAAACCCCGGGGCGGTTCGGGAGGCGGTGTTCAAATAATGGATTCTGAGGTCCAGAAAGCCCTCGGCATGCTCGACTCCCAGGACTCGCTGTCGTCCGAAAATCCGGAGATTTTCGTGATCACGGAAGATCTTCGATCTTCCGAACGACGCTCCTCGGTCGCGTTGCTCCCTGTGGTGCTTGCGTCGTCCGGGTTCGTCGAGTGGGCGGCCGGTTTCACCGGCCGCCGTATAATGTGGCGGCTTCGCCGCCACGCAACGCCTCGCCCTTTCAGTCCGCCAGGACCCGGTCGGTCAGCTGGCAGAACTGGACCCACTGGACGGCCTTATCTGAACACCGCCGCGCGAGGAGTAACCACACTCAAGTGCGTTTGCCCGAAGACGGGCGTAGTGACCCGACTCGTCCTGGCGGCCGGGTCGACCCGGACGGCCGCCATCGAGGGAATCAGCGCCGCGGGCGCCGACCCCGAGGTGATGGCCCACACGCCGGCCGCCGACGCCGAGATACTCGCCTACGGCCGGCCGGTCCGGGCGCCCATCGTCCCCGTCTCGCCGACGGGGTGTCCGACGCCGGCCGTCGTGACGCGGGCGGTCCGCGAACGGCTCCGGTTCGACGTCACCGTCGTCGACGCGGGGCTCGCGGAACCAACCGGCGCGCCCACCGTCACCGTCGGCGCCCGTCCCGGCGACGACATCCGCGAATCCGACCCGGCCCACACGGCACCGGGCGCCTTCGCCGCCGCCCGCCAGTTCGGTCGCCGTCTGCCCGACGACGAACTGCTGCTCGCGGAGACGGTGCCCGGCGGCACCACCACCGCCCTCGCCGTCCTGACCGCGCTCGGAGAGGCCGATCTGCTGGTCGCCGACGGGGCTGAGGCGGTCTCCTCGTCGCTGTCGGAGAACCCGCTGGACCTGAAGCGGCGGGTCGTCGCCGAGGCCCTCGAGTCGTCGGGGCTGGCCCCCGGCGACGCCGCCGGCGACCCCCTCGGCGCGCTCCGGCGGGTCGGCGACCCCGTGCTGGCGGTCGTCTGCGGCCTCGCCGTCGGCGCCGCCGAGACCGACACCGCCGTCACGCTGGCCGGCGGGACCCAACTGGTCGCGGCGGCGGCCTGCCTCCGGCATCGCGGCCACGACGGCCCGCTGGCGCTCGCCACCACCGTCTTCGTCGCCGACGACCCCGCCGTCGACCTCGAGAGGGCGGCCGCCGAACTGGACCTTGAGCTGACCGTCACCGACCCGGGGTTCACCGACGACCACCCCGCGACGGCGGCTTACCGGCGCGGCGAGGCAAAGGAGGGCGTCGGGATGGGCGGCGCGCTGGCGCTGGCCGACCGGGCGGCCCTCCCGATGACCGAGGTCCGCGAAGGCGTCCGCGAGGCCTACGACCGCCTGCTGGCCGACGCCGACGGGTGAAGGGGTCGTGAGCCCGTACGGCAGGAAGAATCGGGCGGCCTACGTCGCCGAGGCCCCGGATTGCCCGAGACGTTACCCCCGGACGAACCCCTCACTGAGGTCACGCGAGGCGTACCGTTCGGCCCGCCAGGCGGCGTCCAGCGCGGCCGTGAGCACGAGGCCGGCCACGAGCAGGCCGGCCGCGAGCGGCGCGCCGGCGGCGGCGAGTGGACCGACGACGACGGCACCGCCGAGGTAGGCCCCGCCGGCCGCGAGCGCGGTCGCCCCGAGACAGCCGAGCGAGAGCCGTTCCCGGCCCCGTTCCGGGGTCATCCGGTTTGCGCGCTCGACGGCGACCTCAAGCGCGTCGGGGGCGTCGAGGAGGAGCGCCGGGACGACGAACGGCTCACACCCCGATGTCACCTCCTCGGGGGCGACGTCGCCCGCGTCCAGGAGGCGCTCGGCAACCCCCGGGACCGCCACGCGGGTCTTCAGCCAGCGGGTCAGCGACCCGGTGCTGTCGAGCACCGCCGTCACCGATGTCCGGAAGGACGCCGGGTGGCCGCGGGCTGTGCGGCCGACAGCGTAGACGACGCCGGCGCTGAACGGCAGCCAGGCGACCGCGAGCGCCGCCGAAAGGGCAAAGAGGACGAGCAGGTAGAGCAGTTCCCCGAGGCCGCCGAGAAAGAGCGGGCCGGCGACGCCGGTGTTCGCCCGGAGGGCGGTCGCGCCGACCCACCCGATCGCCGCGAGCGCCCCGACCGCGAGGCCGCCCAGGAGCGTCCACGCGAGGGCGACCGGCGACCGCAGGTAGAGACCAACCGCCATGTCGGAATCACACGCCCTCGGGGGCAAAAAGGGCCAGCCTCGTCGTGATTACTGTCTGTTCACCGGTACGACGGCACGTCCTCGTGCAGTCGATGCCGGGAGTACCTGCGGCGGTCGGTATCAGAGTTCGTCGTCGGGGGTCGGGACGCCCTCCTCGGGCGCATCGAGTTCGTCGAACGTCTCCCGCACCTCGCGGATGCGGTCGCGGATGTCGGCCGCGAGTTCGAACTCCAGGTTGTCGGCGGCCTCGTCCATCCGCCGTTCGAGGCGCTCGACGAGCTGTTCGGCCTCCTCGATCGAGTCGGCGTCGACCTCCGAGACGCCGCCGGTGTCGGTCTTGGCGCCCGGCAGGTTCGTCTCCGAGACGGCCTTCTCGATGGTCCGTGGCTCGTGGCCGTGCTCGGCGTTGAACTCCCGCTGGATGCGGCGGCGACGGCGGGTCTCCTCGATGGCCGACGCCATGGCGTCGGTGGTGTCGTCGGCGTACAGCACGACCCGGCCCTCGACGTTGCGGGCGGCCCGGCCCATCGTCTGGACCAGCGTCGTCTCCGACCGCAGGAAGCCCTCCTGGTCGGCGTCGAGGATGGCCACCAGCGACACCTCGGGGATGTCAAGCCCCTCCCGCAGGAGGTTGATGCCGACGAGCACCTGAATCTCGCCGAGCCGCAGCGACCGGACGAGCTCGTGCCGCTCGAGGGTGTCCGTCTCGTCGTGCATGTAGGCGACATCGACGCCGGCGCCCTCCAGGTACTCGGTGAGGTCTTCGGCCATCCGCTTCGTCAGCGTCGTCACCAGCACGCGCTCGCCCTCGTCGGTGGCCTCGACGCGCTCCAGTAGGTCCTCGATCTGCCCCTCGGCGTCCGCCAGCTCGATCTCCGGGTCGACGAGGTACGTCGGCCGGACGATCTGCTCGACGACCTGCTCGGACTGCTCGCGCTCGTACTCGCCGGGCGTCGCAGAGACGTACAGCGTCCGGTCGGTCCGCTCCTCGAACTCCTCGAAGGTCAGCGGCCGGTTGTCGTAGGCCGTCGGCAGCCGGAAGCCGTTCTCGACCAGCGAATCCTTCCGGGAGCGGTCGCCCTCGTACTGACCCTTTATTTGCGGGATGGTCTGGTGGGACTCGTCGATGACGGTGAGGAAGCCGTCGGGGAAGTAATCGAGCAGAGTGTACGGCGGCTCGCCGCTCTCGCGGTCGGACATGTGCACCGAGTAGTTCTCGATGCCCGAGCAGTAGCCCGTCTCCCGGAGCATCTCGACGTCGAAGGTGGTCCGCTCCTCGATGCGCTGGGCGGCCACCAGGTCGCCCTGCCGCTCGAAGTAGTTCACGCGGCGCTCCTTCAGTTCCTCTATCTCCTCGACGGCCCGCTCGAGGCGTCGTTCGGGGATGGAGTAGTGCTCCGCCGGGTGGATGAGGCCCGCAGGCTCCTCGGAGACGGCCTCGCCGTTCAGCACGTCGACCTTCAGAATCCGGTCGATCTCGTCGCCCCACAGCTCGATACGGAGGGCGTGGCGGCCGTACATCGGGAACACCTCGACGGTGTCGCCGCGGACCCGGAAGGTGCCCTGCTGGAAGTCGACGTCGTTGCGCTCGTAGTTGCGGTCGACCAGTTCCGCGAGCAGTTCCTCGCGGTCCAGCGTCTGGCCCTGCTCGACCCGCAGCGCCATCCGCTCGTAGTTGCCCGGGTCGCCCAGCCCGTAGATGGCCGATACCGAGGCCACGACGATGACGTCATCGCGGGTGAGAAGCGACCGCGTCGCCGAGTGCCGCAGGCGGTCTATCTCCTCGTTGATGGACATGTCCTTGCCGATGTAGGTGTCGGTCTGCTCGACGTACGCCTCGGGCTGGTAGTAGTCGTAGTAACTGACGAAGTACTCGACGGCGTTGTTCGGGAACAGCTCCCGGAACTCCTCGTACAGCTGGGCGGCGAGCGTCTTGTTGTGCGCCAACACGAGCGTCGGCTGCTGGAGTTCCTCGACGGCCCAGGAAACGGTGTTGGTCTTGCCCGACCCGGTGACGCCGAGCAGGGTCTGTTTCTCGGCGCCGGCCTCGAAGCCGTCGACCAGCTCCTCGATGGCGTCCGGCTGGTCGCCGGCGGGGTCGAACGGGGCGTCGACCGAAAGCGGGCGGTCGAGGTCCGGTCGATCCGGCTGGAGTGGCCCGGTGTCGCTCATTGTCCGTACGTGGGCGTCGGCGCACTTGAGGCGCACGCTCGAGGACGGCCCGTCGACTTCACTTCCGCCGCGGCGTCGTCCCTTTTATCCGGGTCCGCCCCCCAGTTCCCGCCGATGTCGAATTCGAATGCGAAGGGGGACCGCCGCGAGCGGGAGCTCGTCAACGACCTCGACGGGGCCGGCTTCGCGGTGATGCGCGCGCCCGCCTCCGGCAGCGCCACCGAGCGGGAGCTGCCGGACGTGCTGGCCGGCGACGGCGAGACATTCTACGCCATCGAGGCCAAGTCCTCCGCGGGCGATCCGGTCTACCTCTCCGGCGAGGAGATCGAGGCGCTGGTGTACTTCTCGCGGAACTTCGGCGCCAAGCCGCGGGTGGGCGTCCGGTTCGACCGCGAGGACTGGTACTTCTTTCACCCCGGCGACCTCTACACGACCGACGGCGGCAACTACCGCGTCAAAAAGGAGACGGCGCTAGCCGACGGCGAGGACTTCCCCGAACTGGTCGGCGACTCCCGGAAGGTCACTCTCAACGAGATTGCCGTCGGGGGCGGCTCCGACCGGGAGGTCCTCGAAGCGCTGGCGCACGGCGACCTCTCGGTCGAAGAGGCCGCCGAGATGCTGTAGCCGCCGCCAGCCTTTTTTGTCATGAACGTCCATGAGGTACCATGACCCGCGAGTGCATGGACTGCGGGAACCGGGCGGCAGACGCGGTCGGACAGCTGTGTCCCACCTGCGGCGGGCCGATGGCCGACAAATTGCTGTACCGGGTGGTCTGCGAGGAGTGCAGCGGCGTCGGCGTCCATGAGAAACGAGAAGGCGCCGAAGGGCTGGCTCAGCGGCACATTGACGAGACGGACCACGACTGCGAAATCGCCGTGATGAACCCGTAGGTACGCGATTCAGGATGTGTACGGAGTGATTCGATGTGCTGGTTTTCGAGTCGGCGTAGACGCCTCGAAAGCCCTCGGCCGGCTCCGGTCGCGCGGCTCACGGCTCGCGGGGCTCGCCGTTCGCCAGTCCGAGGCCCCTCGCTTCGCTCGGCGCCTCGCAATGGCTCGCTGCGCTCCTCACTCCGTTGCGGTGTCATCGCGCGGCGTCGCCGCGCGAGACGGTGAGCCGAACGAAGTGAGGCGAACGTCGGACGACGACCGAAGGGAGTCATCCGGAACAAGCACTGAGGGAGCGGAGCGACCGAAGCGCGTGGTTCGAAAGACGCGACGCGTCTTTCGTCATCACGAGAGAGCTCCGCTCTCTCGAACGACAGCGAGCCGCGGCGCCCCGAGCGCCGCGAGGGCTTTCGAGGTGTTGCGGCCGTTGCAGAGCGATTCGGTACGAATCACCCGTACCGTACGCACGTCTACCTGGCGGGCGTTTCATCCCTTCCAGATAAAGACGGCACCGCGTCAGGCGTTGTATCGCACCCTTACGCAATCAGCATTTCCTCGCGGACCGAAAGCCGCGAGTACGGGAAGGCGTAGCGCCGGCGTTCTCCGAGGTCGGCATCTGCGCCGTCGAAGGGGTAGACCACCTCGACGACGGGGTCGTCAGTCGGGTAGCCGTCGTTGTCCGGGTAGTCGGCGACCGTGCAGTCGGCGGCCTCGATGAACCGCTCGTCGGCCGTCTCTGCGGTGAGCCGGTAGACGACGACGGTGTCGCCGGTCTCGCGGTCGGTTGCGAGGTCGCCGCGCTCGACCCAGCAGTCGCCGCAGACGGTCGGCCCCGACTCGGGAACGAACGACTCGTGGCCACAGATCGCACAGTCGGTCCGGCACTTGCCGGGCGGCGGCACGCGGCCCTCGGTCACCTCGATAGCCACCCGGCGGAGGTGCTTGCAGCGCTCACCGCGCATCTCGTGGTCGGGGCAGGTGCAGTCGCTCCGCGGCAGCGAGACCAGATACGTCTCGCCGGAGGCGCTCTCGACGGCGTAGCGGCCGTGACCGAGCGGCCGGACGGCCATCGCTTCCGTCCAGGCGCGGGCCGAGCGGGCCTCAAGGCTACTCGTGTCGGGCGCCAGCGGCCGTCGACCGGGGGAATCCGATGACGCGGCTGTGTGTTCGGGGTGCGTCATTCCGGTTGAAACGTGGGGCCGCTCGCTTATGAGTCGCTCGACGTTTCACGACGCTTTCGACCGGTTCAGACGGCTCAGCCGTCGTTTCACCCACACTGCGGCCGCCCGCAACGGCGATCCCGCCGCCCGACGGACGGCCCGCTCGCGGACGCTCCGAAAACGGCTTCGAAGCCCTTTTGCCAGCTACAATCGCACAGTCGGGCATGGATCGTGATGCCGTCGTCGAGGCTGTCGTCGCGTTCATCGGCGTCGGGTCGCTCGCCGCCCTCATCGTCTGGGTCGGTCTCACCTACAGCGACAGCGGGCTCTCGGCCGACGGCGGAACCGTCCTCGTCGGCGCCATCGCCTTCTTCATCGCCTTCATGTCCGTCATCGGCGTCGGCCTCTCGCGGCGCTACTGAGCCTGCCAGTCGACCACCCGATCGTCGGGCGTCCGCTCGAGTTTCGCCTCGTAGTACGACAGCGGGTGCGGAATCGTCTCACAGAGGTCGTCCCTGTCGACACAGTCGCCGTACTCGGCCATCACGGCGCACGACGGCGGGGCGGCGACGCCGCCCTTCTCGTCGGCGAGGCGCTCGAACTGCGCCTCGACCGCCTCGGCGGCCGCCCCGGAGACATCGCACAGCGCCACCGCCGACTCGGCGTCGAGGCCGGCGGCCGCCAGAAACGACACCAGCGCGAACCGCGAGTGGTCGGGCAGACGCTCGCCGTCCCGCATCCGGGACAGCAGCGCCCGCATGCAGGGCGGAAAGAGGCCGGGGGCGGCCGTCTCGAACTCCATCGGCGGGTCGATGTCGGCGACGCTGCGGCGCACTGCGGTCAACTCCGTCGACAGCGGGTCGGCGATGGCTTCCGGCACCGATAGCGGCAGTTCCTCCTCGACGCGGCGCCGGACCGCCTCACGGAGCATCGTGTACAGTTCCGGCCGGTCGACGGGCACCCGACCGTCCGACAGCGGCCGGGCCACCAGCCGCCAGTCGTCGCCCGAAAGCGACCCCGACAGCCGCAGGTAGGCGGTGGCGGCGACGTCGAAGCTACCGTCGCCGACGGGGGTGACCTGCCCCGACAGCCCGAAGTCCGCGAGCAGTCGCTCCAGCGCGAGTCGGCCCTCGTCGGCGCTCCGCAGTTCGATGTCGGCCTCGAAGTCCTCGACGAACCGCTCGCGGGCGGTGGCCGCCTCGGCGGCGGCGTACTTCTCGACGGCCGACGGCCCCGCTCGACGGCCGGGCCGCCGGCCGCCACCAGCGAGGCGAGGTCGACGTCGGCGGCCTCGACGGCCTCCCTGGAGGCCTCGAGAAATGGGTACCGCGCGTGGAGCCGCTCCATACGGTTCGGTACCGTCGCGCGGCCGATAAACGCACCGACCCGGAGGCCGCTCGTAGCGCGCGACACGTCGTATGGATTACTGTAGTCTTTCACCGACGAGCGCCGACCCGTATCGGTAATTCGTTACGACAATCCGTATCAGCCGGCGTCCTCGGCAGGGGACCGTTCCGCCGGAGCGGAGCGACGCCGGAACAGCGAGACACAGACCGACAGCGCCGCGAGGACGCCCAGGCCGACGACGGCGTAGTGATAGCGGAACGCTGTACGGAGGGTCGTCTCTCCGAGCGTGAACCCGCCGAACAGCGCGGCTGCCAGCGGTTCGCCGACGAACGGGATTCCAAGGACCAGTTCGAGGCCTCGCTGTCCGAGCCAATAGGAGAACTGTGTCCACGGGAGTAGCAGGCCAGTGTAGGCGTACAGGGCCACGAGCGGCACCGAGGCGACGGCACCGACTGCGTAGCGCCGCGGGCCGACGACGCCGAGAGCTACCCCGACCGCCACCGCCCCGAACGCCCCGACGGCGAGCAGGAGTCGAACCGGCTCCGCCGGCACCCCTGAGGGGCTCGCGAGCAGCGCCATATCGACGAGTGCGAGCCCGGCCAGGAGGCCGACGAGGAGGAGCTCAATGCTCCGGGTGCGAGGGCGGGTTTCGGAGGTTGTCATAGAAACCGCTACCTCGCGGGCGAATATAACTCTGTCGTGCGACGCGCGGTGGTTCGACCGGGTCGCCACACATTGAACAACGGAACGCATTGGTTGCGGCCCCGCCCGGACCCACAGTCGACACGCCTATACTCGCGGCCGTCCACCCGACGAACATCCGTGCGCCTCAGGTACCGCTGTCCGGGCTGTCGGACCACGAGCAACCTCCACGAC
>PXSE01000011.1:0-1308 GCA_003022905.1 Halobacteriales archaeon QS_9_68_42
GGCAACCTCGTGGTGACCGACACGGGGACGTACCTGCTGGCGCAACTGGACAACGACCTGGTCGACGGGAGTGCCATCGACCGGACGGAGAACGTGACACGAAGCTTCTACGACGTGGCCCGGTACACGAGCAAGAACCTGGACCACCCGCTTTTGACCGACGCACGGCCAATCCAGGAGCAGCTATGGAAGGTCCAGCCGCTCGGCTACGCGGTCTCCGGGCAGGCGCAGATGGACCTCGTCGACGAAGCCGCGTTCACCGATGCCGCCAACGACGCCGTCGCGTCGGTGGCCGCCCGGACCGACGGCCTCGTCGCCACCGGGTCGTTCACCCCTGACGAGACCACCGGCACGGGCGTCCATTACGTCTCCTCGCTGTTGCCGCCGGGGAAACAGGAGAATCTCCATCCGTTCGGCCTGCAGAGCTACACCGTCACGTTCCTTGGAAACCTCGTGCTCACGTCGGCGCTCGGCTTCGAGCAGGTCCGCAGTGCCGGCGAGACGACCCGCCGGTACGGTCGCGGCGACGAGTGGGAGGTCGACGACATCGGCGGCGGCGTTGACCTGAGCGTCACCGGGAGCCGCGAGACCGACAGCTCCGTCGACTTCGGCGAGCGGACCCGTCGGGTCAGGCTGACCGTCGACAGCGTCGACACCGGCGCCGGCAGCGTCGAGGTCCGCGACAGGTTCCCCGACAGCTGGAACTTCCTCGGCGCCTACAGCGACGGCACCAGCCCCGAGGGCGAAAGCTACGTCACCTTCGAGGGAGAGACCACCGACCCCGCCGAACTCGAGGGGACGACGTTCACCTACTTCATCGAGACCCCCAGCGGTGTCGAGAAAAGCGGGATTTACGGCGTCGGCCCCGGCGAGGCGCTCACGCTGGACACCGAAGAGCAGGCTACCGACGAGTTCGCCGGCACGGACGACGTGTTCATCGCCGGCGTCGACCAGGTCTAAGCGGGCCGCCGACTCCGCACCTTTTTTCGCCGCACCGCTCCACCCGCGAGTATGTCCGACCACGCGCTCGTCGTCGGCGGCACGCGGTTCATCGGCCGCCACGTCGTTGAGGAGTTCCTCGATTCGGGGTACGACGTGACCATCTTCAACCGCGGCACCCATGATAACCCCTTCGAGTCGACCGACGCCATCGCCCACGTTGAGGGCGACCGCAAGAATGAGGCCGACCTCCGGCGGGCCGGCCTGGCAGTCGACCCCGACGTCGTCGTCGACTGCGTCGCCTACCAGCCGCGGGACGTCCACACGGCCGTCGACATCTTCGCCGACGTCGACGCCTACGTGTACGTC
>PXSE01000011.1:1407-10856 GCA_003022905.1 Halobacteriales archaeon QS_9_68_42
ATGTCGGTCCGGCCGCCGGTCGTTTACGGCCCCCACGACTACACCGAGCGGTTCGACTACTGGATCGACCGCGTCGAGGGCCACGACCGGGTCGTCGTCCCGGGCGACGGGACGAACCTCTGGCACCTGGTCTACGTAGCCGACGTCGCCGCGGCACTGCGGACCGTCGCCGAGGAGGGCCGGCCGGGCGAGGCGTACAACGTCGGCGACGGTCACGCCCCCACGCTCGGCGAGTGGGTCGAACTGCTGGCCGACGCCTGCGGGACCGAGGTCGAACCGGTGTTCGCGAGCGAGCGCGAGCTGGGCGCGGTCGGCCTCTCGCCCGAGAACTTCCCGCTGTACCGGGATCCGCCACACCTGCTGTCGACGACGAAACTGCGCGCGCTGGGGTGGGAGCCGACGCCGCACGGAGCGGCGCTGTCGGCGACGGTGGCAGACCACCGCGACTCGGCGCGGACCGGCCGGGAGAACGGCCCGGACCGCGGGACCGAGGAGCGGCTCCTCGAGGTGCTCGCGACCGTCGAGTGAGCGCCGGGGCGACACGGCCCGGTCCCGGCGCGGACCCGTTCGAAGGGGGTCGTATGGTCCCCGAATGGGCGGTCGGCGGCTCGGCGTCCGGTCAGACGTCCTTGTCCGGGACGTCCTGTCCGTAGATACGTTCGGCGAACAACAGCGCCACGAGACCGAAGATGATTATCGCGTAGGAGACGGCCGCATAGAGGGCATCGAGTTCGGTCGAGTACTCGCTGGTCCGGAAGATGATGGCCTTCCGGACCATTGCAATGACGCCCGTGTAGATGATGAGGCGGACGATGCGGCGCGTTTCGCTCTCTCTGACGTACGCCAGCACGGTCTGGTAGACCTCGATGATGATGAGCAACAGGAGCCCGGTATCGATGAACCCGACGACGACGTTCGGGTCCGTTATCGCCCCGCTCCGGATGGCGAGGGCGATCTGGAGCGACAGATCGACGACGCCGATGGCGAACAGCAGCGCGAACACCGAGGCTGCGGCCAATTCGACCCCGTGGACGAACCGGTCGGCGAACCTGGAGTAGCGTTCAAGAATGGAGGGCGCCGACTCATCCTCGGTCGGGGGGGACGCCGGTGGGGTGGTTGATTGTTCCTCGCTCATGGTTTCGACAGGGCCCGGTCGAGGTCCGCGTGCCGGGCCGTCGCCGGCCGGAAGCGAACGCGAAAACGGGGCATTGCCGTACGATACGCCGCGCGTCGGAGCGATATAAATCTCGGGATAGAGGAAGTCCCGCGGCCGCCGGAGGCCAAAGGTTTTGTCTCACCCTCTCGCAATCCCGTTATGTTCGGCAAGTCGAAGTGGATACGCCTGCCCCGTAGCGTCGTCCTGGGGCACGGCGTGCTTGACCGGACCGTCGAGGCCGTCGACGAACTGTACCTCGACGGCCGGCCGCTCATCGTGACCAGCCCGACGCCGAAGGCATTGGCCGGCGACCGGCTGGTGGCCGCCTTCGAGACGGCCGGCTTCGACCCTGCCGTCGCCGTCGTCGAGAACGCGACGTTCGCCTCCGTCGAGGAGGTCCTGGAGACGGCCGGCGCGGTGGAGGCGGGCTTTCTCATCGGCCTCGGCGGCGGCAAGCCGATCGACATCGCAAAGATGGCCGCCGACAAGCGCAATTGCGGGTTTGTCTCGGTGCCGACCGCCGCCAGCCACGATGGCATCGTCTCCGGCCGCGGCTCCGTCCCTGAGGGCGACACCCGCCACTCCGTGGCGGCGGACCCGCCGCTGGCCGTCGTCGCCGACACCGAACTCATCGCGGCGGCGCCCTGGCGGCTGACGACGGCCGGCTGTGCGGACATCGTCTCCAACTACACCGCCGTCAAGGACTGGCAGCTGGCCCACCGGCTGAAGAACGTCCGGTACAGCGAGTACGCTGGCGCGCTCTCGCAGATGACTGCCGAACTGCTGGTCGACCGCGCCGACGCTATCAAGCAGGGCCTCGAGGAGTCCGCGTGGGTGGTCGCCAAGGCGCTGGTCTCCTCCGGCGTGGCGATGTCCATTGCCGGCTCCTCGCGGCCCGCCTCCGGCGCCGAACACCTCATCTCCCACCAGCTCGACCGGGTCGCGCCCGGCGAGGCGCTACACGGCCACCAGGTCGGCGTCGCCGCCATCGTCACCGAGTACCTCCACAGCGGCGAGGGCGGCGACTGGCGCCGGGTCCGGGACGCGCTGGCCGACATCGGCGCGCCGACGACCGCCGCGGCGCTGGACATCGACGACGAGCGGTTCGTCGAGGCGATGACCTCCGCCCACGAGATACGGGACCGCTACACCATCCTGGGTGACGGCATCGACGAGACGGCGGCCATCGAGGCGGCGACGGTCACCGGCGTCCTGGGTTGACAGTCACCGACGATAGTCGGGACGCCGGCCCGGACCCGACAGGTCGAAGGGGACCGCGCTCCCCCGACCTGCATGGGAACGACGTTGGACTCCCGCGAGGCACAGGCCGTCGAGGCCCTGGACCGGCTGTACAAGCAGTACCCCGACCCGGAGATATCACTGAAGTTCTCGAACCGGCTGGAACTGCTCGTCGCCGTCGTGCTGTCGGCACAGTGCACCGACGAGCGGGTCAACGAAACCACCGCCGACCTCTTCGAGAAGTACGACGGCCCCGAGGCGTACGCCGCCGCCGACGAGGCGGAACTGGCCGCGGACATCGACTCGATAACGTATTACAACAACAAGGCCAGTTACATCAGGTCGGCCTGCAGCGACATCGTCGAGGAGCACGACGACGAGGTGCCGGATACGATGTCCGAACTGACGGACCTCGCGGGCGTCGGCCGCAAGACCGCCAACGTCGTCCTCCAGCACGGCCACGAGGTCGTCGAGAGCATCGTCGTCGACACCCACGTCCAGCGCATCTCCCGGCGGCTCGGCCTGACCGAAGAGCAGCGCCCGGAGGCCATCGAGGACGACCTCGTCGGTGTCGTCCCCCGCGAGGACTGGAAGGAGTTCACCCACCTGCTCATCGCCCACGGACGGGCGACCTGCACCGCGCGTAACCCCGACTGCGAGGACTGCACGCTGAAGGACATCTGCCCGTCGTCGAAGCTGGACGGCGACGTCGACCTCGCGGACGGCAGCGAGTGGTGACCCACGTCGGTCGCCCCGGCGACCACCCGACCACACCCGGACGACGGCCTCAGGCGACGTACCGTAGCAGGTACCGCATGAAGCCGGTCAGGAAGGCGACCAGCCAGCAGCCGACGTAGCCGAACACGCCGATCCGGAGCCGACGGCGCCAGAACTGCATGTTGTCGCCGCCGATCTCCTCGAGCAGGACGTCCTCGTCGTACTCCGCGTAGAGGTCGTGTTCGTACTTTGCCCGGAAGATGCGGACGATGCCGGTGAAGCCGAAAAGTAAGAATGCGTACGCCTGCAGGCCGAAGAAGGCGTGGACGGCGGCGAACCCGCCGAGCTGGTCGAACAGCCGGGGGATCATCCACCCGACCAGCGGGACGGTGGTGAGCGTCAGCCCAGTGAGGATGAACTTCAGGTGGTAGGTGAGCACGCCCCAGGTAATCCGCTCGTTGTCGATCATTATCCAGGCGCCGTACAGGAAGCAGGGAAAGCTGGCGGCGACCGAGAGGAAAACGACGGTTGCGACCTGGGCGTCGGATACCATCGTTGGCAGTTGGGACGGCCGCCGCTTGAGTGTGCCGAGTTCTCGGCGTTCGGAAAAGGTAAGCCGGAGACGGCCCAAGCGCGGACGATGGCCGACTCCCGGCAGTCCTCGGACGACGAGCACGACGCCGGCTCCAAGGGCGGCGACGACGGCGGCGCGCTCTCCACGGAAGAGCTCCGGGAACGGGTCGAACAGCAGTACGACTTCGAGGAGTTCGGCCCCCGGGAGATGGCCGAGATGGACGTCGACGAGTGGGAGGCAGTGTTCGACCCCGACTCCTGGATAACCGGCGAGGGGCTGCTCGACCGCGTCGAGCAGGAACTCCGGGCCAACGTCCAGCGGCGGGAGGTGTTCGCCATCGTCGAGCGGGTCGGCGATGGTGACGACGACCGGGTGGTGGCCTACTCCGACGAGGGGTATGTCATCGTCCGGCCGGCCGGTACTGTCAAGGGCACCGGGACGATTCTCCGGGACGTCGAGCCGATGGTGGCGCTCTGCTCGATGGAGTCCTACGACGTCCCGGACGTCGACGAGGACGCCGGCCTGCCCCATCCGGGAGCGGTCGCGGAGGGCAGCGGCGACTTCGGCAACCGGATGCTACAGGTAGTGGCCGGCGCGACGGTGCTGTCCGGTATCGCGTTCATCCTCGTGTGGCTGGCGAGCGTCGTCGGCGCCGTCGGCGTCGGCTTCGCCGGCGCCATCATCCTGACGCTGGGCCTGCTGTTCGTCGTCGTCGGGGCCGTCCTCTTCCTGACGGTCGCCAACGCCCGCCTCTCCGACCGGATGCGCGCCGAGCAGTACCGCGACCGGTTGCGCGCGGTCGGCGCCGGTACCGACGAGCGGCCCGACTTCCTGCCGGACGAGGCGTTCGAGGCCGGCGGCCGGCGCCTCGAAGAGGCGATGGAGCGGGTCCACCGGGAAGCCATCGAGGACGCCGACGGCGAGTTGCCGGACGAGTAACGGTGACCGCCCCTCGAGAGGGCCGCGCCGAGAACGCGGCGGAGGGCCGCTCAGACGCGGACGGAGCGGTTGCTCACGCGACCGCCATCGGTGGGTTTAAGCGGGAACGGCTCTGATTTCCGGTGTATGAAACGGCGGGACTTCATGCGCACTGCCGCCGGCGGAACGGCCGCGGCGGGCGCGACCGTTGGCGCGGCCGGACCAGCCGCGGCCGCCAGCGAAGAGGGTGGCGGCGAAGGTGAAGGTGAAGGTGAAGGCGGAGGCGGAGAGGAGGTCCCCGCGTTCGGCTCCTTCCTGGACGACGCCAACCTGTACAGCGAGGAGAGCATCGTCGACGCCCGCGGCGAGGACTCCGTGGCCGTCGACGTCGGTGCCGGGTCAGACGGCTACGCCTTCGACCCACCGGCCATCTGGATCTCGCCCGGCACCACCATCGTCTGGGAGTGGACCGGCGAGGGCGGCGCCCACAACGTGAAGGCCAACGAGGGGCCGGCGGGCTTCGACAGCGGGAGCGCCGAGGAGGGTAGCGACGTCACCTACGAGTATGAGGTCACCGAGGAGGACGCCGGCATCACGACCTACTACTGCGCTCCACACGAGAGCCTGGGCATGAAGGGCGGCGTCGCCGTCGGCGACGACGTCGAAACGACGACGCTGGCCGGCGCGGGCGTCAAGGAACCCATCGAGTTCGGCGTCGACATCCACGAACACTGGGTCGGCGTCAGCGTGATGCTGATGATGTCCGTCTCGCTGGTGTTCACATTCTTCACCTTGAAGTACGGCGAGTCCCCGCATTCGAGCGGAGGTGACTGAGCGTGGCCGACAACAGCTACGGCGCGATTCACCGGTACGAGCCGGCCCGCGAGAGCACCGTCGCGGCGATCACCATCGTCCTGCTGTCGGTGCTGCAGATCGTGCTGGTCGGCCTGTTCACCTACGGCCTGACGGCCGGGTGGGCGGTCGGCACGTCGACCGGCAGCGAGGCCGGCAACGTGCTGCTCGGCCTGCTGCTGGCGGGCGTGTTCATCAACCTCGCGTTCATTCTACTGTTGTACCGCAAGGAGTTCCTCCCGGACGTGATGGTCGTCAAGAAGCGCCGCCGCAAGTGGGAGGACCTCTACATCGAGGAGGACGACATGTACGGCGAGGAGATCACCGACGGCGCGGTCGAGAAGCTGAAGCGTGCGGTGTACCCCTACTACAAAAAATAATGAGCGAGGACAAGTATCCCGGCGAGTCGGGACGTCGGCGGTTCGTCAAGGGCGTCGTCGGGAGCGCGGCCCTCTCGGGGGTCGGGGTCGCCGGCGCCACGAGCATCAACCTGACGACCCAGCCCTCCGGGGGCGGCGGCGGCCCCACCGAGTTCGTCGGCATCAGCCTCGTAGGCGGCCCCGCCCCCCGCGGGATGCCGTACATTCCCGTCGAAATCGACGACGAGGGGTTCATCAGCGGGGTCTGGCCGGAGGCCGAGGAGGTGACCGAGGGCGGCACGACCTACCAGGTCGCCGAGTCCGAGGTCGGCGGCCAGAGCTACTCCACGGAGTGGTTCCAGTACTGCGGGCGGCAGAACGCCGGTGGCGTCCAGCCGGACGCCGAGGCGGACAACTACTTCACGTCGCTCGGGGAGGGCGACACGCCCTACGAGTGGCAGGCCGAGGAGCTCTCGGAGGGCGACCGCCTCAACGTCGACGACTTCTCGGGCTACGAGGAGTGGGGCAACGGCATCGGCGACGGGGGCGTCGGCAAGCCCGCCCGGGCCACCTGGCGCTCGGAGGGCCTCGAAGGGGAACTGCCCGTGACCATCATCCGGAGCACCCGCATCGAGGAGAAGGCCCAGCGGGACGACGAGGTCGGCGAGTGGTACGCCGGGGCCTCCAGCCGGGGCGTCATCGCGTACCTGAACGTCTGTACGCACTTCTGCTGTGTGCCCGGCTACAAGGAGACCGACAGTTCGGCCCAGTACGACATCGCGGACGGCGTGTACTGCCAGTGCCACCAGTCCCAGTACGACCCGTTCACCCCCGAGTTCGGCACGTTCGTGTCGCTACCCAGACCTGATTAACAATGAGTCTCGAACGCAAAGACGAACACGACCACGAAGCGTGGATGGAAAGCAAGGAGCTCTCGCCCATCGAGGAGGTGTACCTGACGGTGCTCATCTGGCTGGACCGTCGGCTTCGCATCGTCGACTACCTCGAGCTGCTGGAGGACATGTACTACAAGACGAACCTCCAGATGCCGAAGAGCCACACCGAGCAGTACAACCTCGACAACAAGTTCTGGTACTGGTACCCCTTGTACGCGCTCGGGTCGTTCAGCACCATCGCCTACGTCGTCGCCTCCATTAGCGGGGCGCTCCTCGGCTTCTACTACGCGCCGTCGACGAGTACCATCGGCGGGGACACCCTCCGGACGGTCGCGTACTCGAACGTCCTGTTCATCATGGGCGACCTGAACTTCGGGCTGTTCCTCCGGAGCCTCCATCGGTGGTCCGCGCAGGTGATGACCGCCGCGGTGTTCCTGCACATGCTCCGGGTGTACTTCACCGGGGCGTACAAGGAGCCCCGCGAGCTGAACTGGATTATCGGCATCGTCCTCATCTCGCTGACGATGGTGTTCGGCTACACCGGCTACCTGCTGCCGTGGAGCCAGCTCTCGTACTGGGCCGGCCAGATCGGCGTCGAGATGGCACTGTCCATCCCGCTCATCGGCGAGTGGGTCGCACAGCTCATCTTCGGCGGCTTCACGCTCGGGGAGGCGACGCTACAACGGATGTACATCCTGCACGTCTTCCTGTTGCCGTTCGTGGTGACGGCGCTCATCGCCGTCCACATCGGCATCGTCTGGATGCAGGGCATCGCGGAACCCCACTGAGACAATGAGCGAGGAAAAACCCAACCCCGACGGCGGAACCGAGGCACGGACCGACGGCGTCTCCGAGCCGGACGGCTCGGGGGCTCGTCGAGCCGTACGAACGGACGGCGGGAGCGACGCACGGTCCGACGGTGGGACCGGCATCGTCCCCCAGGACGACCAGGCGCCGACCTGGTCGGAGCGCAAGGAGCGCACCCAGGGGCTCTCGCGGCTCACCTACGAGTACTTCGAGCGCTCCCGCCGGGAGGACGAGGACCTCCGGCAGGCCTCCGACTACGTCGAACGGGACGTGCTGGCGTTCCCCACCTGGCCCCACGAAATGATTCGCAACCTGGCGCTGACGTCGTTCTTTGTCGGGCTGATGTTCTTCATCTCGGCGGCCGTGCCGCCGCACCTCCCTGGCCCGGCAAACGCCAACTCGACGCCGGCGGTCATCCTGCCGGACTGGTACCTCTACTGGTCGTTCGGCCTGCTGAAGCTGACGCCGCTGAACCCCGAACTCGCTCTCTTGGGCGGCGAAAAGCTTGTCAGCGACCGCGTGTACGGCGTCGTCGCCAACCTGATCGTGGTCGGGTTCATCTCCATCGTGCCGTTCCTCAACAAGGGTGCGGCCCGCCGACCCGTCGAGGAGCCCTTCTGGGCGGCCATCGGCGTCAGCGGCGTCGTCTTCGCATTCACCATCGCCGTGCTGGCGGTCAAGAACCTCGTCACCGGCACGTTCCCCATCGGGAACCACGAACTGTTCGACGTGACGTTCCTGCTGCCGCTCGTGGCGGCGTTCCTCTCGTACGCGGTGCTGAAGACGATGCGCGAGGGGTACATGTTCGAGCTCAACCGGCGGTACTTCCGGCTCCGCCCGCCGAAGTAACGCGCTCTTTGTTCCGGCAGTTTTAGTGCGCATCCGTCCTTCCATTCGACAATGGCCGACCAGACGAGCGGCCGTCCCGCCGAAGGCCCGGCCGACGCCGGCGACCCGGCCGACGGAGCGGACAAGCCGAGCGACGGCGGGGAGCCCCCGGACGACGCCGACGCGCCGGACGGCGATGTCGTCGTTCCGCTACGACTGTACAAGACGGTCACCGTCTTCTCGACGCTCATCGCCATCGTCGCCATCCTCGCGGGGTTCGTGCTGCTGGACCGGGGCACCCAGCGGGCGACGGCCAGCCCCGAGGAGGTGAGCCTGCCGCTTGTCGCGCTGGGGCTGGCGCTCATCGTCGGCGGGAGCGCCGTCTACGCCTTCTCGACGCGGTTTCGGACCACGAGAATGGGAAAGTCTAAGGACGACACCGACGAAGGCTCGGACGATGGCTGACGAATTCGCAAAGGGCTTTGCAATACTCACCGGCGGCGGGATGGTGTGGATGGCCATCTCCGCCTGGCTGACCACCGAGAGCTTCGAGGGTCGACAGCTTCTCGCGGCACCGCCGGAGGA
Source organism: Halobacteriales archaeon QS_9_68_42 (assembly GCA_003022905.1). The sequence continues at coordinate 10,339 of PXSE01000011.1, forward strand.
CCCCGGCACCTACGCCGAGTTGGCCCTGCTGGTCCGGGACGTCACGACGTGGTTCATCGTTTTCGGCGTGCTGACGTTCTGGGTTGCGATTCCGGCCGTCCGGGAGCTCCGGGAGTACCTCGAGGGCCGCTCGGAGACCTGACCGGGCGGGGTTAGACGACCGCGTTCCAGTAGGGGCTGACGACGAAGAACAGCGCCTGGTAGGCGATGTACAGCAGCGCGACGGTCGAGGCGCCGATGGCGCCCCACGGCCGCTCTATCTCCCAGCCCTGGCGGGCCTCGACCTTCCGGGATTCGAACTCGAAGAAGTCCGTCAGGAAGAGACCGACGACCAGAAGCGAGACGATCATGCCGGCGTGGCGCTCGACGGTGAGGTAGTAGAACCCCCCGACCACGAGCAGGAAGTTGGTGGCGACCCGGAGCGGGTTGCGGCTGATGGCCTCGACGCCCTCCTCGGCCTGGCTGGCGATGCGGTTGTACTCGATGCCGCGGCCGACCATGTTGAGGACGATGAGCAC
>PXSE01000012.1 GCA_003022905.1 Halobacteriales archaeon QS_9_68_42
GACGAGGCGGTCCGACGGGCACTGCACAAACAGCGCGCTCGTCCGGAGCCCCCGACGGTGGGTGAGGCGTAGATGCGGCCGGACTACGGCGAGACTTGGGCCTACGAGAGCATCATCGGAGCGCTGCCGGGGGTGGACCTCTCGCGGGCCGAGGCCATCGCCATCCAGCTTCTGGTGTTCGAGACGGCCGTCCTCGCGCTGGCGTGGTACTACGATCTCTGGAACGCCGCCATTGCGGGGACGGCTGCCGTCGCCGTCGCCGGCGTCGGCAGCGTCGAGATGCTCCGCATCAGCCGGACCGCCAGGATGAACGAAACCCCGGAACCGTACCGCCGGCTACTGTTCAGCTCCAGTATCGAGGTGGTGCTCGCAGTGTTGTCATTCATCGCGTTGATAACCCATCTCTTCATCTTCGACCCACAGACCGGCGGTCGACTCGTCGAGCGGCTGTTCGGCCCCGACCCGCCCGTCCTGGTGGTCTACCTTACGCTGCTCGTACTGTGGGACCTCTGTTACCGCATCGGCACCGGCTGGTGGGCCTCCGTCGTCGGCCTGTGGCGGTCGGTCCGCTACCGGTTCGACCCCGAGACGGCCGCGACGCTCCGCCGTGCGGACCGCGAGACGCTGTTGTTCGGCGTCGTCCAGCTGGTGCTGGTGCCGTTCCTGCTGGAACACCGGGTGCTTCTGGCGGCGCTCGTCGGACACGTCGCGGCCGTGGTGGTCGTGAGCGGAACCTCGTTCGTGCTGTTGGGAGTCCGAGAAACGGGCTGACTACCCGGACTTCATCTCCTCGAACTGGTCGAGGAGTGCCTCCGCGGAGTCCCCCGAATCGTACTTGATCTCCCCCTCGTAGTCGGTACGCTCGTCGTCGAACGACGCGTCGACGCTCGAGGCCTTCTGCTCGCGGCGCGCAACCGGTAAACGCCGCGCCGCCGTAGCGAAGGCGTGGCCGGTCCGCTCCGATTCCGTCGGTCGAACGAGACGTGGAACGAGGGCCGCGTCCGCGACCGCCTGCTCGCGCCGCTGGAGGACTCCTTCGGCGCGCGACTCGAGGACCCGTGGTTCCGGGTCGCCGACGACCGCTACGAGACCCGCCGGATGGAGATGGACAACGGCGACTTCGCGCTGTTCTGCTACCGGCCGGGACGGGCCTACTGGCTCGGCAACACGGAGACACCTGAGGCACTGTGGCGGACCGACAAGGAGACGTTCGCGGAGGCGCCGTTCGCCGTCTCCCGGTGGGCCCAGCGGGAACTCACCGCCCGCGTCGAACTCACGGACCCGTGGCTCGCGGCCTTCGAGTACGTCACCTGGTTCTTCCTGCCGGTGTTCTGCTCGAAGGATGGCCGGAACACCACCCGGCGGTTCTTCGCCGAGGACGCCGCCGGCTTCCCCGACGCGACCCGCCAGGCGGGGCTCGGCTTCTACGAGTCGCTGCTGTCGATGGGCGTACTGGACGCCCACCGGTACACAATGGCGTCGAAGCTCGGCACCTCCGGCGGCTACGACATCGGCCGGATGCGGGCGACGATGGCCGAGTTCAACGTCGCGAAACTGCTGGCCGACGCCGGCCTCGAGTTCGAGCCGGAGGTCGAGCAGGCAAGCGGCCACGCGCTGGACTTCGCCGTCGGCGACGACCTCCTCGAGGTGACCCGTCCGCGGCCGCCGGCGCGCCGCTCGGGCGCCGACCACCCCGTCGCCGCCGTCGTGGAGACCGGCGGCGCCAAGCGCTCCGACCAGCTGGCGAAACACCCCGACTCGGCGCTGTTCATCGACTGTACCTCTTTCCCGGACGACGAGTGGGCCGCCGTCCGGGGCGAGCGGCCCGCCGTCGGCCACGAGCCAACCGTCGTCTTCCGGGCCCGGCCGAACGGCCACGTCGAGGGCTACCGCCACGGCGAGCTACAGTTCGACCTCGGCGGCGCAATCGAGTGGGTCCAAGCGACGCCGGACTCTTGACTCGGCGCGCCAACGCCCAATCATGAGCGACGCGGTCCCGGCCGACCTCGAGGAACTGCTCGACGGGGAGGCGGTCGTTGCTCACCTCGCAACCAGCGCCGACGACAGGCCCCACGTCGCGCCGGTGTGGTTCCGGTACGACGATGGGACCGTCGAGGTGATGACGACCGGCCGGAAGCTGGCGAACCTCCGGGAGAACCCGCGGGTGGCGCTGTCGGTCCACCGGGGCCCCGCCGACGACCCCGAGTGGACGGCCACGCTGTTCGGGACGGCGACGGTCGTCGACGACGAGGCGGCGGCCCGCGAGGCCAACCGCCGAATCAACCTGAAGTACGGCGCCGACGAGGACGACTGGGCGGGCAACACGCTCGTCCGCGTGGCGGTCGGGTCCGCCAGTTTCCGGCGGTACTGAGCGGCGAGCACGGCCGTCGACCGATAGTATAAGTAGGCGCCACCGCAAAATTTGCCTCATGGAGACGCTGTTGCTCGACCGGGACGACGTCGCCGAGAACGCCCGCACCGAGGAGGTAATCGTCGCCGTCGAGGAGGCGTTCGCCGCCTACCAGCACGGGAACGTCCAGATGCCGACCAAGTCGTATGTCGACCTGCCGGAGTACGGCGGCGACTTCCGGTCGATGCCCGCCTACATGGACGCCGGCGACTGGGACGCCGCCGGCATCAAGTGGGTCAACGTCCACACCGACAACCCCGAGCGGTACGACCTGCCGACGGTGATCGGGACCATGATCTACTCCGACCCCCGGAACGCTTTTCCGCTCGCTATCATGGACGGGACGACCCTGACCCGACAGCGGACGGGCGCCGCCGCCGCCGTCGCCACCGACCATTTGGCCGTCGAGGATGCCACCTCGCTGGGCATCGTCGGCGCCGGCGTCCAGTCGTACACCCAACTGGAGGCCATCGCCACGATTCGCCCCATTGAGGAGGTGGTCGTCTTCGACGTTCGGGACGCCGCCGTCGAAGGGTTCGTCGACCGCTTCGAGGGGGAGTTCGACGTCCGGGCGGGCACCGTCGAGGAGGCCGCCGGGTGCGACGTCCTCTCGACGGTGACGCCGGTCGAGGAGCCGGTGGTGCCCGCCGACGCGGTCGGCGAGCGCACCCACATCAACGCGATGGGCGCCGACGCCCCCGGCAAGAACGAACTCGAGGAGGGCGTCGTGGCGAACGCCAAACTCGTCATCGACGACTACGAGCAGTGTACCCACTCCGGGGAGATCAACGTTCCGTGGAGTCGCGGCGTCCTCGACGACGACGACCTCTACGGCGAGTTGGGCGAAATCGTCACCGGCGAGAGGCCCGGTCGAGCCTCCACCGATGGCGTCACCGTCTTCGACTCGACCGGCCTCGCAATCCAGGATGTCGCCGCGGCCCACGTCGTCTACGAGCACGCGAACGAACAGGACAACGGCACGCCCTTCGCGCTGGTCGACGACGAGGTCAGGTAGCGCCGCCCGCGTCTGTCGGATGGAAAGCTTAAGGGCCGGACCAGTACTGTTTTCGGGCAACTGACTCCATGCAAGACGACGGCTACGACCACACGGCGGTCGAACGACGGTGGCAGGAGGCGTGGGACGACGCCGACGCGTACCGGACGCCCGATGGCGTCTCCGAGCCGACGTACGTCCTCGGGATGTACCCCTACCCGTCCGGGGAGATGCACATGGGCCACGTCCGCAACTACACCATCACGGACGCCTACGCCCGGTTCCGGCGCATGCGGGGCGACGACGTGCTGCACCCGATGGGGTGGGACGCCTTTGGACTGCCGGCCGAGAACGCCGCCAAGGAGCGCGACACCAACCCCCGCGACTGGACGTTCGACTGCATCGACCGCATGCGCGGCCAAATGGCGTCGATGGGGTTCGGCTACGACTGGGAGCGGGAGGTGACCACCTGCCGGCCCCGCTACTACCGGTGGAACCAGTGGCTGTTCCGCCGGTTCGTC
>PXSE01000013.1 GCA_003022905.1 Halobacteriales archaeon QS_9_68_42
GGCTTGCTGCCGAGGTAAATAATGAAGACGGCAATAAAGAACCCCACCGGGAGCGCAAGCGTTGCGAGGTACTGTCTCGGCCGGGGGTCTACGACCCCCTGCAGCCGCTGGACGAACCGCCAGTACCACGGGACCAGGAGTGCAGGCGTGAGGGACATGTCAGTTCGGTCCGTTCATTCTGGGGTCCACCTCGGCGGCGGTCCGTGCAAGCCGGGCGAACGCCGCCGGCGGGACGTTCCCGGCGCGCTTGCCCAAGAGCGTCTCGTCGCTGGCGTCCACGAGGGCCTCGGGGTCCTCGATGCCCGAGATGTGGGCTGTGTTCCGTATCGCGTTCCGCATCGTCTTCCGGCGCTGGGTGAACACCGCCCGCACGAGCGCCATGAACCGCTCGTCGTCCGGCACCTCGTACTCCGGTTCCCGTGGCGTCGTCCGGACTACGGCGCTCTCGACGGCCGGCGCCGGCGAGAACGCCTCCTCCGGGACCGGTTCGACGATCTCGACGTCGGCGTAGTGGCCCGCGGTCACCGACAGCCGGCCGTACTCGTCCTCGCCCGGGTCGGCGGCCATCCGTTCGGCGAACTCCCGCTGGAACATGAGCACCGTCGGCCGCCGCTCGGGCAACAGCCGGAACGCTATCTCCGAGGAGACGCCGTACGGCAGGTTCGACACCGATGCGGTAAACTCCGGCAACCCCACCTCAAGGGCGTCGCCCTCGACGACGGACAGCGCGCCCGATTCGACGGCGTCGGCGAACTCCGACTCCAGAAAGCCCGCGAGCGCCGGGTCCCGCTCGAGGACCGTCAGGTCGTTGGCCACGGAGAGCAGTCGGTCGGTGAGCGCGCCCGCCCCGGCGCCGACCTCCAGAACGTGCGAGCGATCGGCGTCCTCGGGGAGGTAGCCGGGTAACCGCCCGAGGACTCGGTCGTCCACCAGGAAGTGCTGGTCGCGGTCGGGGTCGCCGCGGACGCCGGCGCGGGCGATCAGCGCGTCGGGGTCCCGCATTGTTGGCGGCCCTACGATGTCAGCCCGTATATCGTTCATCATTCGGCGGTCGCTATCGCGGCCTCGTTACTCCCCGGCCCTGCGCGCGAAGACGCGGTACTTGAGGTCCTTCTCGCGGAGTTCCTCGATGATGCGCTCGACGAGCACCTCCCGGGGGTTGTGGAGCCCCGAGACCCGCCCTTCGACATCCTCGAAGCTCTCGAACGGCTTGCGCTTGCGCTCGTCGAGGACGTTGTTGCGTAGCTTCTTGCCGATGCCGGGCAGCAGGTTCAGCACGTGGAGCCGGGTGGTTATCGGCTGTGCGTCGTTGTAGAAGTCCACGAACCGCCGGGTGTCGGCGTCGATGATCGCGTTTATCGCGTGTTCGAGTTCGGATTCGGCCGTGCTTGTTAGCTCGCCGTAGCCGGCGGTGCGAAGGTCCTCGACGTTCTCGCCGGAAGGGTCGATCTCGATGCGGTCCCCGATGTTGACGCCGGCGTCGTCGGTCAGTGCGGCCTCGACGAGACGGAAATCCGCCTCGCCGACGGCGAAGGCGACTGGCGACCGCTCGTACTGGGGCCGGTCGTCGGACGGACTGCCGCGCGGCAGGAAGTCGACGACGACCGCGGTGGTGGGCGTGTCCTCGGACCCGGAGTCGCTCATACCGGAACGATAGGGGAAGGCAGTATTTAAAACAGGGGCCGGCTCAGGCGTACCTTGCGACGACGTCGAGGACGTCGTCCAGTTCGTCGCCCGAAAGCGAGTACCGTTCCTGGGCGAACACCGAGCGGAGTTCGTCGCGGTCCTCTGGCAGTAGGTTCGCTATCTTGTAGGCCGTCGGCTCGTCGACCTTCTCGAGTTCGAGTAACTCCCCGACCAGTTCGCGGGACTCCTCGGCCTCGAGCGCGGCGAACCGGTTGACGTGCTCGATGGCGCGGGCCAGCTCGTACCGCATCTCGCGGTCCTCGTCGAGGGCCCGCTCGTTCTCGATGTCCGAAAGCAACTCCTTGGCCTCGGGGGTGGTCAGGTACTCCTCGTCGAGGACCTCCTTGAATATCGTCATTCCTCTTGGAGCTGGAGGTGGGCGGCGGCGGCGATGAGCGTCTTCGTGACGTCGCCGTCGATGATCTCCACCTGGAAGGCGTTGCCCTGCTCGCCGACGACGGTGCCCGTCCGGCCGTTGAACCGGGGGTGGAACTTGCCGTTCGGAACCGACGGGTCGAGCTTGAGGTGGACCTTCTGACCGTCCTCGAAGGACTCGACGGACTGCTGGGGCGGGGAGGTACCGCGGTCGCGTGGGTTGTTTCGGAGCTTGTTCCGCGTCGCCTCTCGTGGGCCGTTGGAACTCGGCATTCTTGACCCACCGTAGTCCGGTCCCACATATAAAAGGTGCGTTCCGACCGCGCTCCTTCCGCAAGTGCCTGACGGTGGGCTACACCGCGGCCGTATCGGTTACGTTCGTGCTTCGGAGTATCGAACTAACGGACGCTTCGGGGCTGGCGTTATAGTGATTGTTGTAATTGTTTCCCGATACGACTGCACGACTGTACGACTGCGTGCGGTCGATACCGAAATGACTTACAGTAACTACTATTAGATGCGGCCGACCTCGTCGACGTCGACGCTCTCGACGCCGTCGACGCCCCCGAAGGCGTCCTCGACAGTGTCGGTGCCGCCACCCTCGTCGGGGATGATGACGGTCGGGAACAGCGCGATGAGGCCGAAGGCGACGTCCTCGCGGTCGACCCGGCTGATTTTCGCGCCCTCCGGCAGGGTGTTCTCGAGGCGGTCCTGGAGGCCGTCCAGGTCCACGTCGGGACTTTCCGGCATGACCTTCATTTTGGCTGCGACCTTGCCCATTGTTACGGCCCCATGAACCCGCAGTCCGGGCACTCATAGAGGTTGCTCTGCTTGCGGCACTTCGCACAGCGGTAGATCAGGTGCCCGCAGTCGGGACACTCGAACTTCGCCGCGCTCGTTCCCGAGATGTTGATCCCGCAGGAGATGCACTTGCGCTCCCTGCGTTGGGTACTCTCGCTACTCATACCGTCAGGTCCGGCGGCGCGACATTTAATCCTTATCAAGCGTGCTGACGCCGGGCGACGACCGGTGGAGCCTTCCGGGTCGACGACGTGGCGTCGGTATGGACGCGGTCCGAGAGACCGCCCGGGGCCTGCGAGCGGAGGCGACGGCGGCCGACGAGCGCCGCCTGCTCGTCCTCGCCGGCGACCGGGAGGCCGGCTACCGGGCCGCCCGCGAGGCCCGCGAGGCGGCGAACCTCGAGGCCGTCACCCTCTCCGAGCGGGCGGTGGTCGGCGACCGTCTCCCGCCCGACCGGGCGGGCGAACTCCTCGGGACCACCCGCGAGTGCGTCGTCGTCGACTGCCACGACGCCTGCCGACCGAATGCGCTGGGCAGGGCCGCCGGCGCCGTCGACGGCGGCGGCCTGCTGGTCCTCGTGACCCCGCCGCTCGAGACGTGGCCGGACCGCCGGGACGGCTTCAACGAGACGCTGGCCGTTCCGCCGTTCGAACTGGCCGACGTCGCCGGGAACTTCCGGACCCGCCTCGTCGGGACGCTCCGGGCCCACCGCGGGATCGCAATCGTCGACGTCGACGAGGGGCGCCTCGAGCGGGACGGCCGCACCGACCCGGCGCCGCGACGGCCCGCCCCGCCGGTCGACCCGCCCGAGTCGTACGCCTTCCCGCCGGCGGTCTACGAGGCCTGCCGGACGGCCGACCAGCGGGACGCCGTCCTCGCCTGCGAGGCGCTCCAGGAGGCGGGCATCGCGGTCGTCCTCGAGGCCGACCGGGGCCGCGGAAAATCGAGTGCCGCCGGCCTCGCGGCCGCCGCCCTCGCCGCCGACGGCGCGGACGTGCTCGTGACCGCGCCGGGCCGCCACAACGCCGCCGAGGTGTTCGCGCGGGCCGCCGAGACCCTGTCGGAACTGGACGCGCTCACCGCGGACCGACGGGACGGCGAGGGTCCGCCGGAACTGGTCGCCGGCGCGGGCCGGGTCCGGTTCCGGAGGCCGCCCGAGGCGGTCGACGCCGCCGCGGACGCCCTCGTCGTCGACGAAGCCGCCGCCCTGCCGGTTCGGACCCTCGAGTCCCTCCGCTCGATCGCGCCGTCGTCCTGCTTTGCCACCACCGTTCACGGCTACGAGGGCGCCGGCCGCGGCTTCGACGTTCGGTTCCGGGGCCGCCTCGAGGAGAGCCACGACGTCCGGACGGTCTCGCTTACCGCGCCCGTCCGGTACGCCGCCGGCGACCCAATCGAGGTGTGGCTGTTCCGGGCGCTGTTGCTCGACGCCCGACCGGCCGTCGAGCCGCGGGTCGCCGGCGCGACGGTCGGAGACGCCACCTACGAGCGCCTCGACCCGGCGGAACTGGCGGCCGACGAGAACCGCCTCCGGGAGGCGTTCGGCCTGCTGGTCAACGCCCACTACCGGACGGAACCCGACGACCTCGCGCGACTCCTCGACGCCCCCAACATTGCCCTGCGGGCGCTGACCGTTGACGGCGCCGTCGTCTCCATTGCGCTCTTGGCGCGGGAGGGCGGCCTCCACGCCGACCTCCGAGAGGACATGTACGAGGGCGACCGCGTCCGCGGCAACATGCTACCGGACATGCTGACCAGCCAGCTTCGGGACCCCAACGGCGCCGTCCCGGTCGGCCTGCGGGTAATGCGGGTCGCCACCCACCACGCCGTCCGCTCTCGCGGGTTCGGCTCGCGGCTCCTGTCGGAGATCGAGGCCGAGTTCGATAATGAAGGGGACCGCTCCGCCGACGGCCGGTTCGACGCCGACGCCGTCGACTACCTCGGCGTCGGCTACGGCGCCACGCCCGAGCTGCTACAATTCTGGGCGGCGAACGGCTACCGGACGGTCCACCTCTCGACGACCAGAAACGACGAGAGCGGCGAGTACTCGGCGCTGATGGTCCGGCCGCTGTCGTCGGCCGGCCGGGAACTCGCCCACCGACACGGCGAGTGGTTCCGGCGGCGAATCGCCGGCGTGCTGGCTAACGCGCTTGAGGACGCCGACCCCGACATGGTCCGGGCGGCGCTCTCGGCCGCCGACGGAGCCGTCCCGCTCGCTTTGACCGACGCCGAGTGGCGCGTCGTCGCCAGTGCCGCCTACGGTCCTGGCCTCTACGACGTCGCGCCGCGGCCGTTCCGCCGGCTGGCGCTGCGGGCGCTCGTCGACGGCGCGCTCGGGGACGCCGACGCCGAGCGACTGCTCGTCCGGAAGGTCCTGCAGGCGCGGCCGTGGGGCGAGACGGTCGAAGAACTGGGCTACGCCTCCGAACGGCAGTGTATGCGCGCCCTGGGGGAGGCTTACCGGCCGCTCGTGGACCGCTACGGGACCGACGTCGCGCGGCGAGAGGCCGACCGCTACCGGGACTGACCACCGCCGTCGCAGGTCGGCAAACACTTGTCCGTGCCGGATGATGCGTTCGTATGGACGTCACGTACCTGCCCTACGCACTTCTCGCAATGGGGGCGTACGCGCTCGTCTCCCCGCTCATGCGTGTCGCGACGACCGGTCCCGGCGCGATTCCGAGCGACGTCGCCGTTGTCATCTCCAATACCCTGCTTATCGTGATGGCACTCGGTGTATTGCTGTACACCGACCAGGGGTTCGTCGCTCATCTGTCTTCGCCGAAGCTGGCGTACGTGCTCGCGGCAGGCTTCTTTCTGGGAATCGGAATCCTCGCACTGTACCGGTCGCTGTCCCTCGGCCCCGTGAGCGTCGTCACCCCCATCTTTGCAATGTTCCTCGTGTTCTCCTCGATAATCGGGTTTCTCGTATTGGGCGAGGAGTTCACCGTGCGGAAAGCACTGGGCATCGTCTTCGCCGTGTCAGCTGTCTATCTGGTTTCGGGCGCGTGATACCGACTGCTGTGCGTCAGTACCGGATCGACCGCCGGACTGCGGGCGGTCGTACCGGTAAACGGCTACTGTAACCGGCATGAAGTCCTCCCGCTGTCGTTGGCTCACAAAGTATCGAGACGAAAGCTCACGCCGTTGGCCGTGCGACGAAGCCGACGGCCGGGAACCACTTCACGCTTCGAACCCCGGCGGTGATTGCCTACCGTTATGTCGGATGCCACCGACCCTCCGACGTGCTCCACGCCGACCCCTTTCTCGTCGCTCTCTTACTCCTGGTTGCCGGCGTTCTCGGCAGCGTGCTGCCACTGGTGCCCGGCGGTCTGCTGTCGACAGCCGGCGTCGTCTACTACCGGCTGGTCGCGGACCTCGGGCCACTCGTGACGCTTCTCCTCGTGACGCTGGGCCTGTTCGCGCTGGCCGTCGACTGGTTCGGCGGGGCCATCTCCGCTCGCGCCGGCGGCGCCTCGCTGCGGACCACCGCGGCGGCCGTCGTCGGCGGACTCGCGCTCGCGGTGGTGCTCGGACCGCTCGGCCTGGTGGCCGGGGTCTTCGGAGTAGTCTTCGCTCTTGAGTACCGACGCCACCGGAACGCCCGGCAGGGCGCCCGAACGGCCGTCTACGCCACGGCCGGCATCCTCGTTTCGACGGTCATGCAGGTGCTGCTTACCGCGACGATGCTGGCGGTGTTCCTGGTTGCGATTTGACCGCAACCCCCGTTAGCCCTGCTCGCGTAGCGGCGGCATGGAGTACAACAAAGAAGGATGTCCGGAGACGGCCGCCGTCCGCCTGCACGTCTCGTGACGAAAAATAGGGTCGTCTGTACCGGCCACGCCCGGGTGTACGCACAGCAGGACGGCGTGGTCGCCGACCCGCTGGAGTCGGCCGACGAGGAACTCCTTTAGCCGAGGTCCTTGGCCATCATCACCTCGTCGACGTACTCATCGTCCATCTTGTAGTGGTCCTGCCGGACGGCCTCGGTGTCCCACTCCCGGTTCTCGAGGAACGAGATGGCGTCGTCGTTCGTTGAGGGGATGCTGTTGTACAGCCTCTCGTAGCCGTGGTCCAGCGCCCAGTCGACGCCGCGGTCCAGCAGTTTCGTGCCGATGCCGTGGCCCCGGTACTCGTCGATGACGCCGACGGTCAACTCGGCGGTGTGCGATAGCTTCGCTATCTCCGGGGCATGGACATGGACCCACCCAACGACATCGCCGTGGATCGTCGCGACGAAGAAGACGCGCGACCGGACGTCGTTGTGCCGCAACAGGACGTTCTCGCTTTCGACGACGTCGGCGATGGACTCGCCCTCGATGTACGTCGCCTCCGACAGCGCCTCGCGTATCGCGCCCACGAGGCCGGTCAGGTCGTCCTCGCGGGCCTGCCGGATCGTTACTTCCAGTCCCTCGTTGACGAACGTCTCCTCGCTCTCGTCCTCGAAGGCTACCTGGAGTTCGTCCTCCTCGGTGCGGGAGACGATGCCGTCCCGCCTGAGTACGGCTACGTGGTGGCCGAACGCCTCCGGACTCATGTTCAGCGCCCGGCGGGCGTCGTCGTAGTTGACGGTGCCGTACCGCTCGATGTACTCGTAGATGTCCTTGCGGTCCCGGTGGCTGAACTCGAGCTCGTCGGAGAACTGCATGCCATCTGGTAGTATTAATCATCACATAAAATTGTTGCCGGAACCGAACCTGTCAAAATCAGCGACAGTTCGGCCACGCCTCGTGCCTGTCCCGCTCCGGGACGTGGGTGAGCAGGACGGCGGGACGAATTAGAGAACGGGGAGACGAGTCAGATGCGGCCGGCGCGGCCGGGGTCGACGTCGACGGCGTCGACCGGACAGACGTCGACACACAGCATGCAGTCGATACACTGGTCCTCGCTGGTCGGGTTGGCCTTGACTTCGCTCTCGGGGTGGTCCGGGGTGTCGACCCACTCGAAGACGTCGACCGGGCAGTCCTCAAGGCAGGCCCCGTCGGCGATGCAGATGTCGAAGTCGACGGCGACGTGAGTACCGCGGATGCCCAGTTTCTCCGGCGGGTCGGTCGGCCCCCAGACGTCGACGTCGTGCTCCTGGCCCTCGTGGTCGCGGTTCTCCTCGAAGTTGGGGTCGATAGTCATTGCTAAACTTGACTAAACAGTGGCCGAAGTTAAACGTTCGCGCCGTCTCGCGGCCGCCCGTCAGCGGTGGGCGAAGTACGCGACGCTCTCGCCGTTGCCGTGGCGGTCGATTTTGGCGAATCCGATGCGTTCGAACTGGACTACCTCGTCGGGGTCGTGACTCGCGATGCCGGGTTCGGCGCGGCCCGTCGCGTCGCCGTCCATCGTCCGCAGTCGGAGCGGGACGCTCTCGTCGGCCGGCACCCAGTGGACCACGTTGACGTCGCCCTCGCGGACGACCTCGATGTCGTCGCCGGTGAACTCGAAGGCGTTGCGGGTGTGTCGGACCGGACCGAGGCCCTTCAGCCAGACGCGCTTGCCGTTGGGCGGGACGTCGTCGGGTTCGACGCGCACCGCCCCGCCGACCGGAATCGAGCGGGTGCCGCGCTCCTCGTGATCGGGGTGCAGCGGCGGCTCGGCCGTCTCCGGGCCGCCCAAGAGCGTCTTCTCGACGCCGTCGCGGACGAAAAAGCGGCGGTCGGACTCGTCGTCGATTAACTCGCGGTTCGCGGCGTAGATTGACGACATCGCGAGGTCGACGTTGGACGTCGAGGTGCCCAGTTCCGTCATCGCCTCGACGATGGCTTTCCCGCGGATGCCCCGCCGGCGGAGGCCCGCGACGGTCGGCGCGCGGGGGTCGTCCCAGCCGTCCAGTTCGCCGGCCTCGATTCTCTCCTTGATTGTCGAGGTCGACATCGCAACGTCATAGGCGTCGATCTGGACGTGGCCCCAGTGGACGACCTCGGGGTACTCCCAGCCGAAGTAGTCGTAGACGAACCCCTGTCGCTTGGCGGAGTCCTGCAGGTCGATACCGCGGATGATGTGCGTGATACTGAACTCGTGGTCGTCGATGCCGGACTGGAAGTCCAGCATCGGCCAGCAGCGGTACCCGGCGGCTTCCTCGCGGGGGTGTGGCGTGTCGATCATCCGGAACGCCACCCAGTCGCGGAGCGCGGGGTTCCTGTGCTCGATGTCGGTCCGGACCCGGAGGACGATGTCGCCCGGGTCGTACGCGCCGTCGACCATGGCCTCGAACTCCTCGAGGGTCGTCGCCGCGTTCTTGTCGCGGTGCGGGCAGGCCCGAGCGTCGTTCTTCAGCGCGGAGAACTCCTCACCGCCGCAGGTGCAGGTGTAGGCACCGCCCGCCTCGACGAGTTCGCGGGCGTACTCGTAGTAGGTCTCGACGCGGTCGGAGGCCCTGACCACCTCGTCGGGCTCGAAGCCGAGATACTCGATG
>PXSE01000014.1 GCA_003022905.1 Halobacteriales archaeon QS_9_68_42
GGCGGCGTCGACGTTGACGCGACCGTACCCCTCGTAGGGGTCCCGCTCGCCGAAGGTGTAGGTCGGCGCCTTCGCGCGGTGGTAGGGCGCGGCGGTGAACGCTGTCGTCGAGGCCGTCGACAGCAGGACGGACTTGAGTCGCATGACGTCCTCGCGGGTCGTCTCGGCGGGCTCGGGCAACGACAGCGCCTCGGGGGCGTCCTCTTCCATGGCCTGGGCGACGAGGCCGGCGGTGCCACAGACGGAGGGCGAGGCCATCGAGGTGCCGCCCTTACCGGTGAAGTCGCGGACGTCGCCGTACTCCGCCTTGGAGTCGGGGTTGCCCGCCTTCGAGGCCCAGTCGAGCTGGTTCACGTGGCCGCCGGGCGCGGTCACGTCGGGCTTGGCGTGGGGCTGGCCGTCCTCGTTGACGCCGCCGAGACCGCCCGAGGAGTACGCCGCGATGCCATCCCGGGGGCCGGTGGCGACGACCGAGATGGCCTCCTCGACGACGGCGGGCGAGGAGTTGCCGTTGGCCGGCGTGGCGGAGTTGCCGGCGGCGGCGACCGTCAGGATGCCGCCGTCGGTGATGTCGGCGATGTCGCCGGGCGTCGTGTCGAGGACGCCGCCGGCGATGCCGACCGGGATGCCGCCGATCGCGCCCCACGACATGTTGACCGCCCGGAGGTTGAACGCCGCCGCGAACTCGTCGGCCGCCCGGGCGAGGTTGTTCGCGCCGCCGCCGAGGCCGGTGACCGCGACGAGGCTGTTGCCCGGGGCGATGCCGGCGTGGATGGCGTAGTCGCCGTCGTCGACGGCCTCGCCGGTCGTTCCGTCGAAGGCCGCAAACGAGCCGGTGGCGACCTCCTTGACCCGACCGGGTGCGGCGAACTCGCCCTCGGTCGTCCGGACGTAGACGGTATAGCTCTCCGTTCCGGAGTCGTGGACGGCGGGCGTCTGGGTGATGTTCGCCTCGACGGACACCTCGGAGGTACCCGAGGCGCCGACCGACCGCGCGAGCTGGCGGCCGTTCGGGCCCTCGATGACGACTTCGATGCCGTCGCCGGTCGCGGCGCCGAAGACACCGCCGTCGGCGCCGGCCTCGACCTCGTACTCGAGGAAGTCGCCGGCGATGAGGACGGTATTCGGCGAGTCGGTGGTCGCATCGTCGACGGTCGCGGCCTGTCCGGAGCCGGTCATGATGCCGGAGACGTGGGTACCGTGACCGTCGGAGTCCCGGGGCTTGTCGTAGTCGCCGTACCGGGTGTCGTCGTTGTGCCAGGCGACGAGTTCCGGGGTGTCGCCGGCGTCCGGCAGCAGCGTGTCGCTGTCGATGGAGACGTCCTCGGTAACGGTGACCTCGCGGACCTCCGTCTCGCCCGTGTCGATGAGTTCCTCGAACTCGATGGTGACGTCGTACGCGTTGACGCTCCGCCAGGTGACGACCTCGAACTCGTAGTCGTCCTCGGCGTTCAGCACAATAGGGTCGTTGACCAGCACCGTCTTCCGGCTCTCGGTGTTGACCTCGAGGCCGCCGCCCGTCGTGGCGACCTGTGTGCCGTTCTTCAGGATGCGGAGCTCGCACTCGCCGGGCTCCTCGGCGCCTTCGGGCGTGCCGGGATCCCAGTCGATGGTGCCGCGAAGCTGGACGAAGCTGTCGTCCGCCGTGTCGAACTCCTCGGTTGCGATGTTCGCCGGGCCGAACGTCTGAATGAGGCCGAGCACGCCGGCGCCGGCGGCGGCACCGCTGTACGTCTCGGTCTGTCGGACCGCCTCCCTGTAGACTGGCAGCGTCTTCTCCTCGGTGCCGGTCTTCCGCTCGAGCTTCAGCCGGTCGTCGCTGGTCGTGGTTGCGGTGACGTCGTTCCACGGCCCCAGGTCGGGGTGGCGGCCCTCCGCGCCGGAGTCGGTCAGCGCGAGCGACCGGTCGGCGCGCCCCCGGTAGCCGCGCTCCCAGGCCTTCTGTGCCTCTCGTACCCGGATGTTCCGGAACACCGAGTCGATTCCGTGGTCGGCAGCGGCGGTTCCGACCGCGCCGATGCCGAGCGCGGCGGCGGCGGCCGCAGCACCGGACGCCCGCATGAACGTCCGCCGCGAGAAGACCGTGCTGTCGTTTCTGTCTTGCTCTCCACTCATGTATGTAACATACTGGTCTATCATAAAAAGCATTCTGACAAAATCGTCCAAACGATGGTGACAGGCCCGTTCAAAGTCCGCATGAGGGCCTGATTCGACATTTTTCTGGTTCGAGCAAATTCTCAAAGAAGCGAAAAGAGTCCGACGATCCGTTACTGCCGGCTGTAACTACAGTAGGGACCGGACAAAGAGAGCGACGCCCCACTCGGCAGGGCGCTTATCTCCGGTGGCCCCCAACCAGTGCTATGACCGACCTCTCGCTCGACGCCGACCAGCTGGACCGCTACTCCCGACACATCATCATGGACGGGGTAGGCCCGGAGGGACAGAAGCGGCTGCTCGACGCCGAGGTGCTGTGCATCGGCGCCGGCGGCCTCGGCTCGCCGATCATCCAGTATCTGGCCGCCGCCGGCGTCGGGACGCTGGGCATCGCCGACGACGACGTCGTCGAGCGGTCGAACCTCCAGCGACAGGTGGTCCACGCCGACGACGACGTCGGCCGCCCGAAGGTCGAGTCCGCCCGCGAGTTCGTCGAAGCACAGAACCCCGACGTGACCGTCGAGACCCACGACACCTGCGTGACCGCCGACAACGTCGAAGGGTTCCTCGCCGACTACGACCTCGTCGTTGACGGCTCGGACAACTTCGCCACGCGCTATCTCGTCAACGACGCGTGCACGCTCGCGGGCGTCCCGTTCGCCCACGGCGCCATCCTCCGGTTCGAGGGGCAGGTCACGACGTTCGAGGCCAGCGAGGGCGGCCCCTGTTATCGGTGTCTGTTCCCCGAGGCGCCCGAACCCGGGACGGTCCCCGACTGTGCGACTGCAGGTGTTCTGGGCGTGCTGCCTGGCACCGTCGGATGCATTCAGGCCACCGAGGCCGTGAAACTCCTGCTCGAGTACGGCGAGACGCTCGACGGCCGGATGGTGTTCTACGACGCCGCCGACATGACCTTCGAGGAGATACCCGTCGAACCGCGCCCGGACTGTCCGGTCTGCGGCGAGGGGAGAATCGAGTCGGTCCACGAAGTCACCTACGAGTCGACCTGCAGCATCTGACCGCCCCCCGAGAGGAACGCATATCCGGACACCGCCCGAAGAGGCGGGCATGACGGATGTACTCGACATCGAGGACCCGGAGGCGGTTGCGACCGCCGCCGAGACCGCCGTCGAACAGTGTCTGGCCGTCGAGGCCGACGAGACCTGCGTCGTGGTCACCGACGACAGACGCGACCCCATCGGCGAGGCGCTGTACGAGGCCGCCCTCGAGGCCACCGAAGCGGCCGTCGTCGTCCGGTACCCGCCGGGGCCACAGCACGGCGCCGAGCCGCCCGCGCCGGTCGCGGCCGCGCTGGCGGCGGCCGACGCCTTCCTTGCGCCGACGACAAAGAGCCTCAGCCACACCCGCGCTCGCTCGGACGCCACCGACGGCGGCGCCCGCGGCGCGACGCTACCCGGCACCACCGAGGCGGTGTTCACGACCGGGCTAGACGCCGACTACGAGGCCATCGCCGCCGAGTGTGCGGCGATGCTCAAGGCCGTCGAGGACGCCAACGAGATACGCGTCACCTCCCCGCAGGGCACCGACGTGACCTTCGAACTCGGCGAGCGGGACTGGTACGAGGATACCGGTATCGTCCACGAACCGGGCGCGTTCTCGAACCTGCCCGCCGGCGAGGTGTTCATCAGCCCCGAGTCCGCCGACGGGACCTACGTCGTCGACGGGACTATCCGCCCGCACGGCCTGCTTGCCGAGGGTCAGACGGTCACCTTCGAGGTGGCAGACGGCTACGTCACGGGCGTCGACGACGACGCGGTCCGCGGGGAACTCGAGGAGGCCGGCGAGGCCGCCTACAACCTGGCGGAACTGGGTATCGGGACCAACATCGGCGTCACCGACCTCATCGGCAGCGTTCTGCTGGACGAGAAGGCCGGCGGCACCGTCCACATCGCCGTCGGCGACGACGCCGGCATCGGCGGGGACACCGAGGCGCCGATCCACATGGACGGCATCCTCCGCGAGCCGACGGTGTACGCCGACGGGGCGGAACTGGAACTGCCTCGCGTGGAGTGATACCGCCGGCCGTAACTACATAAAACGGTCCCGTCCGGAAGATGATGTCCGGACGGTGTCCAACCGGATATCGCCGAGAAATCTCGAAAGAGTTACAGCCGGCAGTATGACTCTCCGCGACGGTCGAACAGCAGCATCGGCACGAGCAGAGGCGTCGCGCTGGCGATCACGAGCGACCCCGCCAGCATCGAATAGCTGCCGGCGGTGTCGAGCCACTCACCGGTACGCGGAACGGAACGCCCAGGCCGTCCCCGACCGCCTCCGCGCTTACCGCGAGGATGGCGAGCAGCGAACCGAAAAGGCGGACCGATATAGCCCTGATGACCATTCAACGGACGAACGGGTAAAAACTGGCTGGGGTCACGAAGGAACCCGGTCGGCTCCGCGTCGACGCCCCTTGCTCAGGGCCGCGCGTACAGGAACAGTCCGGCAATGGTGCAACACACCAGCACAATGAGACCGACGACGAGCGCGAGCGCCCCCCCGACGATCGTCCCGACCAGCGCGGCGACCCCCATCCACGCGACCGTCCCGACGGCGTAGAAGACGTACACCCGGACGACCGACTCGGCCAGCACCATGCGTCACCATTCATGTGAGAGAGCAAAAGACCGATGCTGATTACTGCACGTTACTTCGGTATCGACCGCACGACGGCGTGCGGTCGTACCGGTAACACGTCCCACGCCGAAGAGGACGGCCGCCCGCCGGAGCCACGCGCTTTTATATCCCGACCGAGAAAACCGACTAATGAGCCACCAGCGCGTCGCGGTCCGCTGTCCCTCCTGTTCGCCCGGGGCCGAGACGGCCCACGAGGTGCTCAACCGCGGGGGCCAGGCGACCGTCCGGTGCGGCGACTGCGGCCACGTTCACAAGACGACAATCGAGACCGAATCGACCGTCGAACGGCGGGTCATCATCTCCCAGGAGGACGAATCCGAGGAGGCGTTCGTCAAGATGCCGCCCGACGAAGAGCTGTCGGTCGGCGAGGAGTTCCTCGTCGAGACCGACGCGGCGATACTCACCGCCCGGGTCACCTCCATCGAGACGACCGACGGCGCCCGGGTCGAGGCGGCGCCCGCAACCGAGGTCAAGACGCTGTGGACGCGGGCGGTCGGGAACGTTGCGGTGAACCTGACGCTGCACCCGAAGGACGGCGGCCACGACGAGACCCGGAGCGTGAAGATACAGGTGCCGGGCGACGAGGAGTTCGTCGTCGGCGAGTCCCACGAGTTCGGCGGCGAGGAGTTCACCGTCGAGCGCCTGCTGGTCCGGGAGGATTCGGTCGGCTACGACCGCGAGGGGTACGACTTCGGAGGCGACAGCGCCCTCGCGAAGGACCTCAAGCGGGTGTACGCCCGCGACGAAGACGCTCGCAGTCGGGCGTGGTCCGGCTGGTAGGACGATGTTCGGGCGCGACTCCGGCACCGACGACTTCGAAATCCGACGGGAGCGGATGGTCGAATCCCTCGCTGAGTCGGGCCGCATCGAGCGCGACTCGACCGTCTCGGCGATGGAGACCGTTCCGCGCCACGAGTTCGTCCCCGAGGGTCGCCGGGACGACGCCTACGCCGACCGGCCGCTCCCCATCGGCGCCAACCAGACCATCTCCGCGCCCCACATGGTCGGCATCATGTGCGACCTGCTGGAACTGGGAGCCGGCGACGAGGTGCTGGAGGTCGGCACGGGCTGTGGCTACCACGCCGCCGTCGTCGCCGAGATTGTCGGCGACGGCAACGTCCACAGCGTCGAGTACGTCGAACGGCTCGCCGAGTCGGCCCGCCGGCGCCTGTCCGACCTCGGCTACAACGTCGCCGTCCGGGTCGGCGACGGCCGCGAGGGCTGGCCGGAGCACGCCCCCTATGACGCCGCCTACCTCACCTGCGCGACGGCCTCGCTGCCGGACGCCGTGGTCGAGCAACTGCAGGCGGGCGGCCGCATCGTCGCACCGGTTGGCACCACCCGCCAGACGCTGGTGAAGGCGACGAGGACCACGGACGGACTCGAGCGCGAGTCCCACGGCGCGGTCCGGTTCGTCCGGATGCAGGGGGACAATTGACGTGGCGTGGCGCGAACTCGCGCTGCTGTGGGCCGCCCGCGAGTGCGGCGCGCTGGAGGCGCTGGCGGCGCGGGCCGGGACGCCCGAGGCCGTCGCCGAGGCGGCCGACATCGACCCCGCGGGCGCCGAGGCGGCCGTCGAGGCGGCGGGCGCGGCCGCTCCCGTCGGGAGTGTTCCTCGACGCCTTTTGCGGGGAGACGGCCGACGCGGAACTGCTCGACGTGGAGGCGGTGGCCGCCGGCGAGGGGCGGGTACAGGAGGCCGGGGCGGTCCGGTCGTGGCTGGCGTCCGCGTTCGGGGGAGCGGTGCCCGCCGGGCCGCTTTCGGCCGCCGTCGGGCGCGCGATTGATTAGGCTCCGGAACGGACCCGGGGGTATGGACCCGGCGGTGCTTCGGGACGACATGGTCGACAGCCTGGAACACGAAGCCAAGGCCGTCGTCGGCTCCGAGCGGGTGGGCGTCGCGATGCGGGCGGTGCCGCGCGAGCCGTTCGTCGAGGACGAGTCGCTGGCGTACGCCGACCGTTCCTTCGAGCGGTTCGGCACGCGCGTGCTCTCGCCGAGCGCCGCCGGCCGACTGCTCGAGGCGCTCGATGTCCGACCCGACGACGAGGTGCTGGTCGTCGGCGTCGGCGTCGGCTACACCGCCGCCGTCATCGCCGAGATGACCGACGAGGCCAGCGTCCACGGCGTCGATATCGCCCGCCGGCTCGTCTACGACGCCCGCTCGAACCTCAAGCAGGCAGGCTACCCGGGGGTGCTGGTGGACTGCCGGGACGGCGCCCACGGGCTTGCGGAGTACGCCCCCTACGACCGGATTCTCGTGGAGGCGGCGGCCGTCGAGCCGCCGCGGGCGCTGGTCGACCAGCTCGCGCCCGGCGGCCGGCTGGTGATGCCTGTCGGGGCGGCGAGCCAGGAGCTGGTCGCCATCGAGGACGGCAACCGGGTCGCCGAATACGGCACCGTCGCCTACCACCCGCTGCTGGTAGAGGGCGAACAGCCCGACGGCGTCGAGCGCAACCGGACCCGCCGGGAGGACCGCGAACGCGCCCGCCGGGACGCGAAACGCCGGAAGGGCTGGGAGCAGTCCTGGATCGACTGGGACGAGCGCATCTAGTCGCGGACCACCAAGAGCGCGGTGTTCCCCCGCTCGTCGGCGTACTCGCTGCCCGCGGGCGGCTTCACGTCGAACTCGACAGTGCCGTCCCGCTGGTTGGCGCCGAGTTCCGGCGACAGCCGTAGCTCGGCGGTGCCGTTCCCGCCGGTGGTTGCCGTCCGGACGCCGTCGAGGCGCGCGGACCCGCCGCGGGCGACCACCGTCGCGTCGGCCACCCCCTGTCCGTCCGGGTCCACCACCGTCACCTCGACGGTGTGGTTGCCGGGCGTGACCACCTCCGGCGCCGGCCGCACGTCCAATTCCGTTACCGCCAGCCCGGAGATGCCCGACAGCATGCTCATCATCACCGAAAGGCTGGCGACGCCCACCACCAGCGCGATGACCAGCCGGACCGGCAACCCCTCGATTGCTCGCTCGTCCTCGCGGAAGCGCTCGAATCCACGCATGGGGGGGTCTGGCCCCGGTATCGTATATAAACCCTCGCGCGAACCGCAAGGCAGGTGTGTCCGGTTGCCGAGGTGGGACACATGGAGCGGTGGACGATTCCGCTGGTCGCGGTCGGCGGCTTCGCGGGCGCCGTCTGCCGGTACACCGTCGCCGTCGCGATGCCGGCGGCGTTCCCGTGGGGGACACTCGCGGTCAACGTCGCCGGCGCGTTCCTGCTCGGGGTGGTCGTCTACGGCACCGCCGGACTGCGACGGCTCCCGGAGGCGGCGCGGCCGGTCATTGCGACGGGTTTTCTGTCGTCGTTCACCACCTACAGTGCGTTCGCCGCCGAGACGGCCACGCTGTCGCCGGCACTGGCGGCCGCCAACGTCGCCGCGAACTACGCGCTCGGCTTCCTCGCCGTCGTTCTCGCCAGAGGGGTGATGCTGTGGCGCTCCTGACGGTGCTGGCCGTCGGCGTCGGCGGGTCGGCCGGCGCCGCCGCGCGGTACGCGGTCGGGCAGGCAATCGAGCGGCGCGCCGTCGACACGCTCGTGGTCAATGTCCTCGGGAGCCTGCTTCTGGGCGTTGTCCTCGCGAGTCCGGTCGATGGCCCCGCCCGTCTTGCGGCGGGCGCCGGGTTCTGTGGGGCATTCACCACGTTCTCGTCGTTCGCCGTCGAAACCGTCCGGCTGTTCGAGGACGGTCGTCGTCGGGCCGCGGTCGCCGTCGCGGCCGGCACGCTCGCCGCCGCGCTCCTCGCGGTCGCCGTCGGGATGGCCGTCGAGTCGGCGCTGTAGCCTGGCGGCGTCACCGGACCACCGGCCGGCCGACCGGCTGTTCGTCAGGTGCGGCGTCGTGACGCTTGGAGAGAATCGGCGCTATCCGTCGGTGTTGAGCTGTCCGAGTTCGACCTCGAAGTCCCGCTCGCTGAGGTCGTCCGCGGTCCGGTCGAGCTCCTCGCGGAGTTCTTCGAGGCGGTCGGTCAGCTCCCGGTAGGAGTCGCTCTCCTCGAGTTCATCGGGGGTTTTCTGGGTCTTGAGGGCGCCCCGTTTTGAAGCCAGCGAGAACATCTCCCGGAGTTTGTCGTCGTACGCCGACCGGGTCAAAAGCGTCTCGACGATGTCGTGGAGGCCCTTGCGGCGGACGGGCTTGACGATGTACTCGTCGAACCTCATCTCGATGATGTCGAAGTCCGGTTCGACGGCGGTAACCATGGAGATGCTGCAGTCGTACCCCTCCTCGCGGATGTACGCCACTACCTCGCCCCCGGAGGTCCGGGGCATCAGGCGGTCGACGAGCGCGACGTCGACCGTCTCGTTCATCTCCTTGATGGCCTCCTTGCCGCCGTAGGCCGTCCGTACTTCGTACTCGTCGGCGAGCCAAGCGGCGTACAGGTCAGCGAGGTCCCGCTCGTCGTCGACGACCAGCACGGTCGGTGTCTCTCCGGTCATGAAAATCCTCATCTAAAGGTGCAGGCCGCTGTCAAATAGCACTTGTGGCTTTTTCACGGGACGAAGTCGCTGATTCTTCGGTGTCAGACGAGGAGGGACAGCAACACGCCGAGAACGGCAGCGAGGACCACCACGACGTAGGAGAACAGCAGTATCTTCTGTGTCGTCACTGTGCTTCCTCTCCGGGTACGCCGTCCGCACTCATATATTCGGTCGTACTGTCGAACGATGAATCGTCGGGCGGAACGCGATGACGACCGCCTCGACGGGTCTCCGGAGTCAGAAAGCACCGTCCGGTCTGACTCCGCCGGGGTGACCGACGGCGCTCCGGCGCCGCTCAGAACTGGTCGAGCGAGGCCTGTCCCTCCCGGAGCGCGGTCGCGTCGTAGCCCCGGCCGGTCAGTTCGGTCGCCAGCGACGCCGCGGCGCCGTGCTGGGTGTACACCCGGTCGGGGTCGGCCCCGTCAACGAGCGCGAGAAGCTCCCCGAAGTCGCAGTGGTCCGACAGCGGGAAGGTGACGTCGAAGTCGCCGCGGTACATGAACGAGTCCTCGACGGCCCACCCGGAGAAGCCGGCCGTGACGGCGCCGGCCTCCCTTGCGAGGCGGTCGACCCAATCGATGCGGCCGCTGGTCATCGGGAGCACCAGTGCGTCGCCCGGCTGGAGTTCGGCCCCGTCGAACGACTCGACGGGGAACTCCACGCCGAGCGCCGCCTCGATCGGCTCGTTGATTCGCAGGACGCCGTCGGTCGTCAGCACCCGGTCGCGGCCGGCC
>PXSE01000015.1 GCA_003022905.1 Halobacteriales archaeon QS_9_68_42
CGCCTTCAAAATCTGCGACCGCGTCCTGATGCGGTCGGTGAAGGGCATGACCGAGCTCATCACCAAGCCCGGCCTGGTCAACGTCGACTTCGCCGACGTCAAGACCATCATGGAGAACGGCGGCGTCGCCATGATCGGCCTCGGGGAGTCCGATTCGGAGAACAAGGCCCAGGACTCCATCCGGTCTGCACTGCGGTCGCCGCTTCTCGACGTGGAGTTCGACGGCGCCTCCAGCGCCCTCGTGAATGTCGTCGGCGGCCCGGACATGTCCATCGACGAGGCCGAGGGCGTCGTCGAGGAGATCTACGACCGCATCGACCCCGACGCACGCATCATCTGGGGCGCCTCCGTCGACAAGGAGTTCGACGGCAAGATGGAGACGATGATCGTCGTCACCGGCGTCGATAGCCCCCAGATCTACGGCAAAAGCGAGGTCGAAGAGGAGCGGGCCGCCGCCGCGGCCGCCTCCGGCGACGACATCGACTACGTCGAGTGACGAGGCACCGCGTTTCGCCGTCGAGCGCGCCGCTCGGCGCAACCAACAGGTAGAAAACCCCCGAGGCGGAACTGGGGAATATGAACACGCCGAAAGACCTGACGTCCTACGTTCGCGTGCTGAAACTCGCGAGCACGCCGTCGTGGGACGAGTTCTCGAAGGTGTCGACTATCGCAGGGCTCGGCATCCTGCTGGTCGGCCTTCTCGGGTTCACGATATTCGCTGTCATGTCGTTCGTTCCGGGGGGACCCTGATGACCATCTTCAACGTCAAGACCACCGCGAGCCAGGAGCGGACCGTCGCCGACATGATAATCAGCCGCGAGGAGGCCGATATTCACGCCGCCCTGGCGCCCGACTCGCTGACCAGTTACGTGATGGTCGAGGCCGACGGCCCGGCCGCCATCGAGCGGACCCTTGAGGACATCCCCCACGCCAGGGGACTGGTGTCGGAAAAGCCCACGTCCATCGCCGAGGTGGAGCACTTCCTCAGCCCGAAGCCGGACGTCGAGGGCATCGCCGAGGGCGACATCGTCGAACTCATCGCCGGGCCGTTCAAGGGCGAGAAGGCACAGGTCCAGCGCATCGACGAGGGCAAAGACCAGGTCACCGTCGAGCTATACGAGGCGACCGTTCCCATCCCGGTGACGGTCCGCGGCGACCAGATTCGGGTGCTGGATTCCGAAGAGCGCTAAACGCTCTTCGGCGTCTCATTCGCTCACTCCGTTCGCTCACGAGACTAGCGAGGAGCGGTACGGAACCGACGGCCGTTCTCGCTTCCTAAAGTTCCATCTCGTCGTCCAGTCGTTCGACCACCGCCTCGACATCGGTGGCCGATTCGACGGCTTCTATTACCGTTTCGCGGATGCGAACGTCGTCGGCACCGGCGTCGTAGTGCCGCAGGTAGTCGACCCGCGAGTGTTCGGCTCGACCGCCTCGGCGTCGTACGAACAGTCCTCGATGGCACACACCCACATACGGAAACGCTGAACGGGCGGCGACATATGGTTTGGCCCCGGCGGGGGCAGTGTTCGGATGAGCGGCGGTGGCCTACACAGTCCACCGCCGAGTATGACCCGAAGGGGCCGACCGGTCGGCGGCTCCGACGGCCCTTAGAACCGCAGGATGAGCTCCGAGGATTGTGGTTCAAAAGACGGCTCGCGGAGCCGTTTTTTGTCGTCTCGAAAATCGCTGATTTCTGGAGACAGCGAGTCAGAGCCCTCGAGCGGGCGGAGGGCTCCCGAGGTGGGCTCGTACTGATTGCTGTAACTGTGTGCCGGTCCGACCGCACGACGGCGTGCGGTCGATCCGGGACTGACGTATAGTAATCACTATCAGTCGAACCGTCGCCGCCTGATTCCTCATCTGAACAGTACATATGCTACGGCCATGTTCAGATGCGGATTGCGGAATCCAGAACGCCCTCGGCACTCTCGAGTTCTGCTCGCGGGCCATGCGCGGCGCTCCGCGCCGCGAATTCGAGGCGGTTTCCCCGCCTCGCCGCCCGCTCGCACGGCCCGAGGCGACGCCGTCGTCTCGCCGCCCGGGACTCGTTGTCGTTCGAGAGAGCGACGCTCTCTCGTGATATTGCCAGAATCCGGCGGATTCTGGCCGCTTGCCAGACGCAGTCCGGCAATATCGGCAGAACGCGTCGCGTTCTGATTGCACGCGGGAAAATCTTCGAGTTCCCGTACTGACGAAAGACGTATCGCATCGTTCGAACCACGCTCCTCGGTCGCGGTGCTCCTGTGGTGTCCTCGCGCGGCAATGCCACGTGGGGTGCCAGTGCTGCCGGCACCCTGTTCCGTGGTCGTTCGAAAGGCGCTTCGCGCCTTTCGTGATATGCGCGGGACTCATCGAGTCCCGCGGACCATGCGAACGGGCGGCTCCGCCGCCCGTGAGCAGATGACGAGAGAGCGGCCGGTCAGCCGGCAGAAACCGGGCCCACTGGACGGTCCGTATCTAACACCGCCCATGCTACCGTCCCAAATCATAAATCCTGGGGACGTTCCGGAGGCGTACGTTTTTGCCGGCTGGGACCCGACCGTCGGCCGTGCGCGTTCACGGCCACGAGGTCCGGGGCGTCGACATCGGCGGCGAGACCCGCTGTGCCCACTACGGGACCGACCGCGATGTCGTCGCCATCAGGTTCGCCTGTTGTGAGACGTACTATCCCTGTTTCCGGTGTCACGAGGAGGCGGCCGCCCACGACGCCGAACGGTGGCCCGTAGAGCGCCGCGACGAACCGGCGGTGCTGTGTGGATGCTGCGGCGCGGAGTTGGCCGTCGGGGAGTACGTTGGCGTCGACTCCTGTCCCGACTGCGGCGCCCGGTTCAACCCCGCCTGCGCGGACCACTACCACCTGTACTTCGAGACGCCGGGCGGCGAAGACGCGTAGGGTTTTCCCCGCCCGCGGCCCGACCGACGGTATGGACGAGGCCGACGAACTCGCCTGGGAGACGCTCGCCACCGAGACGGACTACACCTGCCCCGGCTTCGACGTCACCGTTGACGACGTCCGGTTGCCGGACGGCACCGAGGCGGAGTACCACTACGTCTCGGAGCCGCCGTCGGTGGTGGTGCTGCCGTTCACGACGGACGGCGGCGTGGTCGTCATTAAGGAGTGGCGGCAGGCCGTCGGCCGGGTGAACTACGGCCTGCCGGCGGGCGGCCTCAAGATCGAGGACGCAGACCCTGCCGCGGCGGCCCACCGCGAACTGGCCGAGGAGACCGGCCACGAGGCCGCCGCCGTCGAGCCGCTTGTCACCTACGAGCCCGCGAACGGCCTCTTCGACTCGACGTTCCACTACGTCGTCGCCCGCGGCTGTGAGCCGACCGCCGAACGGGACCTCGACGACAACGAGTCCATCCGCGTCGACACGACCACGTTCACCGACCTCCAAGAGCGGGCCGTCGCCGGCGAGTTGCGGGACGGTCGCTCGGCACTGGCGGTCCTCCAGTACGCCCTGCAGGCCGAGTGACCGGCCCTCACCGCATCCCGGCGTCGTCGATCTCCGGATGCGCCCGGTAGAACTCCACGAGGCTGTCGGCGTACTCCTCGAATCTGGGGGGCTCGATGCCGGAGCCCTCCAGGTCCTCGATGGCGTTCGAGCAGTCGAAGCTGGCCGACCACGTCTGGAACTCGAAGCCGCCGCTCTCGATTAGTTCGTGGTCGGGGGCAAGCGACTCTAGCAGGCCGCGGACGACGCCCTTCGGGTACGGCGGGACGAACGTCTTCGTCTTGCCCGCGGCCTCGCCGAGGGTCTTGACGAGCTCGACCGTCGAGGGCGGGTCGGGGTCCGCGAGGTGGTACACCTTGCCCTCGGATTCGTCGATGCCGCTCAGGTAGCTGATGGCGTCGACGACGTAGTCCCGGGGGACGACGTTGAACTCCGCGTCGCCGGCGCCGCGCGGCGCCGGCACGACGGCGTAGTCGCCCTGCTCGAGCAG
>PXSE01000016.1 GCA_003022905.1 Halobacteriales archaeon QS_9_68_42
ATTCGCTGGTCGGTCAGCGACCGGAACGGGATGCCCTCGTCGATGAACTCGTCCATGAACTGGAACATCTGGTAGCGGGCGCGGAACAGACACATCACGGTGCCCTCTTCGTCCTCCTCGAGGGTGCCGCGGACGTTCCGAACGAGGTCGAGCATCGAGGGGTTCGGCACCGCCTCGACGGAGCCGCCCTGCGTGCGCGGCTTGAGGTCCTTGTCCTGGCGCTTGTCGATGTGGTCTATCTGGGTGTTGACGGCGTTGAGGATTTTCGACGGCAGCCGGTAGGAGTTCGGTAGCACGACGTCGTCGTCGACATCCTCGTCGAGCAGGAGGTTGGGGTCGGCGCCCTGCCAGGCGTACACGACTTGGTCGTCGTCGCCGGCAATCAGCACCGAATCAACGTGGGGCTTCCACTCGTCGTAGACGGCGTACTGCAGGGTGGTGATGTCCTGGAACTCGTCAATGACGAGGTGGTCGACGGTGGGGACCAGCGAGCGCTGCTTGACCCGCTCGAGCATGTCAGCAAAGCCGACGACCCCGTGTTCGCCCTTGTAGGCGCGCCACGCGCGGATGGCCTCGGGGATGTCGACCCGGTCGTCCGAGGAGGGCCACGTCGGGGTGTACTTGTTGCCCGTCTGGGCGGCGCTCGGTCCGCTGGAGCCACTGGGAGGTGGCGATTATCTTGTTGCCGAGCGTCGTCGACCGCGCCGACCGCCGGCGGGCGGACTTGTACTCGTCCTCGAACTCGATGCCGTACTCCTCGCAGAAGGCCTCCTTGTCGTCCTCGCCGACCACGTCGCCCCGCGAGAGGTTCAGCAGTTCGTAGGCCTTGGCGTGCATTGTACAGACGTTGCTCCGGAGCGACTTTGGGCTTCGGTCGAGCCGGTCGGAGAGCCGCTCGCGGACCTCCGAGGCCGCCGCTCGCGTGTAGGAGACCACCAGGATGTCCTCGACGGCGACCCCCTCGTCGAGCATCTCGTCGACCCGGTCGAGCAGCGCCGTCGTCTTCCCGCTACCGGGGCCACCGAACAGTCGTGTCACGTGGGTGGAATCAGTCATTATTCGTTTAATGCCGCGCTGCGGTATAAATCGAGTGCTTGTATTCGGCGCGGCCCACTCGCGGCGTCAGTTCGCAAAATTCACTCGGCCAGGTATGCCTCAAGCGAGGAGTGTCGGGCGACAGTACCCAACTAAACCTCCGGCAATCCGTTTCTCGCGCCGCTTTCAGGTGCGGGTCCGACCCTACTACGGGTTCGAGTTGTCCCGAAATCCAACGTATAGCCGATACGCTATGTACACTGCTAATATCAGCAGCACCACGCGACCGGGCCGACGACCTCAGATCCGCCCGGGATCTGCGCTGGAACGAATGTGAGGGTCGTCGGAGCTGTGAACTGTGGAGCCATTGGTGGAGTAATTTGGAACTTGATATCGAGTAGTCGGTTGATAGCTGATGTAATAAACCTTCTATAATTAAGAATTATAACAATGAGTTATCCTTCGGGCCGCATAGCGGTGTCGGGGAGGAACGACGGACACTGGTGAGCGGGGGACGACCGATTTGGCCAGGCAGTACGTTCGTCTTTCGGGCACTTGCACTCAAGTAAGCACCGATGAGCAACGGATAGAGAACCGTTCGCAGATCGTCTCAGGTCGGCTGCCACCCGCAGACCGTACACGACGACGCCTCGAGCCCGTGGAGTCCGCCGCAGTCCGGGCACCGCTTTTTGTTGTAGTCGCGCTCCCAGGAGAGAGACTCGGTTTCGTGGCCTCGCTCGTCGAGGAACTCGTCGAAGATGTCGTCGTTTGCGGTCGCCATACAGATCCCTGTAGGCAGACCACGGCTATAAAATCTGTGGTAGCCCTTATCACGGTGGTAGTGTCGCGGGGCGCGCCCCCGGCGGCTTTTGATCGTCGACGCCGAAGCGGGCCGAGCGCACCGTCGAAACGCTTGAGAACGCGGGCGTCGAGGTCCGCTTCGAGCGCTACGGCGTCGGCCACGGCACGACGCCCGAGGAGGTTACTAACGTCGTCGAGTGGGTCGAGGAGCGATACTGACGGCGCCACCCCCAATGCGCAACGCATTTGATTAGGTCTGCCTAAACCGTCCTCATGCAACTGTCCCGGCGGGACGCCATCGCCGCGCTGGGAGCCGTCGGCGCGGGAGCGGGCGCTATCTACGCCGCCCGGGAGTCGGACGATTCGCCGCCCGGCGAGTCGGACCCCGACGTCGAGACGCTGACCGCGGTCGCGGAGGTGGTCTACCCCGACGAGGTGACGGGCCTGGGAAGCTTTATCGAGGCCTACGCCCGACGGCGGGCGGCGGCCGACGACGAGCACGCCCGCGGGGTCCGGGCGGCGGTGACGGAGCTAAACGACCGCGCAGAGGCGTGGTACGGCGCGCCGTTCGCGGCGCTTTCGGCCGACGACCGCGACTCGCTGCTGCGTGAGGTGGGCGCCGACACCGCCGAGGAGGACCCCGCCGGGACGACCGCCGAGCGGGTGCGGTACTACGTCGTCAACGACCTACTGTTGGCGCTGTACGCCTCCCCAACCGGCGGGGAACTGGTCGGCATCGAGAACCCCCAGGGACATCCCGGCGGGACGGACAGCTACCAGCGGGGGCCGGGCCCGTGAGCGGCGCCTCATCGACGGCCGGAGAGCGGGACCGCACGCCAGTCCCGGGAGCCGACGTCTGCGTCGTGGGCGCGGGCCCGGCGGGCGCGCTGGTCGCCGACCGGCTGGCGGCCGACCACGAGGTGGTCATCCTCGACGCGGGGCCGCGGTTCGACTCCGGGGACCGGCTCGACCGCCAGGAGCGCGCCATCCGACCGGCCTACGACCGGCCGGACGTCTGGGAGATGGGCGGCCCCCGGGACGCCCACTCGGCGTCCGGCGAGCGGTTCTACCCGCTCAACCACGCCCGCGTCAAGGGGGTCGGCGGCTCGACGCTCCACTGGCAGGGGATGGTCATGCGCCTCCACGAGGCGGACTTCAACTCCGGCACGGAGCGGGGCGTCGGCCCCGACTGGCCGGTCGATTACGCGGACCTCCGGCCCTACTACGCCGAGGCCGAGCGGGCCTTCGGCGTCTCCGGCGCCGACGACAACCCATTCGGGCCGCCCCGCGAGGAGCCGTTCCCCAACCCCGCGTTCCCGCCCTCCCACAGCGACTCGCTGTTCGCGGAAGCATGCGAGGAGCTGGGCATCGCGACCCACTCGGTGCCGAACGCCCGCAACTCCGAACCGTACGACGGGCGCGGCGAGTGCGTCGGCTACGGCACCTGCCAGCCGGTGTGTCCCTCCGGCGCAAAGTACGACGCGACCGTCCACGTCGAGAACGCCGAACGGAGGGGGGCGACCGTCATCGACCGCGCCCGGGTGACGGAGCTGGCCCACGGCCCCGACCGAATCGAGGCGGCCGTCTACGTCACGCCCGACGGGACCGAACACCGCCAGGCGGCCGACGCCTTCGTCCTGACGGCGGGCGGCGTCGAGATTCCGCGCCTGCTCCTGCTGTCGGCCTCGGACCACTACCCCGACGGCCTCGCGAACTCCAGCGGCGCGGTCGGCCAGTACTTCACCGACCACCTGTTCGCCGGCGTCGGCGGCGTCCTCGAGGAACCGACCCGGCAGAACCACGTCGGCTTCATCACGACCGAGAGCCACCAGTTCTACGACGAGGCCGACGAAGCGGTGGCGCCGTTCAAGCTCGAGTTCCTCAACTACGCGGGCCCGTCGCCGGTCGAACTAGCAATGACGGGCGACGACTGGGGCGACGAGCTGCTCGAACGGCTACGGAACTCCTACGGCGGCCACGTCGCCGTCGGCGCCCTCGTCGAACAGCTGCCCCGCGAGGACAGCTACATCGGCCTCGACGACAATCGGACCGACGACCTCGGCAACCCGGTGCCCGACGTCCACTGGACCGTCGGCGACCGCGCGCTGCGAACCATCGAGCGGGCCAACGAGATTCAGCGGGAGGTCCTCGAGGAGCTGGGCGCCGAGGTGACCTGGACCGCCGGCCCCGACTCGACCGGTCCCGCCTACCACCACATGGGCACCACGCGGATGGGCGAGGACTCCACGGAGAGCGTCGTCGACCCCACGTTGTGCACTCACGACCTCGAGAACTGCTGGATATCCTCCTCGTCGGTCTTCCCGACCGGCGGCGCCGTCAACCCGACGCTGACCATCGCGGCGTTGTCGCTTCTGACCGCCGACGCCGTCGACGAGGCCCTCTCGCAGTCGCTTTAGGCAAACCTAAAAGCTCAAGTGTGGCCGCTGGATACTGTACGGCAATGAGCACGCTGGAGACGGACGCGGCGGACGCAAACGGCGCCGACACCGACGAACGTCGGGAGTTCACCTTCGACGACCTCAGCGTCGTGATGGGCACCTACAACGAGGAGGCGGCCGTCGGGACGGTCATCTCCGACATCGAGCAAGTGACCGACGGCCGCGCGGAGGTGGTCTGCGTCGACGGGTCCGACGACCGCACGCCCGAAATCGCCGAGGAACACGGCGCCCGCGTCATCCGCCAGGAGCCGCGCGGGTACGGCGTCGCCGTCGGGGCGGCGCTGGAGGCCGCCTCCCGCGAGGTCGTCGTCACGACCGACTGCGACGACACCTACCCGATGGCGGCGCTGCCAGCGTTCCTCGAGGCCGTAAACGAGGGGTGCGACGTGGTCAGCGGCGACCGACTGTACCACGGCGCCGAGGCGATGCCGGCGTTCAACCGCCTCGGCAACCACGCCTTCGCCGTCGTCGCGAGCGCCCTGCTGGGCGAGCGGGTCCACGACACCACCACCGGCATGCGGGCCTACCGCCGGGAGGTCATCGACGAGGTCGAGTGGACCGAAAACACCGGCCTGTCGGCAGAACTCCTGATGCGACCGCTGGCCCGCGGCTACGACGTTCGCGAGCTCCCCGTCGAGTACGCCGAGCGGGCCGGTGAGACGAAACTCGACCCGCTGACCGGCGGCGCCGAGATCGCTAAGTCCATTCTGAAGGTCGGCCTCGAGGAGCGGTTCCGAGCGATCTCATGGAGCAGGAAGCGGCCGAACTGATGACTGCCAGCGAACGGCCACGTGGGCGGGGCTTGTGCAGCATCCGCGCGAGCGAAGCGAGCGCGGTTCCCGGCGCCGACCGGAGGGAGGCGCCGTAGCGACGAGTGACTAACGCGCGGCCGTCAGGCCGCGCGGCTGGAGCGAGTCGCTATGTTTCACGGCGCCTTCGGCGCCGTTCAACGTACCGAGGCGGCTTCGCCGTGGTTCGAGAGACGCGGAACGCGTCTCTCGTCATCACGAGAGAGCTTCGCTCTCTCGAACGACCTCGCAATTTTTCCCCGAGTTTTTGCCGGGGCGGCCGCAGGCCGCCCCGTGCAAAAAGAGGGTGGTCATCGCCCCTTCTTCAGGCGCCGGCCGGTGTCCCGTGGCAGGCCGGCGGCCTCGACGGCCTCGACGACCGCCTCGATGTCGTACTCGACGCGGTGTTCCTCGACGGTCAGCGCCTCGAGGTCGACGACGGCGTAGGCGGCCCGGGGGTCGTCGTCGCGTGGCTGGCCGACCGACCCCGGGTTCATTACGACGCCGTCGTCGTAAATTTCGTAGGCCTGGACGTGGGTGTGGCCCATCACGAGGACGTCCTCGCCCCCGAGCAGTCGCTCGGAGAACAGCGCGGGGTAGGTGTAGCGGTTCGGGTCGTCGGGGTGGCCGTGGACGACCTTCATCCGGCCCTCGAAGAGGAGACGCTCCTCGGGCAGGTCCGAGAGCCACTTCATCGCCGTCTCGTCGAGGCGTTCGCGGGCGTGCTCGACGCCGGCGTCGGCCATGCCGTTGCCGGCGAAGCCGGTTCCGGTGACGACGGCGCGGTCGTGGTTGCCCATCACGGTCGGGACGTCCCGCTCTCGAAGGGTTTCGACGCACGAGGCGGGCCGGGGGTTGTAGCCCACCACGTCGCCGGCACAGACCAGCGCGTCCACGTCCGGCATGTCACCCAGCACCGCCTCCAGGGCGACCCGGTTGGCGTGGATGTCGGAGGTAACGCCCACTCTCATGACTCGGTCTTCGGCCGCCGCCGGCTAATGGGTGGCGGTCCGCCGGCTCACATCCGGGAGGCTTCCTTGGCGTCTTCGGCGTGCTCCAGGGCGAACGTCAACTGCGCGCGGTGGAGCCGCTCCAGTTCCTCGGAGTCGGCCTCGGCGAGTTGCGTCGTCACCTCGATACCCGGCAGTTTCGTCTTCATCTTCGCGCCGCTGCCGTCCACCATCTCTTCGAGGTCAATATCCACGTCGGACATGGTGTGACGTGGTACCGAATCGTCCTTATCGTTGCGGTCGGGGTTTCACTCTCCGCTCCGCATCTTACTCCACGAGCGGCACCGAATCGTCCTTATCGTTGCGGTCGGGGGGCTACTCGCCGTTGTAGAAGCCGGCCTCGAAGTCGCCGTCGGCCCGGGCGACGGCGGCGGCGCACACCGGGTGCTCGAACTCGCGGTCGTACAGTTCGCGGGCCATCGCCTCGGGGTCGGTCGCCTCGAGGTCGACGGCCTCCGGGCGGTCCTTCTCGTAGGTGGCGACGAGCGTCGGTGCCTCGATGGCGCGGACCAGCAGGGCGTCCCGGCGGACGATGCCGACGTGGCTCTCCTCGCCGACGACGCCCGCGATGCGGGGCGTGTCGTAGTCGTCCTTCTCGTAATCCAGCGCCAGGAGCGTCTCCGCCAGCGCGTCCCGTCCCGGGTAGCCGAGTTCGAGCTTCTCGACGATCGGGTCGACCTGCGTGCCGTTGCCGACGACGGCCGCCTCCCCGTCGTCGGTCGTCCGCACGCAGTTGTAGGAGATGTAGGGGTTGTCCGTCTCCGGGGCGTCGGCGGTCGGCGCGACGGTGAGCGTCCCGCCGCGCTCGACGACCCGGCGGTTTGGGAACGACCGCGAGGAGACGCGGTAGGCGGCCCGATCCGGTGCGACGACGAGGAAGCGACCGACGTACATAGGCGAGGATGCCGGCGGCGGCGACATGTCGGTGTCGGTTCGCGGTCACCAGCGTTGACCCGATCCCGAGAGTGTCCGTCGTCTGCGTACCGCTAAGTCGAATCGTCTGACAGTGATTACTGTGACTGTTTACCAGTGTGACTGCATGCCTCCGTGCAGTCGATACCGAAATGACTCAGGGTAATCACTATGAAACCACGACGTACTCGACTGCACCAGCAGCGACTCCGGCTTGCTTCAGTCTTCGAAGGCCTAATTTATTCTTGTCGAGCCGACCACTGCACGCTCACCGCTCGGCGTCCCGTGAGTCCGCTTCCGCCTGTTTCGGGACTTCTCGGCGACTGTATCCAAATATTACGTGGTGTACCCGAATATTTTTGTAGATAAGTAACAAATTTAAGTTGACGTGAAATCAGCAGAGAACCACCTTTACGCGAGCAGGTGGTGGCGATGAGTACGGCCTATTCATTTCATGGAATTCCACAGATTCTATCGCGTTCCGCTCTCAGACTGCAGCCCGTCGAGCGAGAAGTGGAAGTTTCCTCGACACGTAGTCGATTCCTTCCGAATACGGACCGAGACGTCAGAAGCTGTGAGAGCCGGAATTCAGTGTCCGAATTCTGCGGTCTTTGGGCCGTAGAACAGCTTGAGACTCGCGAATACGAACGATGGACGCTCGATTACAACGAATGAAACCAAACCGTCAGTTCCGACTCCGGATTAATCCGGGAAAGACAGTGGGAGGCGGCGGCCGGTGAGCTTCGAACGACCGCCGGACGACCACCGAGAGCAGGCGAGACGAAACTACGAACGCGTGAAAAACGAGGTTATCTCGGAGGAGAAACAGTCGATTCTATCTGAGTATCGGGCCGACGACTTCGACAGCGTACTGCTCGTCGCAACGGCCCCGAGGGGAGGCAGCAGCTTCCTCTTCGATATCCTCCGACACCACGAGGAGACGTGTAGTCTCGACGGCGAACACGACCGGTGGTTCATGTTGAATGGAGTCTGTTACCCGGCGCTCGAGTCGGATGTCGTTCCGGCCGATTTCAGTTCGTTCGACCGTGAAGCGGTCCTGACGGACCTTCTCGCAGAGGTCGGGGCGACCGAGCGGTCCGGTGACCGCACTCACTACGTAGATAACACGCTCGTCCGGCTTCCGTTGCAGTTTCCCGACCGGGAACTCCCCTACGAGCGAATCCGCGAACAGTTGCTCGACGGTGCATCGCTCGACGAGATACTCAAGCGGTTCGGCATCCCGACCCTGCAGTACGACGAGTACGCGGACCGAGACGCGGACAACCCGTTCGAAACCGAGACGATCGAAGACCGGCCGTTCGTCACCTCACACCGCCACAAGCGCGGTCTCAGAGCGGACGACTTCGAGCGGACGCTCGTCCTGAAAGCGAGCGGCGACGCCTACCGGCTTCAGTGGATCCGCGACCAGTTGTTCGCCGACACCGACGTCCGGGTCGTCCACCTCACGCGGAACCCGGCAGCGTCGATCAACGGACTCTACGACGGCTGGCGGCTGAACAGGGGATTCCAGACGTACGACGTAGGGCCGCTCGACCTCGAAGGCTACGACGGCTCTCTATGGTGCTACGACCTCCCGCCGGACTGGGTTACCGAGGGCAGGCTCATCGACGTCTGCCTGCTACAGTGGACTAAGGCCCACCGCCACATCCTCGACGGTCGCGACGCCTACGAGGACGTCCTCCGGGTCCGGTTCGAGGATCTCCTCACCGACACCCGCTCCACCGTTCGGGAGATCGTCGAGTTCGCCGAGCTCGGCGAGTCGCCGCTACTTTCCGAGTACGTCGAAGCCCCGGCGCAGGTGATGACGACGAAGGAACCGAGACGCGCTCGCTGGCGGGACAGGGAGGACCTCGTGGGGAGCGCGCTCGACCGAGCCGATGAGACGTACACCGAGGTGACCGAGGAGTTGGGATACACGGAGGAGTCGGAATGGATTTGAGCGAAGCGACACCGGCCCGCGGCGGCGATGAGAACACACGCCGGTCGCTGCCGTATCGGCACCGACAGGCAATCCGACGAGGACAAACCGCACGAGCACGGCAAAACGAGGCAATACCCATGTCAGACAGCACATCGAACGCGGCGTCGACGGTCGAACCGCATCGGGTCGAAACAGCTACCGTCGGTGAGGGCGAGGGCGATAGGGGCACGTTCGCTTTTTTCGGAGGGAAGCGTAACCGATGATCGGTACGACTACCTGGCTGTTTGGCCTACCGTGTTCCGGAAAGACGACGCTCGCTGAGGGACTGATCGGTCCGAAGACGGTCCACCTCGACGGGGATTACCTCCGGGACACCCTCAATTCGGACCTCGGGTTCTCCAAAGAGGATCGGACTGAAAACCTCAGACGGGCCGCCGGAATCGCCCGGGCGTTGAACGACCAGGGATTCGACGTCGTTGCGTCGTTCATCACGCCGTACCGGTCCCAGCGAGAGCTAATCGCCGAGTCACTCGAGAACG
>PXSE01000017.1 GCA_003022905.1 Halobacteriales archaeon QS_9_68_42
CTTCGCGACCTCCGTAATCTCGTACATCAGGTCGTCGAGCTCCTCGGCGGTGTAGAAGTCGCACATCGCGCCGTAGAGGAAGGTGGCGCCGGCCGTCCGTATCTTCTCGTCGAAGCTCGCGCGGGCCTGGTTGACCGCCTGCGGGCTGTAGGTGTCGGTCATGAACGGAACCAGTTCGGGCAGGTTCTCGCCGATTTTCGTCATCTCGACGCCCGTCTCGGTGCGGAAGTCCGCACAGAGCCGCGCGATGGCCCACTCACGGGCGGTGATGTAGGTCCGCTCCCGGAGAAACTCGTTGGCCCGGTCGTACGTCGAGCCGTCGATCTTCGAGAACCGGGCGTACTCCCGGACGTCTCGGGGGACATCGGCGTCGTGGTCGGCTTCAGCTCCGTTGGCGTCCGTCCCTTCCGCGACGCGTCTGACCGCCGGCGTCGGTTCCTCCCCGTCGGCCGCCGCCTGCGCGTCGTCTACCATACTAGGAGTTCCGTCCCGGCCCGGAAAAAGCGTATCGGCGATGTCTGACGGACGGCGCACGCGTGGCCCTCCCGTTGGTCGGGCAACGCAATGAGCGAGCGGGGAGCGGAGCGACCCGCGAGTAGCGAGACGCCGAGCGAAGCGAGGGGTCTCGAATAGCAAGCGAGGAACGTAGTGACTCGCGAGCCGGGAGGCCGACCGGCAGGGAGGCCTCCGGATGTGCGAACGGTGACCGCAGGGAGCCGTGAGCCGCGTGCGGAGACTGAAGTGAGGACAACGCGATGAGCGAACGGGGAGCAGGGCGACAGCCGCCGAGTATACGAGGGGCTTTTGCCCTCGGCGGTCCTGTTTTCGCTCATGAACGTTCTTCTGGGGATAGGCGGCAGCGAGGACTCGTTCCGCGCGCTGGAAGAGAGCGTGGCGCGCACGGCGGAGGCTGGCGACAGCCTGACCGTCGCCATCGTCGAGACCCCCGACTCGGAGCCGACCACCGAGGAAATACGGCCCCGGGTGGAGGCGGCGCTCGCGGAGGCGGGGCTGGACGCCGAGATACGGACGCTCTCGGGACACCCCGGCAGTCGGTTGCTCGAACTCGCAGAACGGGAGGAACACGACCGCATCGTCCTCGGGGGCGGGCAGACGAGCCCGCTCGGGAAAGTCCAGTTCGGCTCAATGGCCGAGTTCGTGCTGTTGAACGCCAGAACGACGGTGACGCTCATCCGATGAGTCGAGAGTACCCGACCGAGATTGCGGGGCCGTACGAGGCACCGCCACGCTCGGTCATCGACAAGGAGGGACGAGACATCGAGGTCCGCCGCTACGACGGAGGGTTCGGGGAACTCGTCGAGATGTACCTTGCTTTCGACCCGGCGGACCGCGCCCAAGGCATCCCGCCGACCGACGAGGCGGCGGTCCGGGAGTGGCTGGAGTCCCTGCTCAAGACGGACTGCATCAACGTGCTGGCGCGCCACAACGGGCGGGCGGTCGGCCACGCGGTGCTCGTGCCGGACCGCCACGGGGAGTACGAACTGGCCATCTTCGTCCTCCGGGAGTACCAGGAGGCGGGCATCGGGACGGCGCTCGTTGAGACGCTGCTCGGGGCCGGCCGACGGGAGGGCGTCGAACATATCTGGCTAACAGTCGAGCGGTGGAACGCGCCGGCCATCGCGCTCTACCGGACGGTGGGCTTCGAGGCCAGCGGCCCCGACCGCTTCGAACTCGAGATGGCCGCGACGCTGAGCAGTCCGGACGGCTAAACCGACAGGACCGGCTGTGAGGCATGGGCCAGCACGTACTCGGCGGCTTTCTCGATGACCGCCTCGGGGCTGCCGGTGACGGGCTCCCGGGGCACGACCACGAAGTCCGAGTCGAGCGATTCCGCGACGTCGAGAATGACGCTCCCGGGGTGCTGAGCGAGACGGGTCCGCGAGAAGCCGTACGCCGAGGAGTGGTCGACGGGGACGTCCTCGGCGAGAGCGCGGACGCTGGCCATCACCTGCTCGCTCCGCCTGGCGATTGCGGCGGCCTCGACGTCGTCCTCCTGTATCGCCGCGGCGGCGTCCTCCCCGAGGACGTACAGCGTGTGGACGACGGCGTCGTACCGCTCGGCGATGGCGACGGCGTACTCGACGGCCTCCATGGCCTCCTCGGAGCCGTCGACCGGCACCAGCACGGTTTCGACCTCCATACCCCCGAGTCGAAGGGGTCGGTCAAAAACCCTGCCCGCGTAGCTTTATATCGAACCGGGGCCGAGTATCGGTATGTTCAACACGGTGGTCGTTGCGACCGACGGCTCCGAGAGCGTCTCCCGGGCCGCCGACTGCGCACTCGACCTGGCGGCCCGGTTCGACGCCACCGTCCACGCGCTGTACGTCCTCGACGAGACGCAGGTCGAGTCGCTACCGGAGGACGTCCACGACGAGGTCCGGGACGCCCTCGACGAGCAGAGCACCGAGACCCTGGAGGCGATGGCGGCGGCCAACCGGGAGCGTTCGGACCCCGTCGACCTCGAGACGGCCGTCCGGGTTGGCCGGCCCACCGAGCGGATAATCGGCCACGCCGAGGAGGTGGACGCCGATGTCGTCGCCACGGGGACCCGGGGGCGCCACGGCGAGCACTCCTTCCTGCTCGGAAGCGTCGCCGAGCGGGTCGTCCGGACGTGTCCGGTGCCGGTGCTGACGGTCCGGCAACTGAACTGATACGGACCCCCGACGACCCGCTATCGGCTGGCTGGAGCGACCCACGGCGGTCCGTCCGAGGAACGCAAAGCGCGGGATTATTGGACCCGGCCGCCCTCGCGGCAGTATGGACGACCGGCTCATCGACGACGACACTGTCCCCCTGTCCCGGCGCTCGG
This sequence comes from Halobacteriales archaeon QS_9_68_42, assembly GCA_003022905.1. Next base: position 2,831 of record PXSE01000017.1, read on the forward strand.
TGCTCCCGGGCGAGGGGTTCTTCGTTCCCGACTCCATCGACGACGCCGAGGCCGAACGCGAGGCCCGGGAGACGCTGGTCGGGGCCGACCGGGTCGTCGTCGCCGACCCCGACGCCGACGGCCTCGCTTGCGTCGCACTGCTCCGGGTCGCTTTCGGGGAGGCGGCACTGTTGCCCGCCAGCCCCCACCAGATTGCCGAGGCCCTCGAGTACATCCTCGAGTTCGGCGAATCGGGGCCAGAGGTGTACGTCTGTGACCTCTGTCCCGATTCGGAGAGCGACATCGAGCCCCTGCCGGCGGTTGCCCGCCAGGCCGACGGCGTCCGGTGGTTCGACCACCACCAGTGGGACGCCGAGTTGGCCTCGACGGTCCGGGAGCACGCCGAATTAGTGGTCGGCGAGTCCGATGAGGAGTGCACCGCCGACGTGACCCTTCGGACGCTCGACCACGAGTTCGACGAGCGGTACGCCGAGCTGGCGGCGGTCACCCGCGACCACGACCTCTGGCTGCGCGAGGACCCCCGGAGCGACGACCTGGCGGACTACGCACACTGGTCGGACCCCGAGGAGTACATCGAGACGGTACTGGAGTACGGAGCTGACCTGCCGGCCGACATCGAGGCGTTCCTCGAGGAACAGCGCGTCGAGAAGGAGGCGCTCATCGAGCAGGCCGTCGACCGCGCCGAGTACGAGGCCATTGGCGAGTGGACCGTCGGCGTCACCTACGGCCGGTGCTCCCAGAACGAGGTCGCCGAGGCGATGCGCACCGAGGGCGCCGACGCCTCCGTCATCGTCAAGCCCGCGGGGTCGGCCTCCATCCGCGGTACCGACGCCTTCGAGCGCTGCCACGAGGTCGCCGGCCGGGTCAACGGCGGCGGCCACCCGAAGGCCGCGGGCTGTAAGCCCGACATCTACGACGACATGCTGGACTACGCCCACCACTGGACGACCCGCGGCGCCGTCACGAAGCAGGTCATTCTAGACGCGTTCCGCTCGCTCGTGGCCGAGGACGGCGAGCGCGCGGACGCCTGAGGCGGTCGCGCGCCCCCCGCGGTGTGTCGAACCGCCCTTCGGGCCGCTGGTGAACTTTTGTCGAGGCCAGCCGTCGCTCCGGCGACGAGAACGCCACGACACCCGCCGTGTGCTGGGGGCGACCCGACCGACGTATCCCGCGGCGGCGGGGAGCGGGTTCCGCTGTCACCATCTGTGAGTCAAAAAACCCTTACGAGACCTGTCGTACCTTGGCAGTGATGGAGTGGTTCGTCCTCGCGGCGTACCTCGTCGCGCTCGCGGCGCTGACGGCCCTCGGCGCGCCCATCGCGGCGCCGCTGTTCCGCGCCCTCCCCCGGAACGGCGCCGCGTTCGCCCTCCCGGCGGCACTCGTCCCGTTCACCGTCGTCGTGTTCTGGGTCGGGCAGCTCACCTTCGGCCTCCACACGCTCGCCGTCGGGGTCGGCGCGGTCCTCGCCGGTGCCGTGCTCGCCTCCCGGGCCGACGCGTCGCCGGAGTGGCGGTCGGTTGCCGCGGGTTACGGCGTCTTCGCCGTCGGGTTCCTCCTGATGGTCGCCTTCCGGGCGGCCGACCCGGGCATCACGCCCGCCGGCGGCGAGCAGTTCCTCCACTTCGGACTGGTCAACGCCATCGAGCGGGCCAACAGCCTCCCGCCGGAGGACATGTGGTTCGCCGGCCGCGAGCTGAAGTACTACTACGGGACCCAGCTGCAGGTTGCGAGCCTCTCGATGCTCACCGGAACGCCCCTCCGGTACGGGTTCAATCTCGGCATCGCCACGTTCTACGGGATGCTGTTCGTCGTCGCCTACGGCGTCGGCGGCGCCGTCGTCCACCGGCAGGGCCACTCCTATCGTCTGGGCGGCGCCGTCACCGCGTTCTTCGTGACGCTGGCGGGCCCGACGACGCCGTTCGTCCGCCTTGCGACGCCGTACCTGCCGGGTGCCGTCGCCGACCGCGTCGAACCGGCGGCGTTCGGCTTCGTCGCCGACCGGTTCAACGGCGGGGACCTCCCGGAGACCGTCGCCGACCTTTCGAGTGCGGGCGACTGGGGGTGGTGGTACACCCGGTACGTCGTCCCGGGGACGATTCAGGAGGTTCCGCTGTACTCCTTCGTGAAGGCAGACCTCCACGGCCACACGCTGGCCAACGGCTACGTCCTCTTCGCCGGGGCGCTGGCGCTCGCCTACTACGCCACGCCGGCCGCCGCACGCACGCGCCGCCGGGTCATCGTCTTCGGCGGGTTGGGTGCGGTCGCCGGTCTGTTCGGGTTTATGAACACCTGGTCGCTTCCGACGGCGGCCGGCCTGGCGGTGCTCGCGGTCGCCGCCGCCGACGCCCACCCGGCGACCCTGCTCCCGGCGCCGCTGGCCGAGCGGTTCCGTCCCTCGGAGGCGAGCACCGACGAACCGGTCGGATTCGCCCTCCGGGAACTGTGGCGGCTTATCCTCGCCGCGCTCGCGGGGGGTGCCGTCCTCGCCATCGGCGTCGCCGTCGCCTCGCCGTTCCTCGTCTTCGGGCAGATTCCGACGAACAACGGCGTCGGCGTCCTGCCGCCGCGGAGTCCCCTCGGGCCGTTCCTGGTCATCTACGCCGGCCTCGTCACCGTCTTCGCGCTGTACGTCCTGGTGCAGGGCTGGCCGGTTGCCTCCGGGATGGCGAACCGGTGGGTCGCCGCCGGGGGTCTGGCGCTTCTCGCGGCGGTGGCGGCCACGGTCGTCGTCCTCGATTTCGCCGTCCTGGCGGTGCTGGGCCCGCTCGTCGTCGCCGGGTGGCTACTGGTCCGGACCGACCGCGCCGGCTTCGCCGTCGTGTTGCTGGTGGCGGGCGCCGGCCTGCTCCTGTCCTTCGAGCTGATCCACGCCCGCATCCCGCAGATAGACAACCCGCGGTGGAACACGTCACTGAAGGTGGCCGTCCAAGGGTGGACGCTCGGCGCGGCCGGCGCGGGCGCGGCGGTCGCGGTCCTGCTGACCCGCGGCTACGCGCGGCTTACGACCCGGGTCGGCGCCCGGCAGGGGACGGCCGCCGACGGCCCAGCGGCGTCCGGCGGTGGGAACCCCGGGCCGAAGACCGACGGCGGACAACCTGGCGACTCCGACTCCGGATCCACGACCGACGCCGGCGGCCCCCCGGCGGCCGCGTGGGGGGTCGTCGTCTGCCTGGTCGTCGCGGCCCTCGTCGCCAGCGTGGTGTTCCCGGTGCTGATGTTCTCGACGGAGGTCGGCTCCGAGATTGCCGAGGACCGCTACGACCCCTCGGTGGATGGCCTGATGGCCGCAGAGCGGTTCCACGCCGACGAGTACGACGCCCTGCGGTGGCTGAAGGACCGGCCGGGCCACCCCACCATCGTCGAGGCGCCCGGCGCCTCCTACCGGTGGACGGGTCCGGCCGCCACGTATTCGGGGCTCCCGAGCGTCGTCGGCTGGGACCACCAGGAGGAGTACCGCAGTCCCAAGGCCTACGAGCGGCGCGTCAACCGCGTCGACGCGATTTACACCGGCGAGTGGGCCGACGCCGCCCGCCACCTCGAGCGCTACGACGTGACCTACGTGTACGTCGGCCCGAACGAGCAGGAGCGCTACGGGTCGGAGTTGCGCTCCTTCGACCGCGAGGCGTTCTCCGTCGCGTTCGAGGGCGGCGCCGTGATCATATATGAGGTCGACCACTCGGAGCTGTCCGACTCCGGGGAGTGACCCCACAGCCATCTTGTCACTCTCGGGCCGCCGTGAGGGGAATACTTACTTCAGGTAATCGGCGACGAACTCGCGGTGCTGGCGCTCTCGCTCGTCGCGCTCTGCTGGCGTCGCGTTCTCGAGCCACAGCGGCAGACACGCCATCGCGTCGATGCGGCAGGTCAGGCGGTACGTCTCGATGCGCTCGCGGGCGGCGTCGTCGAGCGTCCAGTCCGGGCGGGCGCTCTCGTAGGCGGTCCGGAACTGCCGGCGGAGGGCCGCGACCCTGTCGCCGTTCTCCGCCGTCGGGTCGAAGAGGTGCGACTCGGCTTTCGCGAGATTGTAGGCCGGGTCGGCGGCCCGGAGGTTCGCCCAGTCCAGCACCGCCCGCGTCTCGCCGCCCTCGGGGTCGACCAGCAGGTTGCCGTAGCGGTTGTCCCAGTGGCAGTACGTCGGCGGGTCCGGGTCCGGGAGCGCCGGAATCGCCTCCCGGAGGTGGTCGCCCAGTGCCGGCACGAGGTCGGCGAACCGGTCCGGCCGGTCGGCCAGTTCCGGGAACCACCCGCCGTCCTCGAGACTCGCGAGCGCGTCCTCGCAGTTCGACAGCAGCCACGTCCGGGTGTCGTCGTAGCGGGGGTACTCGTCGGTGTCGAGCACCGCGAGGTCGCCGTCGCGGACGCCGACGGCCCCGACTGCCGGGAGTCGGCCGACCTCGTGGAGCGCCGCGAGGTTCCGGCCGGCCTCGGCGGCGATCCGGTCGCGGGCCGCCGCCGGCAATGCTCCGGGTCGGCCCTGGAAGTTCTCCCCCTCGATTCGCTCCATCAGGTAGAACGGCGCCGGGTACTCCTCGTGGGCGTCGACGGAGCCATACACGTCGGGGACCGGCACCGACGTCTCGCGGCCAACGAGTTCGAGCAGCCGCGGCTCAGAGCGGGCGACTTCCGGCGGGACGAGGTTTGCGGTCGTCGCCTTCAGCACCGCCTCCCGGCGGCCTCCGGGCGTCCCGCAGGTCAGAAAGCAGACGAGGTCGGTGCCGTACCCGCTGCGCTCGAGGGGCTCGACGGTCCAGTCGGGCCGGCAGGCCCGGACCATCCCGGCAACTGTCTCGTCATCGATGTCGGCTGAGTCGTCGATGTCGGCCCCATGGCCGACGTCGCCCGAGTCGTCCATGGCGGGGACTGTCGCCGGTAGTACAAGAGCGATGCGGGCGCGTGCTACCGGTTCACGTCGGTGCGCCTACCCGTCGATAATCCACTTCTCGGAGTAGGTCGTCCCGCAGTCGCAGGCGGCGTAGGCGTGCATCACGTCGCCCTCGGCGTAGCGGCCGCCGACGCTCTCGTTCCGTTCCTCGGCAAAGGCGAAGACGAACCGCGCGTAGTGGTCGTCGCCGTCGCCGGCGGGGCAGGCGCCGCCGGTGCAGTCGCCGTCAATCTCGCCGTCGGTGTCCATCGCGGCGCCGGCGAACTCCATCGGGTCGAGGCCGGTCGCGCTCCGGAAGGCGGCCTTGCCCTCGGTGCCGGGCAACACGAGGACGACGCCGTCCTCGACGCGGGTGCCGATTTCGAGCAGGTCCTCGACGGAGCCGATCCCGCCCTCGTGGAGGTACACGAGCACGTCGTCCGGCCGGTCGCCGGCGAGAAACGACTCGTATCGGGCCTCGGCGCTCATCCGTCGATGTCCTCCGCGATGGAGGCGAGGTCGTCGTCCGGCGCCTCGGCGATCCGGTAGACGGCGTCCCCGCCGGGCGCCCGGAGGCCGTACTGCTCGCCCTCAACGATGACGTCAATGAGCGCAGTCCGGCCGGGTTCGAGGCCGGCCGCCTCGACCCACTCTGCGAGGTGGTTGTCGCCGTCCCGCTGTCGCGCCATGCGGGGGTTGTCGTAGAGGCCGCGCACCTCGAGGTCGCCGTCGAGGCTGACCTCAACGGGGGCGTAGTAAGTCGTCCGGTCGGCCTCGACGCGGACGATGCCCTCGGCGGCGGTCCCGTCGGGAACATGGAGTTTCGGCCGGTCGAGGGCGCCGCTCTCGACGATCTCCGCGTGGACCGTCTCGACGCCGTCGGAGGAGACGCTGGGCATGGGAACCGGAAGGAGAAGCGGTTACTCGTCCCCGTCGCCGCCGAGCAGGTCCTCGACGGACTCGTCGCCGCGAGTGACGATCTTGGCGTTTATCTGTCGCGTTTCGTCGGAGATCTCGGCGCCGCGGACGGTGACGCGCTTGCGCTCGCCGTCGACGGTCGGGTCGAAGCCGACGCCGCCCTCCAGCAGAACGGCGGCCGTGCCCGTCCCGGAGACGTCCTCGCGCATTGGCCGGCCGGCGGTGTCGGACCCGCCCGTTACCTCAAGTTCGTAACCCGACAGTCCGACGGCGCCGCCCTCGACGGTCTCGCCGATGGAGCGGCCGATGAACCGGTTCGCGTCCTGTCCGTCCACGTCGAAGGAGTGCGTGGTGCCCTCGTCGGGGTCGCCGACGACGACACCCCGAGTCATTTCAGCACCGACCGCACGAAGGCGCGCGGTCGCACCGGTAAACAGTTACAGTAATCACTACGAGCCCGGGCCTTCTCCGGACGGACGCACTTCGGATGGTCCCAGTCGACAGTACCAGACCGCCGGCCGGTCGACGAAGGCGTCGTCTCGGCTTGCTGGGCGACGTACTCACGTAGATGGCGTAGACCGCCGCCCCGAAGCTCTCGGCCGGGTCCAGGCGCCGCCGGACCGTCGTTCGCCGACGATATCCCCTTCGTCGTCGCCGTCGCGGCGTTCGGCCCTGTCCGCATCGGGCCAGTTCCGCGGGGTGGACCACGACGGGGTCAACGTCGGTCAGCAGGTCGAAATCTCGGTCGGCCGCAATGGGACCGAGGGCGAGCGGCTCGTCGTCTTCGAGCCGGCCTGACGGGCGACGCGCTGCCGCGGCCGAGCGGACGGCCTCCGGCGACGGGGGGTCCTCGCTCCGCGTGCGGTCGACCCCGGCCGTCTCTACCGACGAGCGGCCGGCCCCTCGACCGTCCCCGGTATTTACCGTCGTCGCTCACGAACCTCCCGGAGTGACCCTCGAACAGTATCTCGACCGGTTCGCCGAGCGCGACTGGCAATCGACCGAGGACGGAACGGTGCGGTTCGCACTCGTCGGGCTGGGGTGGTGGGTCCGCGAGGAAGTGCTCCCGGCACTCGAGGACACCGACCTCTGTACAGCGACGGTGCTGGTCTCCGGCTCCGCGGAGAAGGCCGAGTCCGTCGCCGACGGGGCCGACGTCGCCGCGGGCGTCGACTACGAGGCGTTCCACGACGGGGCGGCCGCCGACAGGTACGACGCCGTCTACGTCTGCACGCCCAACGCGGTCCACCTGCCGTACGTCCGGACGG
>PXSE01000018.1:0-4266 GCA_003022905.1 Halobacteriales archaeon QS_9_68_42
GCGGTCGGCCGACTTGGTCGTGTAGGCGACCGGCTGGACCTGCAGGCGGTAGTCGTCCGTCGTCAGCAGGGTGACGAAGGCGTCGACCTTCGAGGTGCCGCGACGGGTGAGGCTCCGCAGGTAGTCGCGGGTGAGTTCGTGCTGGACGAACTCCGTGTAGGCGGCGTCGCTGCCGACGTCGTTCACCTGGAAGGTCAGCTTCGTGTTGTTCTCGCTGGGGTCGTCCTGGAGTTCCCCGAGCGTTGTCTCGACGGTCCGGTCGTAGACCTGCTCGGGTTCGTCCGCGGGTGTCTCACCGAGTTCGGCCCGGTCGAAGGTCTCGGGGGCCATCACGGTGTACCATCGCTTCTCCTGGGTCTGCTTGGATACTGAACGTTCGCTCATGATTGTGTCGTGGTGTCGGTCGTTCGCTGTGCGACTGTGAGGTTCGCGAGGTAGTCGTCCGTGGTCGTCCGGAGTCCGCCGGTCGAGCCGCGCTCGATTTCCGTCACGACCGCGTCGCCGTCGACGCGGGTCGACATCTCCGCCGTGTTGTCCGGCCGGAGCGCCGCGGCGACGACCTCGGTGTCATCGTGAGCCGTCCGGACCGTCGCCGTCCGCTTCATTGTGCCTCCCTGAACGCGACGAGGTACTCGTCGGCGGTGCCGTCGAACGTCGCGGCGCCGCGGCCGTCGCGGGCCGTCGCCCGCCCGTCCAGCGCCGTCGCGGCCGCCCGGAGCGGCCCCCCGACGTCGACGCCGGCCTCGGCGAAGACCGCCGCGCGGCCGTCCGTGACGGCCAGCGCGAGCGGTTCCGGCGAGCGGTACTCGAAGCAGAGCCGCGCCACGGTGCCCAGCGGCGCGTCGTCGTCGACGCGTGCCGCGTAGAGGCCGTCGTAGCGGCCGGTGTCGGCCGACCGCAGCGCCGCGTGGGCGCGCTGGCCGTGGTTGCGCCACGTCTCGAGGGCCGTCGCCTCGACGTCGCGGCCCAGCGCCAGCGCGACGCCGACGCCGGGGCGCTCTCGCGCGACCGCGGTCAGCACGCCGGCGTAGCCGCCGAGCGTCTCGAAGCGGTCGCACTCGTAGGGACGCAGCGCTCGCTCGACGGCTTCGGCGGCCCGCGGGACGGCGTCCTCGACGACTGACAGCGCGACGAGCGAGGCCAACCGTCGGCCCTCCTCGTCGTCGAGCCCGGCGAGGGCGGCCTCGGCGGCTTCCTCGTCGCCGGAGAAATCGGCGTGGACGAGCGTCGACCCCGCAAGGCCGTCGATCCGGTCCTCGGTCGGAAGCGCGACGCCGGGGCGGCGCTCGAGACCGGCGGCCTCCAGCAGTCGGCCGGACGGTTCGGCGCCTGCACACGTCGCGCCGGCGAGCGCGAGGCTCGGGTCGAGGGCGTCGTCGTCCAGTTCGCGGGCGACGGCGGCGGCCGCCAGTGCAAGGGGCGTCCCCTCGACGGCGGCGTCGTAGTCGAGAGAGTGGCCGACGGCGACCGTACAGTCGGCGTCGGCCGACGGCGGGTCCGGGACGGTCGCGAGGCTGGCCTGGTAGGGCGTCCCGGTCGCTTCGAGGGCGCGCGCGAGCAGGCCCGTCGCCGCCAGGGCGTCCCCGTCGGCGGTCCCGACGAGGCGGACGAACCCGGCCTCGCGGATGGCCGCGGCTGTGCGGCCGGGGGCGTCCTCGTTCGGGCGGCCGGCGGCGGACATCGGTCAGTCCCTCAGTAGTCGACGAGGCGGCGGATCTTCGACTCGGTGTTCTGCAGGGCGCGCTTGTTCTGGGCGTCGCCCGGGTTCTCGTCCATGTGGTCCCGGAGGCGAACGGCCCGCTCCATCAGGTTCCGGAGGTCCTCCGGGAGGTCGGGCGCGGCGTCGTGGGCCTCGAGAATCCCGGTGACCTTCCTGCCCGTGGCGAGTTTGACGTCCGGGATCGGCGTGCCCTGGACGCCCTCGTCGCGTAGTTTGAGTCCGATCTGGCTGGGGTCGTGGCCCTCCTCGGCCAGTTCGACCACGCGCTCCTCAATGGCCTCTGCGTCTACGTCGCTCCACTCCGGCGGCTCGTCTGCCGTGGGGCGGTCCGAACCGGACGACCCGCGACGGCGTGAGTGCATTCGTGCCATGGTTCCGTTGGCGTAACGCCAGCACTACCGCAATCCCGAGCCGACCAATCGGCCGGCGAGTCAGATTTGCGGTCGTGCGGTTCCCGATCGTGACTGGTCGCCTCGCGCACAAAACGGTTTCTACTCGGCTCGAAGAGCCGATTCAGTTCCGGGCTGTCCCTGGCGGCCGGCCCATCGCGCCGAGGACCGGATTACGGAACGTCTAAACGCCGCCGCCGAGAATCCGCGGCCGTGAACGTCGCCACAGAGCGCATTGAGCGGCTTCACGAACTCGCCCGGGAGGCGGCCCGCGAGGGCGACGCCGACCTCGCGAGGCGGTACGTCCGCCGGGCCCGCCGGGTCGCAGAGCGGAACCGCCTGCCGCTGTCCCGGCGGTTCAAGCGGTTCACCTGCGACGCCTGCGACGCGTACCTCGTTCCAGGTCGGAACACCCGGGTCCGGACCCGCGACGGCCACGTCGTCGTCACCTGCGACTGCGGCCACCAGGAGCGGTACCCCTACTGACCGGGGCGTTGTGGCACTCTTTTAAACTCGGCTCTCGAACCCGGCCGTATGGCAGACCGGACGCTCCGCGAGCGAGCGCACGACGTCGATGTAACGGTGTGGGTCGGGAAGGCAGGCATCAAGGCGGTCACCGGGGAACTGTCGGACCAGCTCGACGACCGCGAACTCGTGAAGGCGAAGTTTCTGCGGGCCGCCCGCGGCGGCACCGCGACCGAGGAGCTGGCGGACGACCTCGCCGACCGAGTCAGCGCCGAGGTCGTCGAGACGCGCGGGCACACGGCGGTGTTCCACCGGTGACGCTCAAGCAGGCCGACCCCGCAGATGCCTCGAGTTTCGTCGGCAAGTTCCTCGTGGAGTTCTTCGGCCTGTCGCCGGCCTTCGCCGACCCTATCGGCTACGCCGCACAGGGCATCGTCGCGTTCGTCGTCCTGTACATCGTCGGAAAGATTGCAGTACTTCCGCTCGCGGACCGCGCGATGGACCGGCGGGGACTGGACCGCCACGCCAGAAACCCGCTCCAGAAGATCGCGTTCATCGCCGTGCTGTTCGTGGCGCTGGCGGTCGCCTTCGGGGCGGCCGGCCGCGGGAGCCTCCTGACCTCGCTGGCCACCGTCGCCGCGGCGGCGACGCTGGCCATCGGCTTCGCGTTGCAGGTCGTCCTGCAGAACTTCGTCGCCGGCGTCTTCATCTTCGCCGAGAAGCCGTTCCGCATCGGCGACTGGATCAAGTGGGACAACGGCGAGGGCGTCGTCGAGGACATCAGCCTCCGGGTCACTCGCGTGCGGTCGTTCGACAACGAGCTTCTGACTGTCCCGAACGCCCAGCTGACCGGCGACGTCCTGACCAACCCGGTCGAGGCCGACAAGCTCCGTGTGAAGTTCGTGTTCGGCATCAGTTACGACGACGACATCGAGCGGGCGACCGACATCATCCTCGAGGAGGCCGAGGCCCACAACGGAATCATGGACGATCCGGCGCCCTCCGTCCGTCTGACCGAACTCGGCGGCTCCTCGGTCGGCCTCCAGTCCCGCTTCTGGATCGCCGACCCCTCGCGGGCCGACTTCGTGACGACCCGCGGCGAGTACGTCACCGCCGTCAAGGAGCGCTTCGACGAGGAGGACATCGACATCCCCTACCCGCACCGCACGCTCACCGGCGGCATCGAGTTCGCCGACGGACCCGTGGCGACGGCCGATGGCACTGAGGCCCCCGCCGAGGAGTGACGCCGGGGGTCGAGACGAAAAGCCCATAAGTGGGAGTCGTCTATAATACAGTGGACTAGGTCGGGCGGTTAGGCCCCGCTCGCCACCCGCGCTATGGTCTTCAGCGGGGACCGAATCCGGGGTTCGTCTGGCCCGACCAGTACGGGCCCCGCAAGCCAACGTCGAAGCCTCGTCCTGCGAGGGCAGCGGTCTCCGTCCCGGCGTCTGCAGGGACGCCCGGTCGGAGTTAACCGCGGGTAATCCGTCAGGCACGGAAGTGAGCAGCGGGCCCGCGGACAGCTGTCGCCCGTAGGGTCGCGGGGTGGAGGAGGCACGCGGGACTCCCCGCACTGGAACGGCCAGGCAACCCCCGGCGTCCGTCCATTCATACCGAACTTTTTGCACGGGTAGCCGCCAGCGGCGGCTACCCGGCAAAAACTTCGATGAAAAAGACACTGCGGGCCTCCCT
>PXSE01000018.1:4445-21094 GCA_003022905.1 Halobacteriales archaeon QS_9_68_42
TCGCTTCGCTCGCGTCCGGTAGCGACCAACGACTAACGCCGAGCGCCGGAGGCGCGAGGCGGCTGGAGGAGGGAGCTATCTTCCATCGAAGTGGTTCGAGAGGCGCCGTCGACGCCTCTCGTCATCCAGCGAATCACCTTCGGCGATTCGCGTAGATTTTGGCAGGCGCTCGCCCTCGGCGAGCCGCAGGCTCGCCGTGTAAAAAGCTCGGTTAGTATAGCCGGAGCGCCTTCGCGTACCAGGCGCCCGCGGCCGGGAGCAGAGACGACGCGGCCGCCAGGACCCAGCGGTGGTACTCGACAATGGTCCCGGTGGTGAGCGGACCGACGAGCGGTTCGTCGGTGGTCAACTGCAGGGGCACCTCCGCGGGCACCGTCACCGCCCACAGCGCGAAAACGGCGACGGTCGCCACCCCGAGGCCGAGCCCGAACCCGGCGGCCGTCTCGGGGTCGGTCCGGTCCTCGCGGCCGGCGGCGAAGACGACGACCGCCACAAGCGCCAGTAGTCCGCCGACCCATGGCGAGAGGACGCCCGCCCCGTAGTAGTTGGCGACGGCCTTGCCGTCCACGACCCCGTATGGGACGGCGAGCAGGACCACCACGAGCAGCGAGGCGACGATGCCGACGGTCGGCGCGAGCCGTCTGCCGTCCATGGTCGGGACTCCGGACGGCGAGGACTTAACGGGGGCGGGTTCGGCCCGTCACCGACCGCAAGGCACACGACCCCCGGTCCCGAAGCCGGCGGTATGCCACTCGGAGGGGTCACCGACAAGGTGCAGAAAATCCTCGACACCGCCGAGGAACTCTACCAGCGCGTCATGGAACTCCGCGAACAGATGATGGAGGTGAGCGAGACCGTTCAGGAGACCGACCGGAAGGTCGAGGCGCTCGAGAACAAGGTCGACCACCAGAGCGCCATCCTCGAGGCGCTCGCCGAACGGGAGGGCGTTGACGTCGACGAACTCGTCACGGAAGTCGCAATCGAGGAGGCCGAACCGGACGAGGCGGCCGACGAAAGCGACGCCGCCGGCGCTGACGAGAACGGCAACGCGGTTTCCGAGGCCGAATCCGGCGACGAGGGAGCCTGACTACATCAACCGCTGGTACTCCACCTTCAGACAGCGGTCCTCGACGTACTTTTTGCCCGCATCCTCGACGCGCGCTCCGGCCTCGGGGTCGCGGATGCCCTGTTGGGTCCAGACCACCGCGACGTCCTCGCGGTTGAGTGCCTCATTGACGACCCCGGCCACCTCGTCACTGGGTCGGAACACGTCGACGATGTCGACCGATTCCTCGACGTCGGAAAGCGAGTCGTAGGCCTCTCGCCCGAGCACCTCGTCGGCGTAGGGGTTGACCGGGAGCACGTCGTACCCTCGCTCGTGCATGAACTGTGGGATGTCGTGGGCGGCCTTGCCCGACGTCGTCGAACAGCCGACGACGGCGATGGTGTCGAGTTCGAGTATCGACCGGAGTTCGTCGTTGCTCTCGACTGGCATACCCGAACTACAACGCGGCGCATAAAAAGCCTCCCGCGGGTCGGCTACAGGACGACCGCCGCGCGGCCGACAACGAACGCCACCGCCGCGGCGAACATCGAGATCTTCAGCCAGCGCTGGCTGACGGCCGGCGACCCGAAGGACCGGTAGGTCGCGCCGAGCATGACCGCGAGCGCCGGCGCCAGAACGACCAGGTACGGGAGGCCGAACGTGCCGAGCAGGTATGGTGCCGGACTCGCGACGACGGCGGCGACGACGAACCCCGCCGCGACGGCGAGCGCCCGTTTCCGGCCGAGGACGATGGGTAGCGTCCGGAGGCCCTCCTCGCGGTCGCCGGCGATGTCCTCGACATCCTTGACAATCTCGCGGGCCATCGTCGCGCTCGCCGCGAGGGCGAACAGCACGATGACGGGCGAGAGGTTCCCTCCGACGGCGGCCCCGCCGTAGAGGAACGTGCTGCCGGTGAGGTACGCCACCAGCGCGTTCCCGACGCCCGGCAGGCCCTTGAACAGTTCCGTGTACGCGACCAGGGAAACGAGATTAATCAGGGCGATGGCGATAGCCAGGAGCGGCAACAGCAGCGTCAGGCCGACGGCGACGACGAACAGCAGGATGCTGAACAGGAGCGCGCCGCGCGGCGACACCGCACCGCGGGGAATGGGCCGGTCGGGCCGATTGATGGCGTCGATTTCGCGGTCGAAGTAATCGTTGATGGCGTTGCCGCCGCCCGTCGCGAGCACCGTTGCGACGGCGGCGATGGCCGTCGGCGCCGGCGCCGATAGCCCCCCGGCGACGAACGCGCCGACGAACGTTAGTCCGCCCGCGGCGACGGTATTGCCCGGCCGGGTCAGCTCAAGGCACCCGCGAGCCCGCTCCATGTTTCCGGCTCTTGCGCCCGGCGCTTGAAGCCTCCGGAACCTTCGCCGAATGGACAGCGTTAAAAGCGCCGTCCGGCTACGTGCGGCCGGGGGCGCTTAGCTCAGTCTGGACAGAGTACTTGGCTTCGGACCAAGCTGCCGCGGGTTCAAATCCTGCAGCGCCCATCGATTTTGAACGGTTAAAATTTGCAAGACGGCAGCGGGATGAACCGTTGCCAGCCGCGCTTTTATGTACTTTGAGCGCTAACGATAAGATCGTGCTTTCGTTCGATAATCGAACGGAATGGAGTTCGTCACCGGAGTTCGCGTACAGCTGAACGAGTCGGGCGGGAGAAAACCAATCCACAGTGAGAAATCAGCGAGTTACTCGTCTTCGAGGGCGTCGTAAACGTCCCGATTCGCGTCCCAGTCTGCTGCCGCAACCCGCTGAACCAGCTCCCGTCGGATGTCATCCATCACTTCGTCAATCGGAGAGGTGGGCTCCGTCCCTTCTTCGGTCGCCATGTTCGAGCGGACGGTTCGAATGTGGTTAATCGTTCGGGTCCGACGAATCGTCGGTCAACCGTTCGACCCCATACTGAATCAGGTCCTCCCGCCACTCCTCGATCTCTTCGGCCAGGTCAAGTACTTCGGTATGAGTTCGAAGATACTCCCTCCGTATCGACGCTCGCCTCGTCGGTTCCGAACTGTTTCAGGAGTGACCTGATTTCGTCATCGTATTCGAACCGATAGCCGTTGAGAACGTAGAAGACGACCGCGGCGTTGAGAGCGGTACGCTTGTTTGCATCGACGAAGGGATGGTTGGCGACGAGGAGCCGGAGGAGATGAAACGCCTTTTTTGGATCGTCTCCGGTGCTGAACTGAAGGTCCCTTTCTCAATGTAGTCCAGCGCAAACTCGATATCACCTTGATCCTGAGTACCAGAGGGGGTGTCAGGATACTCAGAAATGATGTCGTCGTGGATAGCGACAATATCCTCGACGGACGGATACCACACCGAGTCGGCCATTTAGTTCCACGTCGAAGCCGGACAGTGTAGGTGTTGGCATTGATCGGATCGATGAATGATGTCGGGAAGCGTCTGTTTTCAGATACTCGATTTCGGCCGCCTCACAGCTCAAAGGCCGATTCGTTCGTCAGTCGAACAAGCGCCTGCAACGCCAATCCGATTCCCGAACGACCGACATCCGACAGACGGTGTCGGGTCACTGATAGAGCGACGCTGGCTACCGAACTTTATCTTGTTCGATAGTCGAACGATTCCGTCCGGGTAGGGTGCCGTCTGGTGGTTCGCCCCTATCCAAGCCGGTCGGCATTCAGGAGATTAGTCGCCAATCGTGGACTGCGACTCGCTTCAGTCCCATGCGTCGAGTTCCTCACGACCGGCGAAGGCGTTACGACTCGGATACGTATCGACCAGAGTGATGAGCGCGGACGCGACGCGGTAGGCTGGCATCGTATCGTCGTAGAGAAGAACAACACCGGTGTGAGAATCGCTCGGAAGATTTCCGAAGTCCTTCACGTCACTCGTGACGACGACGAGATCGTGTTCACGAGCGTACGGCAGCACGTCGTCTTCGTCGTCCACGCCCTCTCCGAGAGCGTCCCGAACGTGTTCGGCGTACAACCCCTCCTTGTCGAGGTACGTAGCTACCTTCGGGTCGATATTCTCATCGAGAAGGAACTGCCACTCGGCCATCTCAGGCCGTATCCGGTTCGACGCCGTCGGGTCGTTCTATGGATTCACGGAACTCCTCGAACGCCGTTTCACGCTCGGCCTCGACGTCGCCCATCTCCCGGGGGTGGTCGTGGTAGTACGCGAGCGCATGATAGACGTCTGCGACGTCCAGGTCGTATCGGTCCGCGACTGCTTCGGGACCGACGCCACGGTCCTCGACGAGGGCGTACACCTGCCGGACGCTAACGCGTCGTCCCGCGACGTGAGGTTCGTCCATTAGTTTGCGGGCGACACGGCGCGGTTCCCGCTCCGCCATACGCCTCACTACTGTCTGCTGTCGCAAAAGCGTTCGCCCGTGGAACTGCGGGCGTCGTTCGACAGTCGAATGAGTGCCTGCGGCGCCATTTTTCCTGTCAGTTGCCGTCGTCGGACGCACGCCGGGGCAGCAGGGGCGCCGGCACCGTGAGCCACCCTTCGGGCTGGTCCGGCAGGCCGTGAATCCGTATCTCGTTCTCGTCGTCGTCGGCCCCGCGGACCTCGATGTAGCCGTCACAGACCTGCGAGATGGTCTCCAGCGTCTCCCGCTCGTGGGCGGTGGCGTCGATGACGAATACCATCAGCCCGCCGCCGTTCTCGATGCGGCTCGAGACGGTGTTCAGGAACCGGACGATCTTCCGGAGGTCGTGGGCCTCAAGAATCGACGAGAGGGTCTGGACGCCGGCGAGCACGCGGCGGGCGCCCTGTTCGGAGAGGTTCTCGTGGACGACGGAGAACTTAATGCCCATGCTCGTCAGGTCGTCCTCGGGGAGCGGTTCGACGTCGACATCGGCGTCCGGGTCGCCCCCGGCGTCGCCGGTGCCGTCTATCAGCTGGAGGTCCGTCTCCTCGGGGTCGAGTTCGAACTCCGCACACTGGGTGAGCAGGTCGTCGCCGGGGGTGTCCGTCGCAACGAACAGCACGCCGTCGTCCGGGTTACACCCCATCGAGAGTAGCAGTGTCCCGAGCGTCTGGGCCCTGTCGAGGTCGGAACTTCCGACGACGAGCGTGGTACCGGGGCCGATGGTCTCGATGGGTAAGGCGGGAGTGCTCATTCGAACAGCCCCCCGATGGAGTTGGCCTCGGCGTCGTCGCCGGCGTCAGCATCTGCTCCGGTCCCTTCGGCGTCCGCCCGCCCGTCGTCGGCGTGGGCCGCCAGCAGGTCCACGGCCAGTTCCGACAGCGTCCGCAGGTACCCCTGTTCTGCGGGCGAGAACCGCTGCGATTCGGCCCCGTAGACACACAGCGTGCCGATGGAGTAGCCGGTCGGCGTCACGAGGCGGGCGCCCATGTACGACCGGATGCCGAACTCATCGAACTGCTCGCGGCGGCCCTCGAACCGGGGGTCATCGTGGACGTCCTCGACGGTCATCACGCGGTCCTCGGAGACGATAGTGAACGTGCAGATTGACGCGTCCCGGGACGTCGACATCGAGTCGGTGCCCATCCCCTGGCATGCCAACATCCGCTGTTGGCTCCTCTCGATGAGGTTGAGCGACGCGAGTTCGACGTCGAAGTGCCGCGTCGCCAGGTCGGTGATCCGGTCGAAGGAGCGCTCGAGTTCCTCAGTGTTGAAGTCGTAAGACTCCAGCGCGGCGAGTCGCTCGTCCTCCGTGTCCGGCAGCGGGTACGAGACCTGGCTCCGATTCGAGACGGTCATCCGTATCAGAGTCGTGACCCGCGTCGAGGCGGCGTCGGCGTTCTTGTCGGCGTACTCGACGACGGCGGCGCCGTCAGTGTCCATCTCCTCGTAGGACCGGTCCGTAAAGAGGACAACGCTGGCGTCCGGGACCTTCCCCCGGAACCGCTCTGCGAGTTCGAGACCGGTGCCGTCCGGCAGGTCGTACTCGGTCACCAGGCAGTCGATGTCGCCGTCGTCAACGATACGCTCCGCTTCCTCGGCCGACGAGCATCCCTCGACGGTTGGGTCAAGCTCTCCGAGGTCCGTCCGAAGCGTCCTCGCGAGGTCCGCCCTGGCCGCCTGGTCCGGGTCCACACAGAGGACGCCTATACCGCTCATTTCGCTACGCTACATCCCGCAATCGTATATACCTTCGCGGCAAACGCTCGCTCGTTTCGCGGCGTAACTGCCTCGCCGAGTGGATTGCCGGAGACAGATGGAGCGACGCCGCCGCCCATCGGGCGTGAGGCGATATATTTATAAACAGTCGTCTTCGCTTCCAAAAAGATTAAACCGGCAAATCAGGCCCTGAAGCGACGACTCATCGCGGCCGTCCGGTTAAGTTGCTCCGGCACGTACTAATAACTATGAGCTCTGACCGATTCGACGACGGCGAGAGGCACCCGGTGGACGGCTACGAGACCGTCGACCTCGGTGTGCTGGTCATCGGGGCCGGGGCGGCGGGCGCCAGGACCGCCATCGAACTCGTCGAGCGCGGGGTCGACCCCGACGACGTTCTCGTCGTCGGCAAGCGGAGCCACGGCGACGCCCACACGACCTGGGCGCGCGGCGGCATCAACGGCGCCCTCGGCACCCACGACCCCGAGGACGACTGGACGGTCCACGCCGCCGACACCCTCGAGGAGGGCCACTTCCTCAACGACCCGACGAAGGTCGAGACGGTCACCCAGCGGATGCCGGGTCTCCTCCGGGAACTCGACGAATGGGGCATGGCGTTCTCCCGGACCGACGACGGCGACATCGACCAGCGGTACTTCGGCGCGCAGTCGTTCCGCCGGACCGCCTTCGCCGGCGACCACACCGGCGAGTCGCTGCTGGAGACGCTCGTCGAGCGCGCCCGCGAGCTCTCGGTCCCCCACCGCGAGAACGTGTTCGTGACGCGCCTCGTCGCCGACCGCGGACGGGTCCACGGCGCCGCGGGCTACGACATGGACACCGGCGAGTTCGTCGTCTTCGACGCCGACGCCGTCGTGCTGGCCGCCGGCGGGTACACCAGCCTCTACGACCGCCACTCCTCCCGGGACGACGAGAACACCGGCGACGGCCCGGCGCTGGCGTACCAGGCCGGCGCGCGGCTGACCGACATGGAGTTCGTCCAGTTCCACCCGACCGGGATGGTCGGCGACCGCTACGGCGAGGAGTGGGACGGCCGCCTCGTCACCGAGGCGGTCCGCGGCGAGGGCGGTCGATTGTACAACGCTGAAAAAGAGCGGTTCATGGAGCGGTACTCGCCGGACCAGATGGAACTGGACGCCCGCGACGTCGTTGCAAGGGCCATCGCCGAGGAGATTCGGGAGGGCCGCGGCACCGAGAACGGCGGCGTCTATCTCGACATCTCTCACCGGGACCGGTCGTTCATCCGGGAGCGACTCCCCCGGATGTACGAGCGGTTCGCCGAGCTGGGCGTCGACATGGCCGAGGAACCGGTCGAGGTGGCGCCGACCGCCCACTACGGGATGGGCGGCGTCGTCGTCGACGACGACGGCGAGACGGACATCAACGGCCTGTACGCCATCGGCGAGACGATGGCCGGCGTCCACGGCGCCAACCGTCTCGGCGGCAACTCGCTGGCGGAGACCATCGCGTTCGGCCAGGCGACCGGCGCGGCCGTCGCCGACCGCCTCCCCGAGGACGGCGGCGACGGTCGCGTTCTCCACGACCGCGCCCGCCAGCACTTCACGGACCTGCGGGCCGTCGCCGACAGCAACGGCGAGAACGACCCGGAGGCCGTCCTCGACGACCTTCGGGGGCTGCTCGGGGCCCACGCCGGCATCCTCCGCGACGAGGCGTCGCTGTCTGCGGGTCTCGACGCGCTCGGCCGAGTCCGCGAGCGCGCCTCGGACCTCGAGGTCGGCGACCCGACCAGCCGCTCCTTCGAATTTGCAATGAACATCGGGTTCGCACTCGACGCCGCGGAGACGATTCTCCGCGCCGCGCGCCGCCGGACGGAGTCACGCGGCGCCCACGCCCGGACCGACGCCCCCGACGCCGATCCCGAGTGGCGGCGGAACATCACCGTCGAGCGCGCCACCCTCGGTAGCACAGAGCTGTTGACGGAGCCGGTCGACGAGCCGAGTGACGCGGTGCAGGCCGCCGTCGACGCCGGCTACGAACTCGACTACCACCAGCTGGAGTAGCCAGGCCATCGCCGGCCGCGCCCTCCGGCGGCCGTCCAGTTTCCCGGACTACCGTGGCGGTCAGTCGACTGCCTCGGCGCCCCTCACGTCGAGCCGTCGCCTGAGCCGGGGCACCACCGACGAATCGAGTGCGTACCGTCCGCTGCCGGTGACCATCACCGCCGAGGAGAGCCCGAACAGGGTGACGTGTGCGAGCACCGGGTCGTCCGGCAGCCCGAACAGGGTGGTCGTCAGGACGAGGAACCCGACGGTGGCGGCTCCCCGGGTGAACGTCCCCGAGAGGAGCGCGAGGCCGACGGCCGCCTCCACGAGACCGGCGCCGAATATCCACAGCTCCGGCGAGACTGGCACCAGCGCGGTGAGGTTGTACTTCTCGACGACCACCGCGGCCTGAGCGGGCTGGAGCCACTTCTGTGTGACCCCGAGATAGAGGAAGTTCGCCCCCAGGAAGACCCGCAGCATGACCGGCGCCGCCGACCGGCCGACGCCGACGGCCGCGAGTACGTCGCCAGGGGTGGTGACCCCGCGGACCCGGCTCACGAGCGTCCCCTCGGTGACCGAGAGCCGGTACAGCAGCATGTCGGCGCTCGGCTGTCCCGACCCGACCAGAACGATGGCCAGGAAGCCGGCGACGTACTCGCTCGCCAGTAGACGAGGCCGACGGCGGCGACGAGCCGCGTCGCCAGCCCGAACAGCAACAGGAACCCGATGCCGACCTGTAGCAGGCGCGCCTCTACGGGCACCGACGGCGAGAAGAGGTAGCCCGCGAACCCGGCGCCGACGAGCGGCAACCCGACCGACAGCCGGAGCATCCACGGCAGATACGGTTCGTAGGCGGCCAGCGTCCGCCGGGCGGCCCGAACGTCCGGGAGCGACCCAAACCGGAGGAACGCGAGGACGCTCAGGCAGGCGACGACGGTGCCGACTCCGAGGACGGCGACGTCGGCCGGCGAGGTGAACACGCCCCGGAAGAGCGCCACTGCCGACCCGCCGCCGTCGCCGTCGGTGACGTAATCGACGTGCGCCGCCGCGGGCGTCGTGGCGACGAGGAGGGTTGGAAGGCCGAGTGCCGCAACGGTCCGCTTCATACTGGGAGTTCGGCCTTCGAGGGCATAAGCGACCGGTCGTGTCGGGACCATCTGCCTCCTGGCGCGACCGATGGTCCGACGGAGCGAGCCGCCCCGACGGTGATTCGAGCCCGGCTCTCCTCGCGCAGGCTCACACGGACCGCGACGACCCGGGTTCGCGCTCTCGTATCATCGTTGCCTCCCGTTGCCGCGACGGGGGTCGGCGTCGTCCGGCACACGCCGTCCCCGGAGCGGTTCATCGGCCGGGACCCCGGGGAGTCGGGGCGTCACTTCTCCATCGGCCGCCCGCAGCGACGGCACTCGCAGAAGCTCCCGGTCGCGCAGTCGACGGCGTGGCCGAAGCGCCGGCAAGCCAGCTCGATGCCACTGGCGTACACCGCGCCGGCGGTCCCCAGTGCCGCCGGTCCGGCCGCACTGGAGGGTCCGAGCACGGCCCAGAGTCCGACGAGGGCGACGACGCCGGCGCCGATGGCCGCCGCGACGGCGCCTCGCCTGTGGGCCGACACTGACTAGTCGCCGAACGATGAGGCGAGCGCGGCCCCCGGACCTCGGTGCGACATGCTACCTTCTCACATCCCTGGAATACAAATCGCTTTTGGGCCGCCGGCCGCCCCATCGAGGCCGCGTCGGTCGCCCCCGCGGTCCGAGCACAGGGTTTAGGCCACCGCACACGAAGAACCGAGTATGCCAGACGTGGAAGTGTCGTTGCCGGACCGTATCGACAGCGAGATCGACCGCCTCATTGAGCAGGGGGAGTTTCTGAACCGCGAACAAGCGGTCGAAGAGCTCCTCACGATGGGCGTGTCGGCGTACGCGCCGACCGAGGAGGCCGAGGAGACGGAGGGCGAGGACCTGTTCACCCAGATGACCGACGACCAGACGGACCCGGCGGCCCGCGACGACGACGGCGGCGACGAGTACACCTTCTGAGTCGCCGGACCTCACTCGGCGGTCAGCGGCGCCTCGCTCCGGTATGCGCACCGCATCGGCAGGCCCTCCTCGTCGGTCGGCGGGTCGGCCGGCAGCGACCGGCGCTCGCCGGCCCCCGGCCGGACCGTCAGCGCCAACGCCCCCGCGTCAAGCACCGCCGGAATGGGCACCTCGTGGCCCCCGGTGGCCTCAGCGACCGACTGGACGGTCGGCGGCGCGTCGCGGTCGAACTCCGCAAGCACGCGCATCCGCTCGGCGTAGCCGGCGGCGACCTCGGCCCGCTCGGCGAGCGGCTCGCCCGCGAACGCCCGGTAGCACAGCTCCGGGTGGGCCTCGACGAACACCGACCGTGCCTCGTCGATGGTGGTCAGGAACTCGTCGACGGCGGTCACGAGGCGGGCCCGCTCGAAGGCCGCCCGCGGGAGTTCGTCGCCGGTCTTGCGCTCGTGGACCCGGGCGGCCGTCGGGTAGCGCTGCTTGCGGGCGGCCTCCCGGACCGGCGCCGGGACGATGGCGCGCTGCCGCTCGCCGAGGTACTCCGCGGCCGCCGCCTCATTGGGCCGCGGTGCCGAATCGGTCTCCAGACCAATGGGTACGTCGATGGCGACGGCCGCCGCCGTCTCCTCGTAGCGGGTCCACAGTTCCCCCACACCCTCGAGGACGGCCGCGTGGTCGTACCCCGACTCGTCGTAGGCCACCGCCAGCCAGACGCCGCCGCGAGCAACGCCCCCGACGTAGTAGTCGCTCACGGCTTTGAGTACGGCCGCCGACACGTATGTGTATCGCCGCCGTCAGCCGCCCGTCTTGCCTCCGTCCACCGTCTCACTCCTTCCGAGATTCCTTGGCCATCCCCAGGGAGGCGATGAACCCGTAGTACGCGGGGACGCCGGCAAGCATGAACAGGTAGTACGCCCAAGTCGGGCCGTCGACGAGCCGGAAGACGACGTTCATGAGCGTCACCCAAGGCCACCGCGAACACCAGGTCGGTGAACATCCCGCGGCAGTTCTCGCGGATGTAGTCGCCGGGCCGTCCGAGAGCGTTGCCGTCGGCAACCCGGAGTTCGAGCACGGGAGGCTAAAAGCCCCCGCTGCGCGCCCGCGGTCAGAATAGCGCCTCGCTCTCTTCGAGCACCTGCGCGGGGCCGCCGACCTCCCAGACGTGGGTGTCGACCCCCAACTCGGCGACGGCGCTCTCGACGCGGTCGACGTGCTCGGCGGTCGTGTTCACATACACCGAGGCGCCGGTGTCCGTCGAGAAGTAGACCGGAACGCCCTCCTCCCGGAGGTCGCGGACGGCCTCGAAGGTCTCGAGCGTCTCCGGTTGCCAGTAGACCCACCCGGCCGGACCAGTCATCGTCGTCGCCGCCAGCGACAGCGAGTCGTGTTCGGCGGTCTCGAAGGTCGTCTCGAAGTCGGCGTTCCGTAGCGAGTGCCGCACCGTCCGTATCTGCTCGTGGATGTGGGCCATCCGCGCCCCGAACATGTGGCTGTCGGCGGCCTCGCGGTGGGCCTCGGCGGTGTGCTTGAACGCGGGCACCTCGGCGCCGACGATGCGGAGGTCCTCCTCGAGGTCGGACTCCAGCCGTTCGGAGCGGCAGTCGGCGTCGTCATTGCCGGCGTGGAGATGCGAGAAGGCGCCGGTGACGGCCCGGGCCGCCGATGCCGACCCGCGGCGGGCGATTGCCGACATCTCCGGATGCGAGAAATCGAGGTCGGCGGCCGCACACAGCGCGACGGCGGCGGCCGCAAAGCCCGACGCCGAGGAGCCGAACCCGATGTTGGTCGGGAAGTCGTTGACCGATTCGAAGCGGACGCGGGCCTCGAGGCCGGCTAGCTCGCGGACGCGGTCGATGACCGACCGGACCCGCTCGGCGCCGCGGCCCTCGACGACCGCGCCGTCGACGACGTAGCGGTCGGCCTCGCGCTCGGGGTCGAACTCGACGGTGGTCCTCGTGTGACTCGGCGCGGTACAGACGGAGATGGAATCGTGGTACGGAAGGCGCAACTCCTCGTCGTGCATTCCGTGGTACTTGACCAGCCCCTGAATCGGATGGGCCTTTGCGGTCGCTTTCATGCACAGCCCTGCGACGGAGGGCGTCTTTGCAGTTTCGAAGCGCGAGGGCGCCGCCTCGGGCGTCCCGCGGCACGACCCGGACGACCACGTTGCGGTCTGGTCGGAGATTGATGACGGAGTTGACGTCGACCGCCGGAGCGTCGTGGGGGTCCTCGCCACCCCGGCTCAGGATGCTCGTGCGCGTGTCGCTGACTCACAGGTAAAACCGGAGCGGCCGTGTTCGCGCTCAATACGCGACGGAAACCCGCGACCCTCAAGGCCAGGTGCCGCTCTCCTCGTAGGCGTCGAGGACGCGCTGGATGGCGACGACGTAGGCGGCTGTCCGGAAGTTCGGCAGGTCGTGTGCCTCGTAGGCGTCGATGAGGCCCTCGAACGCCTCGACGATGTGACGCTCCAGTTCTTCGTTGACGCGCTCTTCAGTCCAGTAGAACCGCTGACGGTTCTGGACCCACTCGAAGTACGAGACGGTGACGCCCCCGGCGTTGGCGAGGATGTCGGGGAAGACGTGGACGTCGGTCTCGGTGAGGACGTCGTCAGCGTCCGGCGTCAGCGGACCGTTGGCCGCCTCGACGACGATGTCGGCGCCCACGTCTCGTGCCAGTTCGGCGTCGATGGCGTTCTCCAGCGCCGCCGGCACCAGCAGGTCGACGTCCAGCGTCAGCAGTTCCTCGTTGGTCAGCTCCTGGCTCGCACCCTCGTAGCCCGTCACCGAACCGGTCTCGTTCTTGAACCGCTTGACGGCGTGGGCGTCGAGTCCGGTCGGGTCGTACACCGCCCCCGAGGAGTCCGAGACGGCGACGACGTCGGCGCCCAGTTCGGACTCCAGCAGTTTCGCCGCGACGCTGCCGGCGTTGCCGTACCCTTGGACGGCAACGCTGGCGCCCGTCATGTCCATCCCGAGGTAGTCGAACGCCTCGCGGGCGGTGAGCATCGTCGACCGGCCCGTTGCCTCGACGCGGCCGCGGGACCCCCCGGAGTCGATGGCCTTGCCCGTGACGACGCCCGGTTCGGTCGTCCCCTCCAGCGTCTCGTAGGTGTCCTTGATCCAGTTCATCTCCCGCTGGCCGGTGTTGACGTCGGGCGCGGGGATGTCCCGGTCCTCGCCGATGAACGGCCGGAGTTCCGTGGCAAACGAGCGGGTGATGCGCTCGAGTTCCCCGTCGGAGTACTCGATGGGGTTGATAACGATGCCGCCCTTCCCGCCGCCGTAGGGGATGTCCACGACGGCGCACTTGTATACCATCCACCCCGACAGCGCCTTCACCTCGTCGCGGGTGACGCCCGGGTGGTACCGGATGCCGCCCTTGTACGGTCCCCGGTCGCCGTTGAACTGCGACCGGTATGCCCGGAACACCTCGAGGGACCCGTCGTCGAGTTCGACCGTCAGGTTCGTCTCCAGCACGCGCTCCGGGTTTTTCAGGCGCTCGAGAGTGTCGGCGCCGACGTCGACGTGCTCCGCGGCGTCGTCGATCTGCTCCTGCAGGCTCTCGAATGGGTTGACGTCATCCGCCATGCCCTCGTAGTCGGCCAGTCGGCGCTTAAGCGTGACGACTCATATCACTGATACATTGGGTGTGTGATTAAGGGACTTACTCCCGGGCGGCGCGGTGCCGCTCCATCACCCGCTCGGCACGGGCGAGAAGCGGCGCGTCTATCATCTCGTCGTCAACGCGGAACACCCCCCGGTCGTCGGCCGCCTCGCGGGCCGCGAGCACCTTTTCGGCCCACTCGACTGCCTCGGGGTCGGGCGTGAACGCTTCATTGATGACCGACAATTGGCCGGGGTGGACGGCCATCTTCCCGTCGTAGCCGAGTTGGGCGGCGAAGGCCGTCTCCTCGGCCAGACGGTCGTCGTCCTCGATGTCGGTGAACACGGTGTCGATGGCGTCGACGCCCGCGGCGCCGGCCGCCAGCACGACGCGCTGGCGGGCGTACGAGACCTCCTCGCCGCCCTCGGTTCTGGTCGCGCCGATGTCCGCCGAGAGGTCCTCGGCGCCGAACAGCACCGCCTCGACCGCCGGCGTCGCCGCGATGTCTTCGGCGTTGAGCACGCCGCGGGCGGACTCACACAGGGCCAACAGTGGGAGGTCTGCGCCCCGCTCGCGGACCAGTTCGTCGATTCGGCGGACGCCGGCGTCGGACTCGGCCTTCGGCACCATCACGGAGTTGAGTCCGGCGCCGTCGGTCAGGACCGCGTCGAGGTCCTCGGCGGCCGTCGCCGGGTCGGCGTTGACCCGCGCGCAAACCTCACAATCGGGGCCGAACTCCGGGTCCGCCAGGATGTCGGCGACCGCCGCCCGCGCCTCCTCCTTCCGTGCCGGCGCGACGGCGTCCTCGAGGTCGAAGACGACCGTGTCGGCGCCGGCACCCGGCGCCTTCCGCATCAGCGACGGCTGGTCACCCGGCGAGAACAGCACGCTTCTGCGAGCCATGCGTGATCACAGCGGCGGCGGCACCTTAACAGTCGTTGGTACCGCGAGCCGTCAGCGGGGACCGGTGGGCAATCCGACCCGTCGATTCGGTACGGAAACCGGTAGTTGGCGGAGCGTCCAGTGAGCCGAGCCGTCCCAGCATGTCCCCGATCCGGGCTCCGCGTGACCACGGCGGACCTGACTCGCGGGAGCGGCCGCGCCGTTCGATGCGTGCTCCGGGGGACCCGATCCACGTCTACCAAGACGAGACGGACGTAGCTGTGAGAGACGTAGGTTGATACCGGGGGCGTCCGTATCGGGTCATCATGGGATCTCCCCTCCACGCGAGCCGCCTGGTACTGGCCGGAGGCGTCCTCCTCGTCGCTGCCATCACGTTCTCCGGGCTCCCGCAACCGTATCCGACCTGGCCGACAGTCGGGTCGATCCCGGTAAATCCCGAACTTGTTGTCCCGGGACTGCTTGGGCTCGTCGCTGTACTCGGGGCGCTCCGTGACGGGATCGCGGTGGGGTCGATCGCGATCGGAACGCTCGGCGTGGTGACGCTGTGGGTGGCGGCGACGAGCCTGTACGAGCTGTACGCAGGTACGGGCGGCGTGTTCTGGGGCGGGTTCTTTACCCTCATCAGTGGCGTCGCCCTGGCAGTTGGCGTGGTCGTACGGGATCTCCTACGCCGGAGCGGGCATCCCGGAGCGGTCCGGCGGCTCGGTGCGTGACGCTCGCCCGCCGGAACCGACGGCCGGCTGGCCGACCTGCGGGTGGCCCGACCGCGGACCGCCCTTCGTCCGGTACCGTTTTGCTCTCGACGCCCCAGGCGGCTGTCATGCCCGGACGCTACTACGAGGAGTTCGAGGTCGGCGAGACCATCGAACACGACAAGCGCCGCACCGTCAGCGAGGCCGACAATCAGCGGTTCTGCGACATGACGATGAACCAGCAACCGCTACACCTCGACGCCGACTTCGCCGCCGACTCGCAGTTCGGCGAGCGGCTCGTGAACGGCCTTTACACGATGAGCCTAGCGGTCGGGCTCACCATCCCTGACACCACCGACGGCACTATCGTTGCCAACCTCTCGTACGACAACGTCGAGCACCCCACCCCGGTCTTTCACGGCGACACGGTCTACGCGCAGACGACGGTGACTGACAAGCGGGAGACCTCCGACGGCGAACGCGGCGTCGTCACGATGCACGTCGAAGCGTACAAAGTCGGCGAGGCGTCCGGCGCCTCGGAGGCATCGAGCGGGGGTCCCGCGAGCGAAGCGAGTGGGACCTCGCCGGAGCACGGGTCCGACGGCGAGCCGGGCGAGCCGCGAGACGAGCGGGACGGCGACGACACGCTGGTCTGTGAGTTCGACCGGACGGCGCTGTCGCTGAAGAGACCGGAGTAGCGGAGTCGACGGCCGGTAGCCGTCTCAGGGCTGTCGGGCGCCGACGACCGTTTTCCGGGAGGCGTCGGTGAACCGCCGGAACGCCCCGGACTCGTCGCTCGCGGCTCGTGCCGCGGCGGGGCCGAAGTTGTAGGTGTCCGTCTCCTCGGGCGCTTCGATGATATAGGTGACCGTGCCGTCGGGCTGTACCTCGTCAAACTGGACGAATCTGACGCCGTCGGTCGTCTCGACGCTGTCGAAATCCCCCTCAACGAGCTTCCAGCCGAACGGAATGCGGTCACGGACCGTCGCCTTCTTGTTCGCGTCGATCTCGAGCTCGACGCGGGCCACCTGCCCGGCCGTGTAGACGCTCGCACCGGTTTCCCGGGAGCCGGTCACCGTGAACACGTCCCCGATGTCGGTGCCGCCCTTGTCGTTGCCGACGAGGAAGTTGTCGGTGTACGTGTCGAGCGTCTCGAGGTCGTCGTTTTCGGCGCGCTCGACGAGCGCTTCCGCGTCGGCGAATCCGCCGCCGATGTTGAAGCTACGGTACCCCTCGAGAACGTCGTTCGACGTCGCCTCGACGGTGACGATGACGTCCATCGGGTCC
>PXSE01000019.1 GCA_003022905.1 Halobacteriales archaeon QS_9_68_42
GACGAACTGCGTCTACCTAGGGCCAATAGCTCAGCTAGGTATGAGCGCTCGGCTGATAACCGGGAGGTCCTCGGTTCAAATCCGAGTTGGCCCACTCGGTTTCCGAACGGTCTCTGGCGGTCGGGACCCGGTGGCCAAACTCCCGTAGGCGTCTCACTTCCGTCAGTGTGTCCGAATTAGATGCATCTGGCGATCTTGATCCGCCCGACGCCCGCCAACCCATCACCGTCCCATCCCGCGGGTCGGACGGAGTACCGATGTCGAACCCGGTCGATGAGTACCTGCGGTTCCGCACCGAGGACGACGAAATCGCCGCGCTCGACCAGCTGGCGACGACCTCGGGCTCCTGCGGCAGACCGGGGTCGACCTCCCGCTCGCGGGGTGACGCGACTGCCTCTATAGTGATTATTGTAACTGTTTACCGGTACGACCGCCCGCAGTCGGGCGGTCGATCCGGTAGTGACTTACAGTAACCACTATCAGACCAGCGACCCGCCGAGGATGATAACCGAGAGGTTGTTGGCGAAGACGAAGAGGCCAGCGGCGACGAGGCCGCCGACCCACAGCTCGAAGCTCCGGGCCATGACCCACGCCCGGACGCCCCGGACCGCCGTGAGCAGTTCGATGTAGCCGTACACGCAGCGTCAAAAGCAGGTACAGCGCGCCCGCCGTCCACGACCAGTACTCCTCGACGGCCCCAGTCTCGACCCGCCAGCCGGGCTCTATCTCGCTCCACATACCCACGGAACGGGCGCCACGACCCTGAAGCCGTCGCCGGAATGGTACGATGTTTCAAGTGTTCGGCCGGGATGGGCGACGAGACGCCTTGGCCCCGCGGAGAGCCCGGCGACGCGGCGCCTCCCGGCCTGCGACCGGGGTGTGTCGGTGTACGTCGGCGAGTGCCCCGTGCCGGTCGCGCCGGAGGGCGCCGCAGTCTATCAGGTGGATCGACACCGCCGCCGGCAGTGGGCGGTTCGGCTACCGGTTTATAAAAGTTACTTCTGGCGGGGCTCCGTCTCGTCAGTAACGGTAGGGCTTTGATGATTCGCTCGGTAGGTGCGGTCGATGATCGACCGGCTGGCGCGACAGCTACGGAAGGAGGAGCGGGACCTCCGGGTGCTCGAAGCGGTTCTGGAGCACCACCCCATCGGTATCAGTCGCCTCGCCAGCGAAACGGGGGTCGACGAGCACGAGGCCCGCTACTCGTTGCGGATGCTGGAGAACGACGGCCTCGTCGAGCCGACGCCGCAGGGCGCCGTGCCGGTCGACGGCATCGAGGCACGCACCGAGGAGATAAACGGCGGTCTCGACGAACTCATCGAGCGGCTGTCGGGGCTCGAGAGCGCCGACTGAGGTGGGCGCGTCCCCGAACCGCAAACCCTGAAACGGTGCGGCCCCTACGGCCGGCATGGACGCCGATGGCGACCTTCCGGGCTGGGCGGCCGGCTTTCTGCTGTTGTCGGGGACGATAGCCGTCGCCGGCGTCGGCGACTACCTGCTCACGAACTCCGGCTACGAGTTCCTCGGCACGTTCATCTGGGCGGTCAGTTACGCCGGCGCGCTGCTCGTGGTCTGGATGGTCTGGCTCCGGAACATGGAGTTGACCGGGCCGACAGACGGCTAACGGAACCATTAAGACCGAAACACCGCCATATCCGAGTACGGATGCTCGAGTTTCCCCTGCAGTTAATCGACGGGATTCTGCGCCAATACAGCGTCGCGCACGCCATCCTCCTGCTGTTCGTCTTCGCGCTGCTCGCGGGGGTCGTCAAGAAGTCGATGCGGCTGACCGGCCTCCAGTTCGTCGTCTTCGGACTCATATTCTTTCTGACCCCCATCAGCCAACACCCGATGTACTTCCAGTACCTCGGTCTCGGCCTGATGGTCGTCGGTCCCGTCATCTTCATTGCCGCTGAGGACTAATTCAGCAGTCGTCGTCGCGCTTCGCCCTGCGCTCCGTTACTGCCCCGATACCGACTCCCCGACTATCTCTTCGTAGCGCGCACCGGTCTGCTTCAGCGTCTCCGTCCGACCTTTTTCGTCGTCGGGGGGGCGGGCCACGGGCCCGCACCCGCTCCTCGAAAAACGTCGATGAAAAATGTTCTCAACCTTGTGTTTCGACGTACGGACGGATCGTCAAGGGCCGTTAGTCCCCGACTATCTCCTCGTAGCGCGCGCCCGTCTGCTTCAGCGTCTCCGTCGAGTAGAGCCGCTCGTGCTCGAACGGGAGGTGCTCGTCGGCGAGTTCGTCTATCTTCTCGTCGACGGCCGCTGGGTCGCGGCCGTGAATCATTGTGAACAGGTTGTATTTCCAGCCCTGTTCGGGGCGGCGCGGCCGGTGATAGCAGAGGGTCACGTACGGCAGGCGGCCGACGGCCTCGCCCCGCTCGTCCAACTGCTCGTCGGGGAGGTCCCACACCACCATGCAGTTGGCGTCGAACCCCGTCACGAGGTGGTTGACGACGCAGCCGATGCGCTTGATACAGCCGCCGTCGCGGAGCGACTCGACGGCCGCGAGCACGTCCGCCACCGGCGCGTCGACGGCGTCGGCGACCGCCTGGTAGGGCGTCTCCACGAGCGGGAAGCCGTCCTGTATCTCGAGCAGGAGGTCCCGGTCCAGCGCCGAGAGGTCTGCGGCGGCCGTCTCGGCGATACGGGTAGCCGTCACCTCGGTTTCGGTTACCGACTCCCGGGCGAAGCTGTCGTCGTTGACCACTGGAAACTCGAGGTCGATGTAGAAGTCCGTCAGCATCGGGAGGTTCAGCACCGCACAGCCGGTCTCGCGTTCGATTTCGGCCAGAATCTCGTCGCGCCGCTCCAGGGACCCGGCGGTGACGACGAACCAGGTGTTCCACTCGTGGTCCCGCCGGTAGTTGTGGTTTACCTGCGGGTAGGCGTTTATTATCTCGGCGATGTCGTCGAACCGCTCGTCGGGGGCCTGCACTGCCGCCAGCGTCGAGGCGCCGATGACCGGCGGGTTGAGGACGGCCCCGAACCGCCGGAACACGCCCCGCTCTCTGAGGTCGCGGACCCGCGACAGCGCCTCCGCCTCCTCGACGCCCAGGTCCGCGCCGACCGACCGGAATGGCCGCTCCTCGACGGGGAAGCCCGACTGGTAGCCGTCGACGAGCGCGGCGTCGACCTCGTCCAGTCCCGCCCGCCAGTTGTCGCCGTCGGCCGCTGGCGAACTCATTACCCGGCGTAGGGACCGCGGGGATTAGGGTCCGTCGGTTCCGGGCGGCAGCGGTCCGCGGGCCGCCGAAGGGACTTTATGATCGCACTCGGAGTATCCGCCGATGAGCGGTGAGTCGACCGATCAGGTTCCGGACTGGGTGACGCTCACCGACGACGAGACGGTCGTCTGGCGGGGTGGCCCCAGTACCGCACGGGTCGTACAGGAACTGCTGGGCGAGACACTCCTGGTCGTGGTCGGCATCGCGGTCGTCGCCGTCGGGTCCGGTGCCATCGCCGCCGTCGACCCGCCGACGCTCTCGGCCGTCCCACTCGGACTCGTCGGGGTCGGCCTCGCCGTCGTACTCTTGGGCGTCGTCCTCGGGGTGGTGACGTACCTCCGGTTCCGGGCCATCGTGTACCTCATCACGACCTCGGAGCTGTACCGCAAGCGGGGGCTGCTCTCGCGGTCGGTCCGGAACCTCCGTCTCGAGCGGGTCCAGGACAGCGGCTTTCGGCAGAGCGCCGTCCAGCGGCTCCTCGGCTACGGGACCGTCCACGTCTCGACGGCCGGCGGCGGCGGCATCGAGTTGCGGTTCCGGGACGTCCCCGACCCCGAGGCCGTCAACGGTCGTATCGCCCGACAGCTGGACCGGGTCCGCGGGGAGTAGCGTTCCGTCGCCGGCCGAGTCCGGGTCACCGCGGCGGGACCGCCAGGGGGCCCAGGAACCACGAAGCTCATGCCCCGGCCGCCCGAAGAACGGGCCGGAATGGCCCCGAACGACGCCAACCGCGTCTCGCGTCGGCGACTCCTCCACGGTGCCGCCGTCGCCGCCTCCGGCGGCGCGCTGTCGGCGCCGGCGACGGTCGACAGGCCGGAACTGTCGGTGATGACGCGGAACCTCTACGTCGGCGTCGATCTGTTCCGGCTGTTTGAGGCGGACGACCGGGCGGGGTTGCGCGCCGTCGCTGGCGAGCTGCTCGCCGACCTGCGCGAGCACCCGTTCTCGGCCCGTCTCGACGCCATCGCCGGCGAGATAGCCGCCGCCGGGCCCGACGTGGTCTGCCTCCAGGAGGCGGCGCTGGTGCGGACCCGCAACCCGAGCGAGTTCGACGCGGTCGACGACCCCGGCGCCTCCGAGGTGCTGGCCGACCTGCTGTCGGGGCTCTTGGCGGCGCTGTTGGCCCGGGGAGCCGCCTACGAGCCCCGGGCGACGCTCGTGACCAACGACGTTGAGGTGCCGGCCGACGGCGAGGACGGCCCGATCGACCTGCGGCTGACCGACCGGGTGGCCGTTCTCGTGCGGGCGGACCTCCCGACCGACGCGTCGGTCGCGACCCGGTTCGACGCCGGCGTACCCGTGCCTATCGAGGACGTCGACCTCACGGTCCGGCGGGGGTACGCCGGCGCTGACATTGCCGTCGGCGGCCGGACCGCACGCGCGGTGACCACCCACCTCGAACCGCTGTCGGCGCCGATCCGGCGCGCGCAGGCTGAGGAACTGCTCGGGGCGCTGCCGGACGACCGGCCGGTCGCCGTCGGCGGCGACCTCAACAGCGTCCCCGGCGAGGATACATACGACCTGCTCCGCTCCGACCTCGGGGACGCCGGCGCGGCCGCCGGGGGCGGGTCGGCGGGCCCGACCTGCTGTCAGGAGGCCAACCTCCGAAACGAGGCGTCGTCGCTCTCGCGGCGCGTGGACGCGGTGCTCCACCGCGGCGCTGGCCGGTCGACGGCCGTCGAACGGGTGGGGGAGGCGCCCGGCGACCGCGTCACGGCCGACGTCGACGGCGAGACGGTCCGGGTGTGGCCGTCGGACCACGCCGGCGTCGTCGCCTCGCTCTCCCTCCCGGCCGTCCCAGCGGCGACGGCCTCGCCGACCGCCCGGACGCCGTCCCCGACGGCGGCCGACGGTACCACCCCGACCGGCACCCCGGAGGAGTCGACCCCGCCGGCGAGTCCGGAACCGCAACCGGGGATGGGCCTGCTGGCGGCGCTTCTCGCCGGCGGCGCCGCGGTCGGAGCGAGGCTGTGGGGCCGCCGCGAGGACTGATACTGACTGCTGTACGTCGTTACCGGGTCGACCGCCCGACCGTAGGCGATCGTACCGTTACACAGCGACAGTAACCACTATGCCGGTGCCCGTCGGTCGCCGAAAGAGGGATGTTTTTGCCTCGCCGCCCCGAACCATGGGTATGGCGAAAGCGACCGAGACCTACGGCGAGTGGCCGCTGGAGCGGCTGATGACGGAGGTGGTCGGCTCCGGGCACAAGTCCGCCGACGACATGACCCGCGAGCAGGCCGCCGAGGCGTTCCGCCGGGTGCTCGACGACGAACCGGACCCGACGACGCTGGGGGCGTTCTGGCTCGCCAACCGCTGGAAGCGCAACACCCCCGAGGAGCTGGGCGCGTTCGTCGACGTGATGAGCGAGGGCGTCGAGACGGCCGCGCCGGACTGCGACCCCGTCGACTGTGGCGCCAACTACGACGGCAAGGGCCGCAGCGCGGTCTTCGGCGTCGCGGCGGGACTGGTGGCCGCCGCCGCCGGCACGCCCGTCGTCGCCCACTCCGCCGACCGCGTGCCGACACAGCGCCAGGACGCCTACAAGCACGTCCTTGACGATTTGGGCGTCCGGACGGACTTGTCGCCCGCCGAGTCCGCCGACATGACCGACGAGGTGGGCTTCGGCTTCTATTACCGGCCAAACTTCGCGCCCGCCGTCGAGGCGCTGGACGACCGCCGCGCCCGGATGGGCGTCCGGACGTTCGTCAACACCATCGAGACGCTCGCGAACCCCGCCGAGGCCTCGACCCACCTGGGGTCGTTCTACCACCTGCCCTATGCCAAGCGCATCATCGACACCCTCGGGGAGAGCGAGACGGCCGACGTTGACCGCGTCGTCATGTTCCAGGGCATGGAGGGGTACGACGACGTCCGGCCGGGGTCGACGACGGTGGCCGTCTGGTCTGAAGGCGAGGAGATGGACGACTTCGACATCGAGACGCCGGAGTACGGCATGGACTTCGAGGAGGCGGACCTCGGCGTCGACGACGTGGCGGCCGATTCGGCCGAGATGACCGAGGCCGTCCTCGCCGGCGACCGCGACGACGAGTTCGCCGACGCCGTCGCGGTCAACGCCGCGCTCCGCATTTACGCCGCCGGGGACGCCGAGGACATCCGCGACGGCCTCGAGTCGGCCCGGGAGGCGCTGGAGAGCGGCGCGGCCGCCGAACGGCTCGAGAAACTGCGGTCGTTCTGAACGCGAGATTACTGCTCGACCCTCGCGTTCCGGGCGGCCCGCCGGAGCTCGAACCCGTCGTAGCCGTCCGCCGCGACCCGCTCGCAGATGCCGCGGTACATGTCCAGCCCGCCCGGGAACGGCGTGAACACGGCCGGCTTGCCGGGGACGTTCTCCCCGCGGTACCAGGAGTCGGCCTCCGAGAACAGCATGTTGTCGGCCAGCATATTGGTCTGTGAGACCCATTGCCGTTCGGATTCGGCGGTCGGTTGGATGCGGTCGTACCCCTCGCGGTCCATATGGGAGATGCAGTCGGCAACCCATTCGACGTGCTGCTCGATGGCCATCGGCATGTTGGTCAGCACGGAGGGGCTCTGCGGACCCGTAATGGTGAAGAGGTTCGGGAAGCCGTGGACGCCGAGACCGAGGTACGTGACGGGGCCGTCGGCCCACTTGTCCGCTAGCGTCAGGCCGCCGCGGCCCCGGATGTCCATCGCCAGCAGCGCGCCCGTCATCGCGTCGAACCCCGTTGCGAACACCAGCACGTCGAGTTCGTGGTGGCCGGCGGTCGTCCGGACGCCATCGGGCGTCACCTCGGTTATCGGGTCGGCGTTGACGTCGACCAAGGAGATGTCCTCGCGATTGTACGTGCCGTAGTAATCGTCGTAGTCCATCGGCGGCCGTTTCGCGCCGTACGGATGGTCTGTCGGGACGAGTTTCTCGGCGGTCTCGGGGTCGTCGACCCGCTCGCGTATCTTCTCGCGGATGAACTCGGAGACGAACTCGTTGGTCTCGGCGCTCGACAGCACGTGGCCGGGTTCGAACGCGTGGAGAAACCGGAAGCCGCCCTGCTGCCAGCGCTTCTCGAGGATTTCCCGCATCTCCGCCTCCGAGAGGGTCCGGGCGGAGTTCTCGTCTGGCTCGAACGGCATCCCCAGCCGGGAGTCGCGGGCCCGCTCCCAGATGTCGTCGTAGTTTTCGTGTATCTCGGCGTACTCGTCGTTGGCCAGCGGGCGGTTCCGCGCGGGGACGGCGTAGTTCGGCGTCCGCTGGAACACCGTCAGGTGGCCCACACGCGGTGCGGTCGCGGAGATGAACTGGATGCCGGTCGACCCGGTGCCGATGACGCCGACCCGCTTCCCCCCGAGGTCGACCCCGTCGTGGGGCCACCGGGCCGTGTGGTACCACTCGCCGTCGAACGTTTCGAGGCCGTCGAAGTCGGGTTTGAACGGCTCGGAGAGACAGCCGACGGCGCTGACGAGGAACCGCGTCTCGACGCTGTCGCCGTCGTCGGTCTCGACGGTCCAGGTGCCCGCGTCCTCGTCGTACTCGGCCGCCGTGACCGCCGTCCCGAAGGCGATGTCGCGCCGGAGGTCCAGCCGGTCGGCCGC
This sequence comes from Halobacteriales archaeon QS_9_68_42, assembly GCA_003022905.1. The sequence goes on from PXSE01000019.1 coordinate 7,803, forward strand.
GAACCGCAGGTACTCGAGAATCTCCGGCCCTTCGGGGTAGCGCTCGGTCCACTCCCATTCCTCGAGCAGGTCCTCCGAGAAGGAGTAACAGTAGATGTGGCTCTCGCTATCGCACCGTGCCCCGGGGTAGCGGTTCCAGTACCACGTCCCGCCGACGCCGGCGCCCTTCTCGTAGACGCGCACCGAAAGGCTTAGCTCCCGGAGCCGGTGTAGCATGTACAGCCCGGAGAACCCCGCGCCGACGACGATGGCGTCGAAGTCGGTGTCGTCGGGCGCCTCTCCCGCGGTCGCTTCCGTCGGACCGACCGCCTCAGGCACAGGTTGTCACCGTCTCACACTGTAGCCCAGAACATAATTAATCCATCACCTCGCAAGCGAGGCGGGTACACAAGCGGGGGCCGGCGCCCGACAGTCGTCGGGTCGGCCGGAGCCGGTCAGTCGTCGGCCTCGAACGGGCTCTCGAGCGCCTCCCCCCAGCGCCTCCAGAGAGTCGGTCGGAACGCCCGACGGCGGCGGTCACGCCGCTCTTGGCGGCCAGTCCCGCCGCGCCGCCCAGCCCCTGTAGAAACGTGCGTCGCTCCATGTGGCCCCCGATTCGTCGGTCGCTCCGAAAGGCGATTCGCCGTCTATCGTGGGTGGTTTATCAGCCGACCAGTCGGGCGTGACCGCGGTTCGACCGCCGCCGGCCCACCACTCGCGCCGCCAAGAGTTCAGGTACGCCTCTTGAGTGTCGGTGAGTTCGTCGTGTTCGGGGCCCAGCGCCGCGAGCTTCCGCTCGGCGACCTCGCAGACGACGGTTCGGCGTCGCTCCCCACGCCTCGCGGGGGGACGACACTTCCCCCGACGCGGCGAGCGACGCCTCCAGAACCCTGGATCGACCGCCCCCGACCGGCGAGCAGTCGGCAGCCTTTTGCGACGTCCGCGCCACCCTCCGGCCATGAGCGACAACCCGACCGTCACCCTCGGGACGACCCACGGCGACATCACCATCGAACTATTCGAAGAGCGCGCCCCCCGGACCGTCGAGAACTTCCTCAACCTCGCGGAGCACGACCCGGCGGCCGACGACGACCCCGCGCCGGACACCACCACCTGGGAGGATCCCGAGACAGGCGAGGTGCGCGGCGACTCGCTGTACGAGGGATGCGTCTTCCACCGAATCATCGAGGGGTTCATGATTCAGGGCGGCGACCCGACGGGGACCGGCCGCGGCGGCCCCGGCTACGAGTTCGACGACGAGTTCCACGACGAGTTGACCCACGACGGTCCCGGAATCCTCTCGATGGCCAAC
>PXSE01000020.1 GCA_003022905.1 Halobacteriales archaeon QS_9_68_42
CTCTCGGCGAACAGGACCGCGTCCTCGCTCGCGACGGCCGCGAGCGCCTCGAGCACCTCCGGGGCGCGCTCGCGGGTGCCGACCAGCCCGAAGTTGTTGCCGAGCATCAGCAGGGTGTCGAAGCCGCCGTTGAGGGCGGCCGCGTCGGCCACATCGAGTTCGCGGGCGTCGAGCCCGCGGCGGCGGCACACCTCGACGGCACCCGGCGAGACGTCGATGCCGAGGACATCGTGGCCCTGCGGCGCGAGGTGGGCCATCGCCCGGCCGGCCCCACAGCCGATGTCCAGCACGCAGCCCTCGGCACGGTCTGCGGCTGTCTGCAGGCGGTCGGGCCACTCGGAGTACGGCTCGAAGTAGAGGTCGTTCCCCTGGGAGGTGCCGAACCAGCCGTCGTCCCGTTCGATTATCTCCCAGGTCTGCCGGCCCTCGTAGTGGTCGAGCATCACCTGCCCGTAGGCGTCCTCATCGGCGTCCATGCGAAGTGGTCGGGAGAGGGAGTCAAAAGTCGGGCGGTGGCGTGCGAACCGTTGACAGGGTCAGCGCCGCGGAAGCTCGAAGGCCCCCGCGAGCCGGGTCGACACGGGCTATGAGGTCAGTTCATTCCCGGCCCCACCACACGGCTCGTTAACGCGACGAGGGCTGGCTGTACACGGTGCCCCGCGGGTCGGGGTCGACCTTGCGGGTCAGGCCAGTCGGTCGGGGTCAACCTTCAGGAACTCCCGTGCCAGCGCCGTCGCGTAGCTTCCCTTCGGGAGCGAGAACGACAGCGTCAGAGGCTCCTCGCCGAGCTTGAGGTCGGTCGTAACTTGGACCGCCCGGCGCGTGCCTCTCGAGTCGAACTCACCCGGCAGCGCGAAGTCTGCCGGCTCGATTCCGAGGTCGTCGAGGACGCCGCGGGCGGTGTCCTCGGGTTCGCCGCCACCGAACTCGGTGTCGGTGCCGACAAGCGGCGCGGCCACGAACGCCCGGCCGCGCTCGCAGTGGCGGGCCACCGTCTTGATGCGGCCCTCGTCGACGACCTGTGTGCGGTCGGGGTCCGGCAGGCCATCGTCGTCGGTAAAGCAGACTACGTCGCCGGCGACCGGTCGATCGAATGGGAGCCCCCGCTCCAGCCGCGCCGAGCACATCAGATTGAACGCGTACGACTGGGCGGCATTGACGAACATCGACTGGAGGTTGACCGGCAGCCGCTCCAGGGCCGCCCGGTAGTCGGCGGGGTCGTCGGCGCTTTCGGCGAGCCGTGAGGCGATGGCCCGCTCGTACCGCAGGTGACCAGGCAGTCGTCCGACGGCCGCCTCCCAGTCGCGCGTCTCGCCGATCTCCTCGCGGGCCCGCCGGGTCCGTTCCGGTTCGCGCTCGCTAGCCTCGCAGACGTAGCGGACGGCCGCCGACTCCCAGTCGCCGGCGACGATGTCGAGGCCGACCCGGTGGGTGATGGGCCGCCTGGAGCCGAACCGCTGCTGGCCGAACCAGTTGGGGACCGCCACCTCGTCGCCCCGGCCGTCGCCGTCGGCCGCGAACCAGGTCGCCGAACAGCACCGGCCGGCCGGCCCGGCCCAGCACCTCAACGTCGGCATCCCCGAGGGCCGGCAGTTCCGACGCCTTGAGCCGCACGGAGAACAGCTGGGTCGTCACCGCGTGCTTGTCCTTGGTGCCGGCCCATGACACCCGCTCGCGGCTCACGCCCAGTTCGTCGGACAGCGCCGCCGCGAAGTCGTTGGTGTCCCACCCGGCGAGCGTCGCCCGGAAGACCAGATGCGGGTACGAGCCGGGGTCGGCGTCGACCCCCCGGAGGTCGACGTCGAAGGCCTCCCGCTCGCGGACCCGGAAGTCGCCGGGGCGGTCGCGCAGGCGGCCGCCGACGCCGGCGCCTTCGGAGACGTAGTGCTCGATGCCGACGGCGCGCTCGACGGGATGGGCCTCGCGCATACCCGCCGCTGGGAGCCGGTGCGTGAAGCGTCTTACGAGAGCGCGTTAGAACTGGGGGACAAACGGTGCGGTTGTGACCTCCAAGGGCGCCCGTCTCACCAAACGGCTGGACGGACCTCGCCGTCGTCGCTCGCCAGCACCTCCGGGACCCATACTTCGCGCTCCGGGCCGCCGAGAAACCGGGCCGCGACGCGCCCGCCGCCCGGCAGTACCGGCGTGGGTTCGACTGAATCGGGTCGCTACGCGACCTCGTGAAACCGCTCTAATACCTCCGTTGGCACCGGATTCCGGTACTCGAACGGTTCCCCCGAGCACAGCGCCTCGAAGTCCGTGTCGGTGGTACAGATGACATCGACGTCCGCCTCCCGTGCCACCGCGATGTAGAAGCAGTCGTAGACGTCGTGGTTCTTCGCCGCGCTGATCTCGTAGGCGTCCCGGACCGTTCCATCATCGACGTCGACGAACTCCATCGGATACTCGAGGAGGGACGACACGGCGTTTCTCGCGGCGACGGTCTCGAAGCCGAGGTCCTCGAGCACCCACTGCACCCGGAGCGGGAGGTACCCGAACGCGACGAGGGTGTCCGACCCGGTGAGCGCCGGCACCAGTTCCTCGGCCACATACGGGTGGCCGGGGTGGTCGTCAACGAGCTGGATGGACAGCGCGTTGAGGTCCGGCAGAATCCGACGCCCCATCAGGACCCCCCGAACGTCGCCTCGCCGGCATCCCGGAACGCCTCCTCGCCCCACTCCTCGTCCCGGGTGAGCGTCTCGAGGTCGGGGAGCTGGCGTACCAGCCTGATGTCGCCGCCCTCGCGGACCACCACGAACTCCGTCCCGCCCTCCAGCTGGAGGTCCTCGCGTAGCTCCTTGGGAATCGTGAGCCGGCCGCGGTCGTTCAGTTCGGCACCATAAATTGTGGTGACGGACTCGTTCTGATTGCCGGACTGTCAGTAGAGGCTCAGCTCGCCGGTCACCTTGTCGACGACGTTCTCCGGGCCAGGACCGACCGCAAGCGCCGTCACCGTCCCTGGCTCCAGTTGCGTATGGCCGGCGTCCCGTATCAGCGAGAATGCCAGCCCCTCCCGGCGGGCCTGGTCGGCCAGCTCCTGGAGCTGTGACTCGCTGGACCCCTTCAGCACGATCTTCTTCTGGCCGCCGGACTTCCACTCGCTTTGGGCCGAGTCGTCGGCCGACTCGTAGGCCGAAAGCGAGGCGTGGGCGACCTGTGCGGCGAGCTTGCCCTGCCCCATCCCGAGGTCTGTGCGGGCGACGATTGCCTGTTTCATGCCCGGTAGTGGGCGGGACATGCGGAAAAAGCCGCTGGGGTCGCGGTGCCGTCCCGCCGCTACCGCGGACATTTAAGCCCCTGTCGGCCCCCTGTCGGGGTATGATACTCTCCGATGCGGACATCCGCCGCCGGCTGGCGGACGGCGAGCTGGTCGTCGAGCCGCTCGACGACCCCGAGTTGCAGATTCAGCCGGCGAGCATCGACCTCCGGCTGGGTCGGGAGTTCCTGGAGTTCCAGCGCACCAATATCCCCTGTATCCACCCCGACAGCGAGCAGGAGGTCGACGAGTACGTCGAGGAGACCCACGTCGAGGCGGGCGATGACTTCATCCTCCACCCCGGCGACTTCGTGCTCGGGACGACGAAGGAGCGCGTCGAGATCCCGCCGGACCTCCTCGGGACAGTCCAGGGACGGTCGTCGCTCGGCCGGCTCGCAGTTGTCATCCATGCGACAGCAGGCATCGTCGACCCGGGTTACGAAGGACAGATAACGCTTGAGCTGTCGAATCTCGGTACCGCGCCGGTATCTCTGAATCCTGATATGCGGATCTCACAGCTCATTTTCACCGAACTGAAAAGTCCCGCCGAGCGGCCGTACGGCGCCGAACGCGGCTCGAAGTACCAGGGCCAGTCGGGCCCACAGGCCTCCCGCATCCAGTCCGACGAGGAGTTTGGAGGCGACCAGCGCCGATGAAGTTCATCGAGGAGGTGGTCGTCGAGGAGTTCCTGCCGACGTTCCGGTCGCTGTTGGCGGGCGAACTCCGGGAGC
>PXSE01000044.1 GCA_003022905.1 Halobacteriales archaeon QS_9_68_42
GGGCCGCGAGGGCCGGTTCGGGGTGCAGGCGCTGTACGTGACGCCGCTACGGGCGCTGAACCGCGACATGCGCGAGCGCCTGGAGTGGTGGGGCGAGACGCTGGACATCGACGTCGACGTCCGTCACGGCGACACCACGGACTACCAGCGCCAGCAACAGGCCGAGAACCCGCCGGACGTGCTGGTGACCACCCCCGAGACGATGCAGGCGATGTTCACCGGCGAGAAACTCCGCCGGGCGCTCGCCGACATCGAGCACGTCGTCGTCGACGAGGTCCACGAACTCGCCGAGTCCAAGCGCGGCGCCCAGCTGACGGTCGGCCTCGAGCACCTCCGGGAGCGCGCCGGCCCGTTCCAGCGTATCGGCCTCTCGGCGACGGTGGGCGACCCTGAGGAGGTGGGCCGATTCCTGACCGGCGACCGGGGCTGTCACGTCGTCGAGATAGCCGCCGGCTCCGACATCGACGTCGAGGTCCGAGAACCCAAGGTTCGGCCCGGCGACCACGAGGCCGCGAGCGAGCTGATGACGGAGGCAACAGTCGCCAGCCACGTCCGGGCCATCGACGAACTCGTCGCCGACAACGAGTCGACGCTCGTGTTCGTCAACACCCGCCAGACCGCCGAGGGCCTGGGCTCGCGGCTGAAGGCCTACGGCACCGACGTGGGCATCCACCACGGCTCGCTGTCGAAGTCCGCGCGCATCGAGGTCGAGGACCGCTTCAAGAGCGGCGACCTCGACGCGCTGCTGTGTACGTCCTCGATGGAGCTGGGCATCGACGTCGGCCGCATCGACCACGTCGTCCAGTACGCCAGCCCCCGGGAGGTCCGGCGGTTGCTCCAGCGGGTGGGCCGGGCGGGCCACCGCCGCGCCGAGACCTCGAGCGGGACGGTGCTGACCACCCACCCCGACGACACCCTCGAAGCGCTGTCCATCGTCGACCGCGCCGAGCGCGGCGCGGTCGAGCCCGCCGGCATCCACCACGGCAGCCTCGACACCGTCGCCAACCAGGTAATCGGCCTGCTGATGGGCTTCGGCGAGCTGTCGGCCGCCCGCGCCTACGAGATCGTCACGCGGGCCTACCCGTTCCGCGACCTCGAGGAAACCGAGTTCAAGGCCGTCCTCCGGCAACTGAGCGACAACCGCCTGCTGTGGCTCGAGAAGAGCGCCGACCGCATCGAGTCCTCCGGCGGCACCTGGCAGTACTTCTACGCGAACCTCTCGATGATACCCGACGAGGCCAACTACACCGTCACGGACATGGCCTCCGGGCGGACCGTGGGGACGCTCGCAGAGCGGTTCGTCGTCACCTTCGCCCAACCCGGCGAGACGTTCGTCCAGAGCGGGGAGATGTGGCGCATCACCGAGATCGACGACGGCGAGGAGGAGGTGCTGGTGACGCCCATCGAGGACCCGACCGGCGAGGTGCCCTCCTGGGTCGGCCAGGAGATACCCGTTCCCCGCGAGGTGGCACAAGGCGTCGGCCGGACCCGGGCGGTCGCCGGCCGACGGCTCCGGGAGGGCGCCGCCCGCGGGACGGTCGCCGGCTGGATCGCCGAGCGGTTCCCCACCAACGAGCACACCGCCGACCGCGCCCTCGAGCAACTGGCCGACCACGAGGCGCCGATACCGACCGACGACCGGGTCGTCATCGAGGGGTACGGCCGCAACGTCGTCGTCAACGCCGCCCTCGGGCACACGATAAACGAGACGCTGGGCCGGCTGCTGTCGGCGCTTATCGGCCAGCGGACCGGCTCCTCGGTCGCCCTCGAGACCGACCCCTACCGCATCGAACTGGAGGTGCCCGGCGGGACGACCGTCGGCGACGTCCGGGAACTGCTCGAGGAGACCGACCCCGACCACGTCGCCGGCCTCATCGAGCTGAGCCTCAAGAACGCCGACTCGCTGAAGTTCACGCTGGCGCAGGTCGCCGCGAAGTTCGGCGCGCTGAAGCGCTGGAAGGGCAAGGGGTCGAGTCAGAATCGCTTCGGGAAGGACCGCCTGCTGGAGGCGCTGGAGGACACCCCCATCTACGACGAGGCCGTCCGGGTCGTCCTCCACGAACAGCTTGACGCGGCGGGCGCCGCCGACGTGCTCGCGGCGGTACAGTCCGGCGAAATTGGCCTGGAGACGGTCGGCGAGCGGACGCCGGTCGGCCGCGGCGGCCGCTCGTCGGGCCGGGAACTGCTCGCGCCGGAGAACGCCGACGCCTCCGTCATCGAAACCGTCAAGGAACGCATCCAGGGGGACCGCGTGCTCCTGGCGTGTCTCCACTGCAGGGAGTGGGACCGCAGACAGCAGGTCCGTCGCGTCGACGACCAGCCGGAGTGTCCCGAGTGCGGGTCGACCCGGGTCGCGGCGCTGAACCCCTGGGCCGACGAGGTGCTCGCGGCCGTCCAAGCCGACGAGAAGGACGACGACCAGCGAAAGCAGACCGAGCGTGCCTACCGGGCGGCCAGCCTCGTCCAGAGCCACGGCAAGAGGGCCGTCATCGCGCTGGCGGCCCGGGGCGTCGGCCCCCGCAACGCCGCCTACGTCATCAACAACCACCGCGAGAACGAGGAGGACTTCTACCGGGACATCCTCGAGCGGGAGCGCAACTACGCCAAGACGAAGTCGTTCTGGGATTGACACTGCCGGCTGTAACTATCTCTAAACCTCGGTGCTGTAATTACAGCCGGCAGTGTGAGCGGTCAGCAGACCGAGTAGGTGACCCCGAGGCCCTCCTCGTCGACGCTGACGATGACGTGCCCGTAGCACTCGCTGGTCTGGACCGTGACCGACTCGGAGGCGTCGCCGCGCTCGGCGGCAATCTCGAAGGACTCGACGCCGTCGGGGTCGGCCGCCCGGAGGTTGTACACCTCCTGGTCGCTCCCCGGCGGGGCCTCGTGGACCACCTCGCCGGACTCCCGAGTGACCGTCAACGACACCGTCCGCATCTCCTCAATATCGTTCACGATTCGCACGGGGAGGTTCGGGTCGGTCGCCAGCGCCGTCAGCAAGACAGCCGGCGACCCCAGCAAGGCCGAGACCGCAGGCGGCGAGCACTTGGCGTCGTTCCACGGGGGGCCATCGGGGTTGGGCGGCAAGTGCTTTTGAAACGGACAGACGCTCATCTGAACCCGGGGCGGGCGACGGTCAGTCCTCGATTTGTATTTCATTTTCCGTCACGTGGAGGTACTGGACGCTCGTGGTTCCGTTCTTGCCATCGCCGACGGTTTGGCCCGAGAGGTCCTCGTCGTAGTGTATCTGTGCGCCGCTGTCGCCTTGGACCTTCTCGGCGACGACCGCGCCGAACACCTCCGCCACGCCGTTGTTCTCGCCCATGTCGACCGTGCTCTTCGGGGCGTTGATAACGCCCGTGAAGCTCATCCCCTGTATGTCGACGGTCGAGTCACCGATGACGTTTATTTCGACGCGGGTCGCGTTGTGTTCGCCGGCCGGCGCCGTCGTGACAGTGCCGTCCCCGCTGAGCGAGACGTCGCCCTCAACGTACAGTTCGACCTTGCCACCCTGTTTGAACGTGAGGTCCCCCTGATCGATGTCGAGTTTCGAGACCTTGTACGTGCCCGGTTCCAGTTTGCAGTGCTCGTCGGACGACCCAACCTGAATGGTACCATCGTCACCCGTACAATCGGTATCGTCGATAGAGTTGAGTTCGTCATCGGGCGGGACCTCGATTCCGGGAAGGTCAGGGTCCGGGTCGGCCGGGGGTTTCGGCGGCCTCGGGTCCTCCGGCGAGACTGGAGCCTTCACCGACGGCGAACTGTTCGCGTCGATGTCACATCCGGAATCGGACTCGACGTTGCCGTACACGTCGCCGTTTAGCGTCGAGTCCGAGCAGTCGATGTCCCCACCGACGTGCAAGTCGCCATCGATCGTGGTCGAGGACAGGTCCGCGTCACCGGCAACGTAGACCGAACCGTCGATGTCAGTGCTCTCCTTGGTCGTCAGGTCGCCGCCGACGCGGATGTCGCCGTCGACGGTCGTTTCCGACATCGTGGCGTCCGAACTGACGTTCACGTCCCCATTGTAGGTACTGCCGGAGTCGGCGAGGTCACCACCGGTGAAGGCATTGCCGAACGACGCGTCGGTGGTGTAGATGCCATCCTCGGCGTGTAACTCCCCGGAGACGGGGACCCCGATGGAATTGTCTTCCTCTCCATACGTGTCCTCCGTGCGGACGTCCCCGGCGAAATCGGGTTCGGTGCTACTGAGACCACCGATTTCCTGGGCGTCGGTGTCACCGCCGATCGTAACGTCGGCACTGAAGAACAGTTCGTCGCCGGCCCGAACATCACCGTCGACCGTGGTGTCGGAGTTCTGTAGGTCGACCTTCTTAGCGTGGATGTCCCCCTCGACCGCCGCCTTGGATTTCAGCACCGTCTCATTCGAGTAAACGTCATCCCGTACGGACCCGTCGTCGACGATCTCCACCTTCTGCTGGCTGTGGATGCTCCCATTGATTCGAGCCGGATTGTCTCCCCCGCCGATCTTCACTATTTGGTTCGTGTGAACGTCGCCGTCGACCTTTCCCTTAATCGGGTTGGCACCCCCCTCGGTCGTGATGTTGCCGTTATCGTTCGCGTCTGACGACGAGTAGGTGTCGGAGTCGTAGCTGTCCACCTCCATGTCCTGGACGTAGACGGAGTCGTCGCCGGTACTGACCGTGCGGATGGCGTTCTCGATCGTCACCGGCGACGGCACCACCAGTCTGACGGTCACCGTCTCATCGGCGGCGGTCTCATTGACGACCCGGCCGTCGGTCCGTTTGGCGAGGAAGTTGCCCCATGCTTCGTAGTACTGGCTGCCGATCGTCACGTATACCCGACCGCTGTCGTCCGCCAGCGGGTTGCCACCGTGGTCGACCTTCTCGGTCGACCCGCCGGTCACCCGCAAATTCACTTCCGAGCCCCCCCGGTCGACATTGCCCGAGACATTGACCACGGGTAGCGTCAGCGTGTCACCCCGGTAGTGAAACTCCGGCGGCGACACCATCCGGCTGCCGCCGCTGTCGTCGCTGGACCACACGCCGCCGCCCTCGTAGGCGACCGTCTCCCCGCCGGTGTCGTAGACGACGCTTCCCATGTACGTCTTCTCTTCATCGCAGGTGGCGGTGGCGTCGTTGGCATCCTCCGGCAGGATGAACTCCCGGTCGGTGGCGTTACCTTTCTCGACGCAGATCCAGCTCGCTCTCTCCCTGACCCGGACGGTGCCCGCCGAGGCGTCGAACCGGGCCTGTCGCTGGTCGCTACCCCCCAGTGCGACCGCCGCCGACTCCGAGGCGAACTGCGCCATCTCCTGGCTGGCCCGCTCCTGTTCGGCCGTCCCGGAGATGTCGTCGATGAGACCGCCGCCGATGACGGCGACGCCCGTCGCCGACGTGAGGATGATGCCGACGAGCAGGACGACGGAAAGCGTAGAACTCTGAGCCCTCAATCTGTCCATTCGTTACCACGCCGGGCTCCAATATGAAAAAGTTCCGGCGTCATTCGAGCGTCGAGCCGTGCCACGGGATGGCGCGCCGCTCCCGGTGGGCGGCCGCGGGCTCACCGGCGGGGCCGGCGACGGTCACCTAATTCAAGGCGGAGGCCCCACCCTCAAGTCGTGAGGAATCGCAGATTCCTCTGTCCATCCGAACGGGCCTGCGGCCCGTGAGGAGAGAGCGCAGGGTTTCCGGGCCCCCGGCGGAAGCACAAGCGAGTCGGGTGGGGAGGATAGCGCGGAACGGAGGTCCGCGGACCATGCGAGCGGGCAAAGCCCGCGCGCAGAAGCCGACACGAGTGGAGACTCTCGGTATGCGTGGTGCTGGCGACGGGGTCGAAACCATACCTTTTTGCCGAAACCACTCATAGCCACCTGTGCAAGCCTCGGCAAGCACACGTCTTGGCGAGGTGGGGCGCACGTAAACCGTCCCTTGATGTCGGGGCCACAGTGTGGACACCGACAAGTAAAGCAGGAGTGTCGCAGACCGTCCGAATCAATCCAAGGCGGCGTAGCACCTCTACGTGCGCTGTTCGGCCGGGATGACGCGACTGCAACGAAGGTCGCGCCTCGTCCATGCATGGGGGCAGGGCCGAAACCGCTGTGGGAACGCCCTGCCCTCAACGAGCGACCCCCCTGTGGATGAGCGACGTAGGGCGGGGTAGTTTACTCCCGGACGCCGTCGAGGGCCGCCGCGACGTGGTTCTCGCGGATGCATATCTCGTCAGCTTGCTCAACGGCCTCGGCGGGGCCGATGTCCGTCGCCAGTTCCCGTATCGCCCGCATCGAGGCCGTCCGTAGCAGGGACTCCAGTTGTGCCCCGGAGAGGCCCACGGTGTCGTCGGCCAGCGCGTCGAGGTCGACGTCGTCGGCGAACGGCTTGCCCCGGGCGTGGACCGCCAGTATCTCCCGGCGGGCCTTGCGGTCGGGGTCGGGCACCTCGACGTGGGACTCCAGGCGGCCGGGCCGCAACAGCGCGGGGTCGAGCGATTCCCGGCGGTTCGTCGCCGCCAGCACCACCAGGTTGGGGTTTTCCGTCAGGCCGTCCAGTTCGGTTAGGAGCTGTGAGACCACCCGCTCGGTGGCCTCGCTGGAATCACCGCGGACGCCCGCGATGGCGTCTATCTCGTCGAAGAACACGATGGCCGGCGCCGCCTGCCGCGCCCGGTCGAACACCTCCCGGACGGCCTTCTCGCTCTCGCCGACGTACTTGTCGAGCAGTTCCGGGCCGGCGACGCTGACGAAGTTGACGTCGCTCTCGCCGGCCAGCGCCCGCGCCAGAAGCGTCTTGCCGGTGCCCGGCGGGCCGTACAACAGCACCCCGGACGGCGGCTCCGTGTTGGTCGCCTCGAACAGCGGGCCGTAGGCAAGCGGCCACTCGACGGCCTCGGTGAGCGCCTGCTTCGGCTCGGCGAGGCCGCCGACGTCCTCGAAGGAGACGTCCGGCGTCTCGGCGACGTACTCCCGCATCGCCGAGGGGTCGACCGCGGCCATCGCCGCCTCGAAGTCCGCGCGCCGAACGGTGAGTTCCTCGCGGTCCTCCCGGTCCCGGAGCGCGCGCATGGCCGCCTCCGTCGACAGCGAGTGGATGTCGGCGCCGACGAAGCCGTACGTCCGGGCCGCCAGGTCGTCGAGGTCGACCTCGTCGGCCAGCGGCATCCCCCGGGCGTGGACGTCGAGTATCTCCCGGCGGCCGGCCTCGTCGGGGACGCCGATCTCGATTTCGCGGTCGAACCGGCCGCCCCGGCGGAGCGCGGGATCGACGACGTCGACGCGGTTGGTCGCGCCGATGACGATGACTCGTTCGTTGGACTCCAGGCCGTCCATCAGGGTCAGTAGCTGTGCGACCACCCGGTTCTCCATGTCGGCCTCGGCGTCGCGGGCGGCCGCAATGGAGTCTATCTCGTCGATGAACACGACCGCCGGCGACCGCTCGACGGCCCGCTCGAACGTCTCCCGGAGTTTCTCCTCGCTTTCGCCCTTGTACTTCGAGACGATTTCCGGGCCGTCGATGACCTCGAAGCCCGCGTCCACCTCGTTGGCGACGGCCTCCGCGATGAGCGTCTTGCCGGTGCCCGGCGGGCCGTACAGCAGCACCCCCGACGGCGGCTCGATGCCGAGTTTCCGGAACAGCTCTGGCTCCGACAGCGGCAGTTCGATCATCTCCCGGACCTGCTCAAGTTCCTCGTCGAGGCCGCCGATGTCCTCGTAGGTGGCGTCGGCGGCCGGTTCGGGGGGCGTCGATTCCTGCGGGGACCCGCCACCGCCGGTCTCTCCGCCGGCCGGCGCGGAGTTCGTCGCCGACTCTCGGAGGCGGACGGTCGTCCGGTCGGTGACCCGGACGGTCCCGTCGGGCGTGGTCTCGGCGACCGTCGCCCGGACGCCGGGCCGTTCCAGCCGGACCTCCTCGCCGGCCTGTAGCGGCCGGTCCCGGAGGTCGGCGGCGACGGCCTCCGCGAGGTCCTCGTCGGCGGCCACCGGCAGCTCGACGAACACCTCGTCGGCCTCGGCGACGGATATCTGGCTGACCGTCACCGCCTCGCCGATGTTCACGCCGGCGTTGGCCCGGGTGTCGGCGTCGATACGGATGATGCCCTCCTCGCCGCCGGCGGGCCACACCTTCGAGACGGTCGGCCGTTCGCCCTCGATGACGACGGTGTCGCCGCTGAGCACGCTGAGTGCCCGCCGCGCCGATTCGGGGAGCCTGGCGACCCCCCGCCCCGCATCGCGTTTCTCGGCGCCCTTCACCGTGAGCGTGACCCGCCGGTCCATGGTCCCGTTCGGGCCGCCGCCGGCTTTACGGTTCCGCCCCGGAGAAACGAATATACGTCGGCGTGGTAGAGTACCACGTATGGTCGCCACAACCGAGCGCGACGGGTCAACGTGGTACGAGTGCGAGCGCTGCGGGATGCTGTTCGACGACCAGTCCGACGCCGGACGGCACGAGGAGAACTGCGACGCCGAGGAGCCGAGCTACATCCTTGAGGTTCTGGAGGTCGTGCTCGGTCCGGGCGAACTCCGAGAGCCGGCGACTCGCGTGACAGCTGGGACAGTGGAACGTCCGGGCGGGCGCCGGCAGCTCGTTTGGGGAGTCCTGCCAGTTCTTGCCGCACTCGGGACACAGAAGTCGGACGTACGTTTCCATACTTTCGACACGGCTGGAGGGTATGAAAACCTTTGTCACGATGTCTCCGTTCGTGTCGGCACGGCCGCTCGCGGTGCTCCGGCGGACGGCATCGAGGTCGAAAAGAGTCCGTATTAGGCCGTGACGACTTCGCCGGCTTCCAGCAGCTCCTTGTATCGGTTGCGGATGGTGACCTCCGAGATGTCGGCGACCTCGCTGACCTCGCTCTGGGTCACCTTCTGGTTGCACAGCAGCGCCGAGGCGTACACCCCGGCGGCCGCGAGTCCGACCGGCGACTTGCCCGAGAGGATGCCGTCCTGCCGGGCGGCCTCGATGAGTTCGCGGGCGCGGCGCTCGACCTCGTCGTTCAGCTCGAGGTCGCTGACGAACCGCGGCACGTAGCTCTCGGGGTCCGCAGGCTTGACTTCGAGGTTCAGCTCCCGGATGATGTAGCGGTACGTCCGGGTGAGCTCCATCTTCTCGACGCGGGAGACGCGCTCGACCTCGTCGAGGCTCCGGGGGACGCCCGCCTGTCGGGCGGCGGCGTACAGCGACGCCGTCGAGACGCCTTCGATGGAGCGGCCCGGCAGCAGGTCCTCGTCGAGCGCCCGCCGGTAGATGACCGAGGCGGTCTCCCGGACGTTCTCGGGTAGCCCCAGCGCGGAGGCCATCCGGTCGATCTCGCCGAGTGCCTGCTTGAGGTTCCGCTCCTTGGAGTCGCGCGTCCGGAACCGCTCGTTCCAGGTGCGGAGCCGCTGCATCTTCTGGCGCTGACGGCTCGACAGCGAGTTGCCGTAGGCGTCCTTGTCCTGCCAGCCGATGTTCGTCGACAGCCCCTTGTCGTGCATCATGTTGGTCGTGGGGGCGCCGACGCGGGACTTCTCGTCCTTTTCGGCGCTGTCGAAGGCTCGCCACTCCGGCCCTCGGTCGATCTCGTCTTCCTCGACGACGAGGCCGCACTCGCTACAGACCGTCTCCCCGCGCTCAGTGTCGGTCTCGAGGCGGGCGCCACACTCGGGACACACGGTCGCGTCCTCGTGCTCCTCGTGCTCGTCGGTCGATTCGGTACGGCTCTCTTCCGTGTACGTTCGAATGCTCGTATTGCTCATTGTTGAGTTACTCCCGGCTCCGGAGGTGGAAAACCCAATAAATCCGGGGCCGACTTCCTAACAGGATGTTAGTCCGAAACGAACTTAAACCTTTCGGCAGTTCTGACGGCTGAACGTCCGATAACGGCTGTTTCAACGGTTCGGCCGTAAGCGACCGTAGCGTGTGCTAAACAGTGACGCACACATATCATTAATAAGCGTTACGGAGCGTCGTGTCGTCACCCACTCGCCCGCGAAAAAAGTGACAGCTGTCGACCGATTCAGTTCAGGCGGCGCGCGGCGAGCACCGACGCGACGACCGCGACGAGCGCGACGACCGCGCCGAAGCCGGCACCGTCACCGTCGGAGCCGCCGTTATTCGTCTCGGTGTCCTCCATGCCGTCGTCCATCTCGACCGTCAGCGCGGCGTCGTCGAGGACCGGGTCACCGCCGTCGGTGACGTACGGACCGTCCTCGTCGCCCTCGGTGTCGACGAAGTCGTACCCCTCGTTGTCGTTGGAGTCGAGGTGCGCCATCGCGATGGCCGTGCCGTCCGACTCGTAGGGGTCGTCCAGCGAGATCTCGACGTCCTCGTGGGAGCCGGCCTTGAGGTAGTCGCTGGTGCCGCGAACGCTGCCGATGACCTCGCCGTCGAGTAGCGTGCCGTCGTGGATGGTGACGAAGCCGCCCTGCGAGAGGGTGGCGCTGTCGACCGTCACCGTCGACCCGTCGGAGCTCTGGTCGGAGATGGAGACGTTTGCGGTCGCCTCCGCGGTCACCATCGCCGGAACGACGTGGGGCGCGCCGTTGACCGTGTATGGGCCGTCGGCGGCGCCCTCCTCGCTGACGAAGTCGTACTCCTGGTTGCCGTTGGTGTCGAGGTGCGGCATCGCGACGAAGGTGTCCTCGCCGCCGGGCACCTCGTCGATCTCGACCTCGACACCCGAGTGGGTGCCGGGGCCGAGGTAGTCGCTGGTGCCGCGGACGCTGCCGACGACTTCGCCGTCGAGCAGCGTCGAGTCGTGCAATGTGACGAAGCCGCCGTCGTGCAGCGTGACGCTGTCGACAGTGACGGAGTCACCGACCTCCTCCTCGCCGGTGAAGGTCGCCTGTGCGACCACACTCGAGCGTGCGGTGTCGACCACCGGGTCGCCGCCCTCGGTCGTGTAGGGACCGTCCTCCTCGCCTTCGCTCGTCACGAAGTCGTACTGTTCGTTGTCGTTAGTGTCCCTGTGGGCCATCGGAACGACCGTCTGGGAGGTCCGCATCGGCTCGTCCAGCACGACCTCGATGTCGGCGTGGAACCCGGCCTCGAGGTACTCGCTGGTGCCGATGACGCTGTCGAAGACCGCATCGTCGAACAGGGTCGCGTCGTGGATGGTGACGAACCCGCCCTCCGAGAGGTCGACGTGGTGGACCGTGTACGAGTTACCGTCGGACTCGTAGTCTCCGGTCGAGACCGCCGCGGAGACGCTCGCGTCCGCGGTGTCGACTACCGGGTCACCCTCGTCGGTGGTGTAGGGACCGTCTTCCTCGCCGTCGGTATCGGGAAAGTCGTACTGTTCGTTGTCGTTGGTGTCCCTGTGGGCCATCGGAACGAGCGTGTCTCCCTCGTCAAGCGGCGCGTCCAGCGTGATGTGGACGCCGCTGTGGGTGCCGGCTCCGAGGTAATCACTCGTACCACGGATGCTGCCGACGATCTCGCCGTCGAGCACCGTCGAATCGTGGATGGTGACGAACCCGCCCTCCGGCAGGAAGGCCTCGTCGACCACGACGAAATTACCGCCCGTCGTGGTGTCGTTCATGCTGACCGACGCCCGGTCGCTCGGCGTTACCGTCGCGGTATCGACGACCGCCCCGCCGTCGGCGTTGACGAACGGCCCGTCCTCGGAGCCGTTGCTGTCGACGAAGTCGTACTGTTCGTTGTCATTGGTGTCGCGGTGCGGCATCGGGATCAGCGTGTTCTCCTCGTCGAGCTCGTCGTCGAGTTCGACACGGACGTCCTTGTGGACGCCCGACCCGAGGTAGCCGCTGACGCCGACCACGCTGTCGAGCGTCGCCCCGTCCAGGAGCGAGCTGTCGTGCACGGCAATGAAGCCGCCGTCGGCGAGTTCGGTCCAGTCGACGACGACCGTGGAGCCGTCAGTCTGCTGGTCCGACATGGTGACCGTCGCGCTGGCCGTCACTTCGGCGGTGTCGACGACGATGTCGCCCTCCTCGGTCGTCGAGGGGCCGTCCTCCTCGCCGCCACTGGCGACGAACGAGTACTTGCGGTCGTCGTTCGTGTCGGTACCCGGACGTGCCGCGCACGCTCTTGAGAACGTCCGCGCCGCCGTTGTTGACGCTGGCGTCGTGGATGGCGACGAAGCCGCCCTCGGGAAGGTAGACGTCGTCGACGACCACCGTCTGGCCGCCGGACGTCTGGTCTGATATCGATGTCGATGCGACGTGGCTCGCCCCCACGAGGCCTACTCCCGCCAT
The DNA here is from genome assembly GCA_003022905.1 of Halobacteriales archaeon QS_9_68_42. Next base: position 12,176 of record PXSE01000044.1, read on the forward strand.
CGCCCCGCCGACGGCCATGAGTAGGGTCATGAGGACAACACCTATGCTACGATACATACCTCCGTGTTCGGGAACTACTTAAAGAGGGTATTCCAAATTGCGGCCCAATTTCGACCCAGTATCCCGAAATCAGCCGGACGAAACACCGGTTCAGCGATAGGCTCCTCGGCAAGAACCGCCAAGTGCCGCTATAAAAGAGTGCCGGATGGTAACGGGGAGAGTGGCGGGAAAGAAACCGGGGGTCGGACGCCGTCACCGGGACGGCCGGAGAGCCAGAGAAAACGGCGGCGTTAGTCCCAGGTAATCCAAGTGAGGAACGCGAGGCCGCCGAACTCCATGAGCCGGAGGCCCGCCAGGGTCATCTGGGCGGGGCGGGGGACCGCGTCGGCGTTGGTAATCCAACTGTTGAGCGTGGGGTCTAGAATGAACAGGTACGCGGCCGCGGCGTTCTCCGCCAGCAGGAACCCCGCGAACAGCACCAGCCCCAGGGTGTGCTTCGAGCGGAGCTGCCACCAGTTGGAGCCCCAGACGTACAGCAGTCCAGCCAACAGCAAGATGTTCAGGACCGCAAAGACCTGTACGATTCGTACGTACACTATGTCTCACCTTCTTCACACGTCCTCATATGCGCTTTCCCAAATTCCACCATACTACGTCACCTGCTGGAGTATCTCTTCGACGGTCTCCCAGTGCACACGGGTCGCCTCGCT
>PXSE01000045.1:0-2624 GCA_003022905.1 Halobacteriales archaeon QS_9_68_42
GCCCCTGTCGGCCCCCTGTCGGGGTATGATACTCTCGGACGCGGACATCCGCCGCCGGCTGACGGACGGCGAGCTGGTCGTCGAGCCGCTCGACGACCCGGAGTTGCAGATTCAGCCGGCGAGCATCGACCTCCGGCTGGGTCGGGAGTTCCTGGAGTTCCAGCGCACCAACATCCCCTGCATCCACCCCGACAGCGAGCAAGAGGTCGACGAGTACGTCGAGGAGACCCACGTCGAGGCGGGCGATGACTTCATCCTCCACCCCGGCGACTTCGTGCTCGGGACGACGAAGGAACGCGTCGGGATTCCGCCGGACCTCATCGCCCACGTCGAGGGCCGCTCGTCGCTCGGCCGGCTCGCCGTCGTGGTCCACGCCACCGCGGGGCTGTGCGACCCCGGCTACGAGGGCCAGATAACGCTCGAACTGTCGAACCTCGGGACGGCGCCCGTCGCGCTCACGCCGGGGATGCGCATCTCACAGTTGACGTTCACGGAGCTGAAAAACCCCGCCGAGCGGCCGTACGGCGCCGAACGTGGCTCGAAGTACCAGGGTCAGTCCGGTCCCCAGGCCTCCCGCATCCAGTCCGACGAGGAGTTCGGGGGCGACCAGCGCTCATGAAGTTCATCGAGGAGGTAGTCGTCGAGGAGTTCCTTCCGACGTTCCGGTCGCTCCTGGCCGGCGAACTGCGGGAGCGCGACCTCACCCAGAGTGAGGTGGCGGACCTGCTCGGTATCAGCCAGAGCGCGGTCTCGAAGTACGCTCACGGCGAGGTCGAGGCAAACGACGAACTGGCCGGCGACGAGCGGGTCCGGGAGCTGGTCGGGACGCTGGCCGACGGGCTCGCCTCCGGAGAGATGAGCCGGGTGGCCGCCCTCGTGGAGGCCGAGGCGCTGATCCGCCGCCTGGAGCGCGGCGAGACCCTCGCGCGGCTACACGAGGCCGCTTTCCCGCCACTGGCCGGGTTCGAGGGCACCTTCGACGTCCACGACCCGGAAGGCGAGCTGCGGACGACCGAGCGGGTTCGGTCGTCGGTGGGGCGGGCCGTCCGGACGCTGGAGAACACCGGCGGGTTCGTGGCGCTCATCCCGGCGGTCGGGGCGAACCTCGTCGAGGCGCTCCCCGACGCGACCACCATCGACGACGTGGCGGCCGTCCCCGGCCGTATCCTCGACGTCAAGGGCACGGCCGCCGTCCCGGGCGAACCGGAGTTCGGCGTCTCCGAGCACGTCGCCTCGGTACTGCTCGCGGCGCGCGATGCCGGCAACTCCGGCCGGGCGGCGCTGAACGTCCGCTACGAGGAGGCGCTGCTCGCCGACCTGGAGGGCGTCGAACCGATCTGCTACCTGCTCGGCGAGGACGCCGCCGACGTGGTGGCGACGGTCCGGGACGTCCGCTGATGTCGATACGGGCGTTCTACGGCCGGTGGGCGGCCCTCTACGACCACGTCGCGACCGCACCCGGTGTCGGCCGGTGGCGGCGGGCGGCGGCCGACCGGGTGGCCGGCCCCGGCGACACCGTCGTCGAGATGGGCTGTGGCAGCGGCGCGAACCTGCCGTACCTCCGGGAGCGGGTCGGTGCCGCTGGCCGCGTCGTCGGCGTCGACATCACCGGGCCGTTGCTGGAGCGAGCCAGGGCTCGTGCCGCCGACGCGAACGTCTCGGTGGTCCGCGCCGACGCGACCGACCCGCCGGTCCGGGAGGCCGACGCCGTCCTCGGGACGTTCGTCTGTGGCCTCTTCGAGGACCCCGCGGCCGTCGTCGACGACTGGTGTGACCTCGTCGGCCCCGGCGGCCGGGTGGCGCTCATGGACGCGTCGGCCTCCGAGGCGGCGGTCGGTCGGCCGCTGAACCCGCTGTTCCGCGCGTTCGTCGTCGCCGGTGCGCCGGGACGAACCCCGGCCGACGTCCTCCGGGCGCCGTTCGACGACGCCGACGCGCTGCTCTCGCGTCGCGTCGCGGCCGCCCGCCGGGCGCTGACCGACCGGACCGACCGGCGGCGCTACGAGGAGTTCGGCCTCGGCTTCGTCGGCCTCCTGTCCGGCCGCGTCCACTAACGTTTTCGCGGCGCCGTCCGACCGACCGGTGTGCAACGACGGGTTCTCGCCGGCGCCGCGGCGACGGCCGCCGCCGTCGTCGGGTCGGTCGTCGCCGATTTTCTGACTGACGCGGACCTCCTGGTCGCGGTGCTGCTGGCGGGCGTGGCCGGCGGCGTCGTCGCCGGCGCCCTCTCGGGGCGGTCGGGTCACGTCGGCGCCGGCGCCCGGGCGGGCGCCCTCGGCGGCGCCGCCGGGTTCGTCGGTTTCGTCGTTGTCGGGGTCGCACAGTCGGCGGTCGCCGGCGAGTTCTCGCTGCTGTTGCTCGTCGTCCAGAACCTGCTCGTTGCGCTGCTCGTCGTGCCATTCCACGCGCTGTCGGGCGCCGCCGGGGCGGCCGTCGGCGTCAGGGTGCGGCGCCTGACGGGCGACGGGACGGCCTGATAGTGATTGCTGTAACTGAGGGTGTTATACAACGGTTCACATACCCTGTGTTCCGCTATGCTGAATCGGTCAGTACAGGGAGCGTATGGAGTGATTGGAGTTAGCTTGCGCTTGCCCCGACGTAGACGCCTCGAAAGCCCTCGCGGC
>PXSE01000045.1:2631-3323 GCA_003022905.1 Halobacteriales archaeon QS_9_68_42
CGCTCGCCCTTTCAGTCCACCAGGGACCGCCGGTGGACTCCCCGGCAGCCTGGTGGACTGAAAGGGCGAGGCCGGGTCCGGGACGCACGGCGACGCAAGCACCGCAACGAAGTGAGGAGCGCAGCGAGCCGCGCGACCGGAGCCGGCCGAGGGCTTTCGAGGTGTTACGGTTCGTTGCAGAGCGATTCGGTACGAATCACCCGTACCATACGCACGTCTACCTCCCAGCCAATTCACCGGGGTCCAGATGAAATCAGTACCTTGTGAATAGTTCTATGACACCCTCGTAACTGTTTACCGATACGACCGCACGATGGCGTGCGGTCGATCCGGTAATGACTTACAGTAACCATTACGACTCGGGCCGCTACGGCGCCTCGCCGTCCGGCGTCGGCAGCGCCCGCAGGTCCCGCGGCGGGACGAGGAAGTTGCCACGGTGTTTCACGAAGACGTACCGGAGGATGCCGTTGTTGACCCGCTGGCGGATGGCGGGCGTCTCCTCGACGACGTCCGTCGCGTTCATCGCCTGCCGTATCTCCTCGAAGGTCGATATCTCCCGCTGGAGGCTGGGGAAGTGGAGGCTAGCGATGCCTTGGTCGGTCGACTCCACGTGGCGCCGCAGCGTCCGGAAGTTGCCCTCGTCGTCGCGGTTGGCCCGGGCCATCTTCTGGGCGTGACCGATGGCGCCGTGC
>PXSE01000046.1 GCA_003022905.1 Halobacteriales archaeon QS_9_68_42
TCCTCGGCCGCCATCACCTTCCGGCTCATGAAGCCCTCGGCGGCCTCGGTCAGCGCCTCGTACTCCGCGGGCGTCTCGACGCGGTCGATGACTGTCTCCAGGTCGTCGGGGTCCCGGTAGACGCCCGCGACGTCGGTCAGCGAGAGGAGGGTGCCGCCCAACTCGCCGGCGACGGCCGCAGAGGCGCGGTCGGCGTCGGTGTTGACCGCGACGCCGTCCTCGGCTAGCATCGGCGGCGAGACGACCGGCGTGTAGCCGTCGGCCAGCAGGCCCTCGAGCAGTTCGCCGTTGACCGACTCGATTTTCCCGGAGTGGTCGCCGCGCCGTATCTTCTTCTTGCCATCCTCGACGACCCGGACTGCGGATTTGCGGGGGCCGGTGAACAGCCCGCCGTCGACCCCCGAGAGGCCGACGGCGTCGACGCTGGCGTTCCGCAACCCCGTCACGAGGTCGGTGTTGACGAGGCCGGCCATCGCCATCTTGAACACGTCCATCGTCTCGGCGTCCGTGAAACGGCCGACAACGCCCGAGGGCGTCTCGACGTACTCCGGCTCCACCCCCATCCGTTCGAGGGCGTCGTCGACGGCCGTCGAGCCGCCGTGGACGACCACAACGTCGGTCCCGTCCTCACGCACTGCCGCGATGTCGGCCAGCGCGCCCTCGGGGTCGACGGCGCGAGCGCCGCCGATTTTGACGATGACGGGGCCGTCGGCGTCAACAACCATCTCAGGGCGCCCCCACCGGGTGCAGGCCCGGGAAGTCGAGCCCGGCCGTCTCCTCCAGACCGAGCGCGATGTTGGCGGCGTGGACGGCCTGGCCGGCCGACCCCTTCATCATGTTGTCGATGGCCGAGAAAACGACCACCCGCCGGTTTCCGGGGTCGAGCTCGAAGCCGACCTCGGCGTCGTTCGAGCCGGCAACGGCCTTCGGCTCGGGGTAGCGGTAGACGCCGGAGCCGCCGGCGACCAGCCGGACGAACGGTTCGTCCTCGTAGCTGCCGCGGAAGGCGCCCCACAGGTCGCCCGTCGAAATCGGCGACTCGGGGTAGATGTGACACGTCGCCGAGGCCCCACGGGTCATGTCCACCGCGTGGGCGGTAAAGGACACCGACGCCCCGAGGAACGCCTCGATTTCGGCCTCGTGGCGGTGGCCCGTCGGGGCGTACGGCCGGACGACGCCGGACCGCTCGGGGTGCGAGCGGCCGGTCGTGGCCGTCGTAGTACTCGTCGTAGGCCGCCGCCTCGTCCAGCCGGAAGTCAGCGCTCAGGTCGACGACGGTGTCGGCGGCGGCCCGGAACTCGTCGATGCGCTCCATCGAGACGCCGTGGGGCGTACACGCGAACAGCACGTCGACGGACTCGAGGTCGTCGGGGCTCGAGAACCTGAGATCCATTCCCCGGAGGTTCGGGTGGACCGACCCCACGGTCTTGTTCTCGGCGCTCCGGCTGGTCGCCTGGGCCACCTCGAAGGTGGGGTGGCCCTCGAGCAGCCGCAGCAGTTCCCCGCCGGTGAAGCCGCTGGCGCCGACGACGGCCGCCCGCATCAGGCGGTCACCTCGACGCCCTGCACCTTGGCCTCCAGCCAGTCGACGACGGCGCCGGGGACGTCGGCGTCGGCCACCTCGTTGAGCGCTTTGAACTCGACGGTGTGGTTGACCTCGTGGACGGTGAACTCGCCGGAGTCGGCGCCGCCGACCTCCATGAGGTCGACGCCGAGCAGGCCGCCGCCCACGGCGTCGGAGGCGCGCTCGACGAGGTCGGTCATCTCGGGCGTGACCTCGATTTCCTCGGTTTCGGCCCCCTGGGCGGCGTTGGTCAGCCAGTGCTCCGAGGAGCGGGCCATCGCCGCCACCGGCTCGCCGTCGGTCGTTACCACGCGGATGTCGCGGCCGGGCTTCTCGACGAACTCCTGAATGTAGAACACCTTGTGCTCGTAGTGACCCAATGTCTCCTTGTGCTCGAGGATGGCCTCCGCCGCCGACCGGGACTCTATCTTGGCCATCAGCCGGCCCCACGAGCCGACGACAGGCTTCAGCACGCAGGGGTAGCCGAACGCCTCGATGGATTTCAGTGCCGACTCCTTGGTGAAGGCGACGTCGGTCGCCGGCGTTGGAATGTCATTCTCGGCCAGCACGAGGCTGTTGTCGGCCTTGTCGGCACAGACGGCCGCCGTCTCCGGGTCGTTGACCACCGGGACGTCGTAGGAGTCGACGAACCGGGTGGCGTACCGCGAACGGCTGGTCGCCAGACACCTGTCGACCACGATGTCGACGCCCTCGAGGGCCGGCTGCGGCCCGTGGACGCCGAACTGCTCCTTGCGGACGTCGACCTTCGTCACCTCGTGGCCGCGGTCCCGGAGCTCGCGCAGGAGCAACTTCTCGTCGCGGCGGATGCGCGAGTAGAGGACGGCTACGTCCATCGTGTCCTCTCCCCGCCGACCGTCGAGCGGCGGTCCGTGCCGACGTCCATCGCCTTACTCCCCCCAGTCCTCTTCGAGTTCGGGCGCCGTCTCGACGGCGACGGGATCGTCGCCGACGACCTCCAGTTCGGCGCCACAGGTCGCACAGTCGACGATCTCTCCGACTTCCAGGTCGTCGTGCAGGTCCAGTTCGGCCCCGCACTCGGGACAGTCTGCCATTGTACTCCGTACTCGCCCCGGGATGCACTTAAGCTCTTCGAAATTATCAGAATAGATATCAAACTGTACTCGTCTCTGAAGCCGTAAGAAGCGTTTTCCTGCGCCATTGCTGAATCGAGTATCAGCATGTTGGTAGTACGTCCCCGGAGGGGGACGGCGGCGGCGACCGCGGCGGCGTTCGTCGCTCAGACATGCGCCGACACCTCCGCACGTAGCTCGGCGTCGGCCGCCGACAGGGCCGCTCGCCGTGACTCGACGGTCTCGGCGTCGGCGTCGATTTCCCCGCGGGCGTCGGCCAGCGCCGCCTCCACCGCCTCGCGCGCCGGGCCGCCGACCGAATCACGGGAGGCGACGCTCCGTTCGGGGTCCAGTGCCGCCTCCACTGCCTCGCGGGTAACATGCGCCGTCAGCGGCTCCCCGAGCACCGTCTCGGCGGCCGCCGAAAGCGCCTCGTAGTCGCCCCCGTCCTCGGCGGCGAGCGCGACCAGCTCGTGTGCGGTGCGGAAGGGAACGCCCGCCATCGCCAGCAGGTCCGCGACGCCGGTGGCCGTCGAGAAGCCGTCGTCGGCCGCCGCCGAAAGCGCCGCCTCGTCCCACTCGGCGGTGGCGACGGCGCCGGCGGCCACCTCCGTCGCCTCCCGGACCGCATCGACCGCCTCGAAGGCCCAGCTCGAGGTAGCCGTCCTTCGAGTAACCGACCAGGTCCTCGGCCAGCCCCGACAGCGTCATCGCGAGCGCCGCCGCCGCGGCGCTCGTCTCCAGCAGGAAGTCCCGCGCGGAGACGGCGTCCATCGAGTTGGTCACCAGCCCCTCGAAGCCGAGCAGTTCGGCGGTCCGCTCGCGGTCGATATCGAACGGCGTACCCGCGAAGGCCGCCGCCCCCAGCGGCGAGCGGTTGACCCGCTCGTAGGCGTCACACAGCCGTTCGGTGTCGCGCGACAGTGCCGACTCGTAGGAGGCCAGGTAGTGGCCGACCGTCGTCGGCTGGGCTGGCTGGAGGTGCGTGAAGCCGGGCATCACGGCGTCGGCCCCCTCGGCGGCGGCCTCCGCGAGCACGCCGCGGGCCTCGACGGTCGCCTCGGCGAGGTCCAGAACGTCCTCGCGGAGCCGATACCGGATACAGGCGGCCACCTCATCGTTCCGCGAGCGGGCGGTGTGCATTCGGCCGCCGCGGTCGCCGACCCGCTCGATGACGGCCGTCTCGATGGCGGTGTGGACGTCCTCGCCGTCCGGCAGCGCGCCGTGGCCCGCTGCCTCGACGTCGTCGAGCGCCTCGAGGATGGCCGCCGCGTCGTCGGCGTCGATGACGCCCTGCTCTTCGAGCATCACGACGTGGGCGCGGTCGACCGCGAGGTCGGCGTCGAACATCCGCTCGTCGGCCGCCAGGCTCGAGAGGAACTCCCGGGCAGGGCCGCCGCTGAACCGCTCGCGGCGGACCACGTCGTCGCCCTCGGCGTCGGTCGGGTCGCTGTCCTCGTCGTACATGGGTCAGTCCTGTTCGTTCTGCCCGTCGGTGATGCCGGTGGCCAGCCGCTCCTGGAAACCGTGGTACTTCGCGACGCCGGTGGCGTCGTTCTGCTCGATGCCGCCCGTCACGTCCTCGGTGTCGAACGAGGAGGCATCCGCCGAGTAGACGGCGTAGTTTGAGCCGCGGCCGACCGGCCGGGCCTGGCCGCCCTCCAGCCGTATCGTCACGGTGCCGGTCACCCGGCTCTGGGTCTCCTCGATGAACGCCTCCAGTGCCCGGACCAGCGGGGCGTCCACCAGACCCTGGTAGCCCTTCTCGGACCACTCGTAGTCGACCCGCTTCTTGAAGGCGCGCTCCTCCCTCGTGAGCACCAGGTCCTCAAGGGCGGCGTGGGCGTTCAGAAGCACCGTCGCCGCCGGGTGCTCGTAGTTCTCGCGGACCTTCAGCCCGAGCATCCGGTCCTCCATGATGTCCGAGCGGCCGACCCCGTAGGCGCCCGCCAGCTCGTTCAGCTCCTCGATGAGCTCGACGGGCTCTTTCGGCTCCCCGTCGAGCGCCATCGGGTAGCCGTTCTCGAAGGTGACCTCGAGTTCGAGCGTCCCCTCGCCGGGGGCGGTCGTCCACCGGTAGATGTCCTCGCCGGGGACGTAGGCGGGGTCCTCAAGCTCCGAGCCCTCGATGGAGCGGCTCCAGAGGTTGGTGTCGATGCTGTAGCGGCCCTCGTCGCCGCCCTCGACGGGGAGGTCCCGCTCGGCGGCGTACTCCTGTTCGAACCCCCGGGTCAGGCCGAGCTCCCGGACCGGCGCGATGACCTCCATGTCGGAGCCGCGCCAGACGGCCTCGAACCGGAGCTGGTCGTTGCCCTTGCCGGTACAGCCGTGGGCCAGGCCGGTGCAGTTCTCTTGTTCGGCGACCTCGAGGATGGCCTCGGCGATGACCGGCCGCGCCAGCGCCGTCCCGAGCGGGTAGCCCTGGTAAGAGGCGTTGGCGCGGACGGCCTCGAAGCACAGTTCGGCGAACTCGTCGGTGGCGTCGACGACGTGGTGTTCGAGCTCCAGCGCCTCGGCGGTCGCCTCGGCCTCGGCGAACTCCGCTTCGGGCTGGCCGACGTCGACGGTGACGCCGACGACCTCGTCGTAGCCGTACTCCTCTTCGAGCAGCGGAACGCAGACGGTGGTGTCGAGCCCGCCCGAGAAGGCGAGCGCGACGCGTTTCGGTTCTGACATTGGTGTTATCTGGGGACCGTCAGCCGGACGGTCATCGTTGAAGACGGGGCGGACGCGACGACGGGGGGTGATACTGTGCGGGCCTAACGGCCCGGTCGTCGCGGCCGCGGGAGAAGGGCGGACCCACCGCTGGCCTCGGGCGTCGTGGAGCGGTGAGTCGTCGTCATCTACCACACCCTACTTGGAGACGGTATTAAACCCTTGCGGGTCGGCAAGAGTGACATCCTCACCCGCCGTGAGCGGCGGGGCTTCCTACAAGAAAAGCCTCGTTATGCGAGGAGGTTTCGGAACTGTACGCCGAGAGGGTCGTCTGTCGGGATTCCCGACTCGCCTCCCGGTGTTCCGTGGCGCTGTCACAAGCGCTCCCATCCCGTGGGATGTCATTGCCCGCCGATTTCAGTGGCAGGCTCTCACCCCACGGGTCCTGGCGGTCAGCGATGTTGACCGCCGCGTTGATGTCTGCGTGGTATTCCGTGACCCAACATTCGTCGTTCGTACAGCGAAACTCGTCGCCATTGCGGTAGCCGACGTGACTGCACTCGTGGCACGTCTGACTCGTGTATTCGGGTCGAATGTAGCTAACTGGAAGCCCGGCCTCTCGTGCTTTGTCTTCAATGCGCTGTTGGAGGCGAGCGAACGCCCATGCGTGGAGGCGTCGGTTCATCCACTCACCGTAATCGAGGTCTTCGCGGATGTCCGAGAGGTCTTCCAGCACAACTACCGGCTTCTCGAACTGGCGAGTGTACTCGACGGCGCGTCGAGACGCCTTCTCGATGATGTCAGTAAGTGCGTTCTGGTAGTGGTCGAATCGCTCGTCAATCCGCCACTCGGCGGCGTCACGCTTTTGGAGTCGTTTCAACGTCGTGAACATCTCTTTGCGGAGATGTCGAGCGCGACCACCGTTGATGAGCAGTGGGTCAGTCGGAGTCTCCTGCTCGCAAGCACAGCCTGCGAGCAGGTGGGCTTCACCGACGTCGAAGCCCACTGGTGTTACGTCGCCATCGGTTGGTTCGTAGTCCGGTTCTTCGACGGGGAACTTGACGGTGACGTGAAGCACCCAGTTCGTGCGGTATTCTTTCAATCGGAACTCCCCGACCGACACGTCGCCGTTGAGAAGATCGTCCCACAACTCGCGTTGTGCGGGGTTGACGCGGAGCGGTATCCAGAAGGCGTTGCCACGCCCGGCTTGTGGGACGCGCCAACAGAACTCGTGTGTTCTGTCGTCGGAGTGGTCGATGTTCCAGCCCCGGTTCGTGAACCGAACAGGGTGGTCGTCGTCCAACTCCCGCGCGTTGTAGCTGTCTCGAAGTTGCGGGACGTAGTTCTTAAGTGCGTCCTTCGCGTAGGACGTGAGATTGTAGCCGGTGACGACATCGTTGACCGCCGATTGCGTGTCCGCGCCACCCTCGAAGGACTCCGAAAGGGCGCGGCGGTACGCCGCCACGGTACGCTGAAGCCGTTGTTCTTTGTGCGCCGTCGGCGGCGCGAGTGTGGCTTCGAGGGTTTTCGTGGCGGTAGCGGTCACACCTACTGTTACGGGACCAAAGCACATAAAACGCACGGGAACTGACAAAGATGTATGCCCAAAGATGTGCGGCTACGAGTCAGCGAAGAACAGCACGAATGGCTAACCGAACTGAAAGACGAGCGAGGATACACATGGAAAGGGTTGTTGTTAGAAGGGGCAGAGTGCCTCGACACCGACAGAACGCAGTAGTTGGACAGACGGCTAAGTGTCGCATTCCTCCCCGCCCCAAGGGGCGGGGTTTCCTGCTCGGTGAAAGATGACTCGTCACGCGGTGTCACGGCACGCGTCGCCGGGCGAGGAGCGCCGCGCCGGCGAGCCCGGCGAGCGCGAGCAGGCTCCCGAACCCGGCGCCGTCACCGGATGTGCTGTCGTCGGCGTCGCCGCTCTCCCCGACGGCGACCGACACTACCGCGTCGTCGGGGGGCTATCTCGTCGGTCTGGGCCGGTCGGCCGAGACGGGCGACGCCGGCTGGCACGCGACGGCGACGACGAGAAGCGCCCATCTTACGCCCGGAGTGAGGGGGCGGCCCGGCTTTGCCTTCATCGCCGCCGGACCGCCAGCACCGCGAGCGCGGCGGGTATCAGCGCGACCACCAGCGCGCGGAGTACGAGGCCGACGCCGCCGCCACCGTCCCTGCTCTCGCTCGCCGCCGTCGCCGTCGCCGTCGCGGTGGCCGTCGCCGTCTCGGCGTCCGGGTCGACGAACTCCACAAAGAAGCCCGAGAAGTCGGAGGTGCGCGGGTTCAGCGCGACGCTGTTCCGCTGGGCCCGGAACGGCTGGGGCACCGTCCGGTTGCGCTGGTAGCCCTCGGGGCCGTGAATCGTCACCCGTCGGTCGGGTTCGTAGCCGCCGCGGAACGGCTGGGCCACGATGACCCGCCGCTCGTCGGCGTACGCCAGCCGCACCCACTCGGCGCGGACCTCCACCCGGCCGTAGCCGTCCTGTTCGTAGGTCCGGACCGAGACGTTCCGTATCGACATGTTCCAAGGCGCCTCTCCGCTGCCAGTGGTGGCGGCGGCCTCCAGTTCCGCGACTGCGTCCGCTCGGAACGCCGCCCGCTGGCTCTCGTTGTCCGCGTACGACTCGTAGGTCGCCCGCTGGTCGTTGTCCCCGAGGTCGTAGGAGTTCACGTAGTAGACCGTCGCATTGCTGTCGGCGGACAGTTCGATGCCTAGAATCGTCCGGTTAGGCTCCTCGTGGGCGGCGGCCCCGACGCCGGCGCCGACGGACAGACAGAGGATTACAACGGCCACGACCGCGAGCGTTGCCCTCATCGCACGGTGGTCCGTAACGCGGTGGCAAGTCGGTTTCGCTCCCCGGACGGCCTGCGGCCGCTCGTCTGACCACACCGCGCGCGAACTCCCCGCGTTGCGGTTGTTCTCCCGCCGGCGTTCACGCCCGTCGAGGTCGTCGCCGTTGGTCGGCCACAGCCCTTTTACTCCGCGCCGGCGCACCGCCGTGCATGCGACCGAGCCGCGCCGAACTTGAGGTCGAGGACCTTCTAAAGATAATCCTCGCGCTCGTCATCGTCTGGATACTCGTCGAGATCGTGATGGAGGTCGTCACCTTCGTGCTCGCGCCGTTCAGCCCCCTTCTGGGGCTCATCATCCTCGTGCTCATCCTGGCGTACCTCCTCGACTACATCTAATGTACAGCCTCAACGCCCCGGTGCCGCCGGCCGTCGCCCGCCTCGCCAGCGGCCTGGCGGCGGACTTGCTCGACGCGACCGTCCGCCAGCGCCACACCCTCGTCGTCAAGCGCCTCGGCGAGGGCGACCCCTCGGGGCTGTCGGCGGCGGTCCGACGCGTCGTCGCCGGGACCGACCCGTTCCCGGCGCGGGTCACCGGCGTCGACGTCTTCGAGGACCCGCTGGCCGGCGAGTCGCCCGTCGCCTACCTCGAGGTGAAGTCGCCGGGGCTCGAACAGCTCCACCGGCGGCTCTGCGAGCGGTTCGACCCGGTCGACGGCATCGAGGCCGACGCGTACGCCCCCCACGTCACGGTCGCCCGCGGGGGCGACGCCGACCGCCTGCGCGGCCGCGACCTCGACCGCGAGTGGACCGTCAACCGACTGCTGGTCTGGTCCGGGCGCTACGAGGAACCCGTCGAGACGGTCGCGCTCCCTTAGAGCAGCAGGAACGACAGGGCGATGCCCCCCAGAGCAAAGAGGAGGACGGCCCCCAGCGGGTTGACGAGGTACCGTAGCGGCGTATCGTAGAGGAAACGCTCGACGGCCGTCTCCGGCGGCCGCGTCTCGCGGACGGGTCCGGACGCCAGCATCGCCGGCCGGACCGGCGCCTCCCCGGCGCGGTCGGCCAGCGTCCTGGCGTCGAACTCGTCGGCCGTCTCGAACCGCTTGGGGTTGTAGCCCGCTGACAGCAGTGCGCCGGCACATGGCTTGCAGACAACGTACTCCGAATTCCCGTGGATGTAGGCCGCCAGTTCCGTCGCCGACTCCGCAAGGTGCTGGCACCGCTGGCAGACGTGCTGGCGGTCCGACCGCATCGTCGCCACCGCCGCCGGCGCGTCCGGCCGGGGGAACAGCGGCGCCTCGTCCGCGTCGCCGTAGGCTGGGTCGTCGCCGTGCAGCGTCGCGTGGCAGGGGCCGCAGACGGTTACCAAGTCATCAAAATCCTCCATCGAGGGCGTTGCGAAGGGCGCGGCGTGGTGGGCCTCGAGGCGGCGCTCGGGGTCGCCCCGCTGGCGGTAGCCGCACCGCTGGCAGGTCCGGTCGTCCCGCTCGAGGGCCGCCTCCCGGAGGGCCTCCCACCGCGGCCCCTCGCCGTCGCGGGTCCGGCGTCGCTCGGCGCGCGGGTCCAGACTCATGGCTCCGGCGGCGCCCCCTCCCAGGCGCCGAGGTCGCTGTAGAAGTTCAGCATCCCGATCTTCAGCTTCCCCGGCGCGACGTCGATGTGCTCGCTGCGCTCCTCGGGCGGGAACGACGGGTAGACGCTGTACTCGCCCAACTCGACCCGGTTGGAGTGGGTGTAGCGCTCGTCGATGAGCACCCGCACCCCGTAATCGTCCGGCGAACGGACGACCCGGCCGATCGCCTGCCGCGTCTTCCGGACGGTCGGTATCTCAACGGCGTACCGCCAGCCGGCGTCCCCCTCGCCGTCGCCGAATGCGCCCTCGTAGGCGCCCTGGACGGCCTCCATCCGGTCGTCGAGGTGGGGATACGGGACGCCAACGACCAACACCGTTCGGGCGTCGTTGTCGTCGAAACTAACCCCCTCGGCGAGCGTGCCCCAGAGCGACGTGAAGAGCACCGCGTCGTCGTCGCTGACGAACTCTTGGCGCAGGTCCTCCGCCCGCGTGCCGGGTTCGTCGAGGTACGGCGTCGCGTCACCGGAGAAGCGGTGGTAGTAACGTTCGGCCTCGGCGTAGCTGGGGAAGTACGCGAGCGTGTTGCCGGGGGTAAAGCGGACGGCGTCCTCGATGGTCTCGCCGACCGTCTCCTGGACTCCGGGGTCGTCCCGCTGGCTGGCGAACAGCGCCGGCGTCTCGACGGCGTAGGTCCGGCGGCGCTCCTCGGGGAACTGCTCGCCGTAGGCCATCGTCAGGGGCTCCTCCAGGCCGAGGACGTCCTCGGTGACGTCGAACGGCCGTAGCGTCGCGCTCATCAGCACCGTTGCGTGTAGCTCATCGAATAGCGGTTCGGTCACCTGGCGCGGCAGACAGGTGTACAGTTCGGCGCGACCGACGACGCCCGTCTCGGTCCGCCGGACGCCGGCCACCGGGTAGGTGCCGGGGTCGTCGTTGGCGTCCATCCACGCCTCAATGAACGCGGCGGCCGAGAGCGTCGGACAGTCCTTGCGGGTCGTCGTCTCGCCCTCCTTGTAGGCCCGCTCGTAGCGGCGGTCCAGCTCCTCGCCGAGCGCCAGCGCCGCCTCGAGGTCGGACGCGAACCCCTGGCCGGTGTACGCCTGCAGGAACTCCACCGCGACGTCGTTGCGGCCGTTCTCGCTGTCGACGGCGACGTCCTCCCACTCCTCGCCGACGGCCTCGCGCTCGCCGAAGCCGAACGAGCCCTCGTAGGTCTCGACGAGCGCCGTCCGGAAGGCTTCGACGACGTTTCTCGCCGGGGCCGCGCGGGCGTCGTCGCACTCCTCGAGCTCGTCGACGGCGCCGTCCAGCGTCCGCTCGGCCAGCGTCCGGGTGGCGTGGTCGCGGGCCGCGCTCGCGACTTTGTGGGCCTCGTCGAACACCGCGATGACGTCCTCCGGGTCCCGGCCGAGCCACCGGAAGAACTGCTCGCGGATGGTCGGGTCCAGCAGGTGGTGGTAGTTGCAGACCGCCAGGTCAATGCCCTCCATGCCGTCCTTCAGGAGCTCGTACCCGCAGAGGTCCATCTCGTGGGCCCGCTCGTAAATCTCGTCGGGCGTACGGACGTCCTCGTACAGCCACGCGTAGAACTCGTCGGTGTCCCCGGTGAGGTTGTTGTAGTAGCGGTCGCAGACGTTCCGCTCCTCGCGGAGCGCCTCG
>PXSE01000047.1 GCA_003022905.1 Halobacteriales archaeon QS_9_68_42
GGCCTCGACCATCGCCTCCGCCCGGGCGACGGCGTCCTCGATGGCCTCGTAGCGGCCGCCGTCGTGGAAGGAGTCCGGCGTGACGTTGAGGATGCCCATGACCGCGGTGCCGTCCGTCCAGGGGTACTCGGCCCCATCCGCGTCCGTCTCCCGGGACCGGACCTCGAGCGTCTCCCGGATTTGCTCGGCGACGACGGCGAGGCCGTGGGGGGCGTCCTCGAGCGTCCCGGCGAGGTCACCGAACTGTTCGAGTGTCCCCATCAGCACGGCGTCGACGGGTTCGCGCTCCTGGGCCGCGACGCCGGAGACGGCACACTCCCCGCCGAGGGCGGCCAGTTCTCGCTCGATTCGGGCGGCCTGCCGCCGCTGGAGGCGCGTGGCCACAACCCGGTGGACGCCCGCCCGGCCGACGCGGCGGACGCCCTGCTCGGGCACCTCGGTCGCCGACAGCGCCGCCACCGCGTCCTCGGCGTCGGCGACGCGCTTGGGAACACCGAGGCGCGTCCACCGGCGTCGGGCCTCGGCGACGACGAACAGCGAGCCGCACACCACGACGGCGTCGCCGTCGTCGGCGGCCGACAGCGCCGTCTCGAGGGCGTCCTCGACGGCGTCGACCGTCCGGACCGATGGCGCCGATTCGAAGACGTCCGCCAGCACCTCGGGCGTCTCCGCGCGGTCGAAGGCCGGCCGGCAGGCGTAGACGGCGTCGGCGTCCGGCAGCGCCCCGGCCATCCCGGCGTGGTCCTTGTCGGACATCGCGCCGAACACGAGGTGGAGGTCGTCGAACTCGAACGTCGAGAGGGCGTCGGCGACCCCCTTGCAACTGCCGGGGTTGTGGGCGCCGTCCAGCACGACCAGCGGCTCCTGCTCTATCACCTCGAAGCGGCCGGGCCAGTGGGCGTTCCGGAGGCCGCGCTCGATGTCGTCGACGGCCACGTCGCCGACCTGTCGGGCCAGCGCGGCCGCGACGCCACGGACTCGATGGCCGCGAGCACGTCGCCGGCGGTGGCGGTCACGAGCGGGGCGTCGTCGGGCGCGACGGCGGCCTTGTCGCGGGCAATCTCCTCGACGGTGTCGCCGAGGATGTCGGTGTGCTCGAGCGTGATGCTCGTGACCGCTGCCGCCTCGGGTTCGAGCGCGCTCGTGGCGTCGTAGCGCCCCCCGATGCCCACCTCCAGCACCGCCACGTCGACGTCGGCCCGGGCGAACGCCCACGCCGCCAGCGCCGTCGTCGTCTCGAAGAACGTGGGCGACGCCCCGTCGGCCGCCCGTTCGGTGATGTACGGCTCGGCGGTCTCGACGAACTCCCGGACGGCCCGCCGGGTGACCTTCCGGCCGTCGATGCGGACCCGTTCGCGGACGTCGTCGAGGTGCGGCGAGGTGTACAGGCCCACGTCGTACCCTGCCTCCCGCAGGACGCTCTCGACCATGCGGGCGGTGCTGCCCTTCCCGTTCGACCCCGCGACCTGGACGACCCGGAACGCCTCGCCGGGCCGGCCCAGGTACTCCAGCAGGCGCCGGGTCGACTCGACGCCCGTCGTCGGCGAGTACCGGCGGAGATCGAAGAGGAAGTTCGCCGCCTCGTGGTACTCCATACCCGGGGAAGGACGGCGAGCGGTTTATCGCTTTCCGGTTCGGGCCGGCAGATGGCGGTGGCAGAGGAGCGTCGGACGGCCCAGACCTCACGACCCCAGTTCCGACTTGCGGACCTGCCGACGGAGCCGCTCGACGCGCCGCTCCGTCGGCGGGTGGGTCCCCAACAGCCCGCGATACACCAGCCGGTAGGTCCGGTCGAAGAACCGCCGCTCCTCCCACGGCGGCGGCACGATGGTGAACGCAGCCAGCGAGCGCAAATCTCGTTGAGACCGGCTGTCGGCCGTTCTGTCCAGCGTTTCCAGGGCCGTTGCCAGCGCCGCAGGGTCACCGGTCATCGCGGCAGCGGCGTCGTCGGCGACGTACTCCCGCGTCCGAGCGACCATCGCCGCACAGAGCCGACCGGCCGCTGCGATGACGACGACGTACCCGATCATCACCGGGTTCACCCAGTAGCGTTCGAATGCCCGGTTCGCCGCGACCCGCGGGAACGACGCCGCCGTCAGGACCGCCGCGTCCCGGTTTGCGACGTGAGCTAGTTCGTGAGCGAGCACAGCGTCGAGTTCCGGGTCATCAAGGGACTCCACCAGCCCGGTCGAGGCGACGATTGTCGACGACGACGGCCGGTACCCGACTGCCGCGGCCGTCGGAGTCGCCGAAGAGACGAGACGTACGTCGGGTGCCGGCAGGTCCGCCAGCGTCGCAAGCCGAGTGACCCGCTCGTCGAGGTTCGCGAGCGTCGCCGGATCGTCGGCGTCTTCCAGTCCCTCGTCGAGTTCCCGCAGGACTGCCGCATCGCCCAACTCCGTCCGCACGACGTGACCGACGTGGACGGCGACGGCCAACAGCGTCACCCCGACCGTGGCCACCACGAGCGCCCCCGAGGCCCACCTGGCGAGCCCGAGCAGCACGTCACCCGTGAGCGCGTCCGTTCCCGTCAGCGCCGACACGAGCAGTTCCGACGGACCGGTCCAGGTCGTGCCGAGCAGGTACACCGCCGCGAGCCCCCCCAGTGCGGCCACCGCAGTCAGGACCGTCCCGACCGGTCCCGCCCACGCTGCGAGTTCGCCCGTGAGACGACGGACCCGCCTCCAGACGAGCGCGAACTGCTCCCGTCGCGGGGGCTCTTCGACCGGGTCGACCTCGCCTCCCCACGGCGGTTCGTCGTCGCCATCAGCCGTCATCCTGGTTAGCGCGTAGAAACACATCGGATAGAACATCGCGATACCCGTGACGAGCAGGACGAGGAACACCCACATCGGGGTTCCGAACCACCCGAAAAGAAGGTCGATAACCACAACCGACGCGACGACGGGTCCTATGTAGGCGTATATATGTAAGTATGACAGGCTCTCCGGTACGGCGAGCGCCCCGAGTTCCGACTCTCGTGTGAGGCGGTGGGAGGCGACCGTCACGAGCAACAGGACCGCGTACGCGACGACCGCGATAACGAGACCGGCGGCCTCGCCGTAGAGCGCCGTCGTGAGGGCGCTCATCAGCCACAGGGGAGGAACCGTCGTGAGGCCGAACAGCACGGCCTCCACGCCCACCATGACGGCCGCGATGACCGCAAGGAGCAGTACCGCTACGAGCAGCCGGACCCGCAGACGGAGCTTCGACCAGCGACCGGGCGAGCTCATCACGCCGGTCGACAGGCGGGTCGATATTCAATCTCCCGACCGGGCCGAGGGCCAAGGCTCCGGAACTCTAGTAGAACTCGCGCTCGACGTTCTGGACGGCCTCGATGCGCTTCTCGATTGGCGGGTGGGTCGCAAACAGCTTCTCCAGCGCCGACCGCTCGCCGCCGAAGATACACAGTGCCGAGACGTTGTCGTCGAGTTCCGCGTCGGTCCGCTTGCCGGCCGAGGATATCTTCCGGAGCGCGTCGGCCATCGCGTCGCCGCCGACGTGGCGGGCGGCGTCGTCGTCGGCGACGTACTCCTAGGCGGCGAAGCCGAGCATCGAGGCGATGGCCTGGCCCATCACCATCGTGACGACGTCGCGGTTGTCGATGTGGGCGAGCTCGTGGGCCAGCACCGCCTCCAGTTCCTCGTGGTCGAGCGCGCGCATCAGTTCCGTGGAGACGACCACGACCCCGGCGCCGCGGCGGCCGACCGCGAAGGCGTTCGGCACGCCCATGTCGGCGACCTTCAGGGTCGGCTTCTCGAGGTCCATCTCCCCGCAGATGCGCTCGACCGAGCTGTGAATCTCGTGGTATCGGTCCTCGGGCATGTCCTCGGCGCCGACGCTCCGGAGCGCGGCCCACTTGCCGAACTTGTACTGGAAGCCGGCGAACAGGACGGTCCCGAGCAGGACGAGCGGAATCGGGGCGCCGGCCCCGACCGCGAAGATCGCCAGGAGCATGTAGAAGCCGAACAGGATGCTCCCGACGACCGCCATGCGCGCCTTGAGTCCGACGTGTCGCATACTGTCCGTTCGTTGTCGACTGACGAATAAATGCGTTCTGGCATTCGTGTGAACTAACCGCACGGAAGGGGAACGCGGCGGAATCCGCGCGACTCACAACACATAAGTCGGTTCGTGCCTCGTTGTCTCACATGCAGACGCGCGCACCCGCCGGGCTGCCGCTGCCGACCACCGGCGGGAGCGCCGACGCGCCCGTTTCTGGCGAGAAAGGCAAACGTCCGTAGCCGGGTCTGCGGCGGGCGTGACGCCCCCGTCGCAGGTCGACTCCGGACGCACCGCCCGACGACCGCCCGACCACCCGACACCACATGACACACGACACGTTCACCGGCGTCTTCCCCGCGATGACGACGCCACTGCACGACGACGAGAGCATCGATCACGACACCCTGCGCGCCCACGCCCGGCGCCTGGAAACGGCGGGCGTCGACGGCCTCGTGCCGGTCGGCACTACCGGCGAGTCGGCGACCATGAGCCACGACGAGCACGTCGAGGTCGTCGAGACGGTCGTCGACGCGGTCGACGACGTGCCGGTCATCGCCGGCAGCGGCTCGAACAACACCCGCGAGGCGCTGGAACTCTCCGGGCGGGCCGCCGACGCGGGCGCCGATGGCCTGCTTCTCATCTCGCCGTACTACAACCGGCCGGAGCCGGACGGCATGGAGGCGCACTTCCGGGCCGTCGCCGATGCCGTCGACCTGCCGCAGATCATCTACAACGTCCCGAGCCGGACGGGCCGGAACATCGCCGTCGAGTCCGCCGTCGCCTTGGCCGAACACGAGAACATCGTCGGCTACAAGGCCGCAAGCGGCGACCTCAACCGGACCAACGAGGTGATAGAGCGCACCCGCAACGAGAACTTCGCGGTGCTGTCGGGCGACGATGCCCTGACACTGCCCATCGTCGCCCAGGGCGGGTCGGGGTGCATCTCCGTGGCCGCCAACGTCGAGCCGGACCGGGTCGTCGCCCTGGTCGGGTCGGCGCTGGCCGGGGACTTCGAGCGGGCCCGCGGGCTCCAGTACGAGCTCGGCGACCTGTTTCGGGCGCTGTTCGTCGAGTCCAACCCCATCCCAATCAATGAGGCCATGGAGATGCACGGCGTCCACGCCCGGACGATGCGGACGCCGCTCAGCCCGCTCCAGCCGGAGAACCGTGAGCACCTCCGTCGGGTGCTCGACGACCTAGAGCGGGAATGAGAGTCGTCGTCGCCGGTGCGACGGGCCGGACCGGGGGCGAGGTGGTCGTCGAGGCCACGGAGCGCGGCCACGACGTGGTCGGCGTCGCCGGCTCGGCGGGGACCGTCGGGGGCGTTGACGTTCGCCCTGCCGGGGAGCTGCCGGAGCTTCTGACCGACGCGGACGCGCTCGTCGACTTCACCGTCCCGGCGGCGAGCCGCGAGCACGCCGAACTGGCCGCGGCGGCCGGTGTTCCCTACGTCGTCGGCACGACCGGGTTCGACGCCGGCGGCCTCGCGGACCTGCGCGAGGCCAGCGAGTCGACGGCCGTGCTGAAGGCCTCGAACTTCGCCCGCGGCGTCCAGGCGCTGTTGCGCGTCGTCGAGGCCGGCGTCGAGGCCCTGCCCGACTACGACGTCGAGCTGACGGAGACCCACCACAGCGGCAAGCGGGACGCCCCCAGCGGGACGGCGAAGACGCTGCTCGAAACCGTCGATGAGGCCCGCGAGGGCGACCTCGACCGCACCCACGGCCGCGAGGGCGAACACCGCCGCGCCGACTCGGAGGTCGGCGTCCACGTCCGGCGGGCGGGGACCGTCCGCGGCGAGCACGAACTCCTGCTTGCGGGCAACGACGAGGTGCTGACGCTTTCGCACCGCGCGGAGTCCCGGCGCGTGTTCGCCGCCGGCGCCGTCGACGCCGCCGAGTGGCTGGCCGACCGGGAGCCGGGCTGGTACGAGTTCGGCGACGTGCTGTAGAGCGGCGGCGACCGCGCTCTGTCCGGGGCAGGGGGCGGGCGACGTCCGCCGGACAGGCGATTCCAACAGAGCCAAGCCCGCCTCCGACGAACCGGGGCGCATGAGCGCACTCGAAAGCGATGTCCGGGAGTTACAGCGGCGCTACGATGAGGGACTGACCGCCGAGGCGGCCGGCCGCGAGGAGTACGCAGTACTGGAGGAGTTCTTGGACACCCTCGAGACCGGGGAAGTACGGGCCGCCGAGAAGCGCGGCGGCGAGTGGGAGGCCAACGGGTGGGTCAAGCGGGGCATCCTGCTGAACTTCGGCCTGCGATCCATCGAGACCCACACCCACGGCGGCGTCGACTACCACGACGTATTGCCGCTGCGGGAGACGGGCGACCTCCCCGACCGGGGCACCCGGAACACGCCCGACGGGACGATTATCCGCCGCGGCGCTCACGTCGGCGGCGACGCCATCCTGATGAGCCCCGCCTTCGTCAACGTCGGGGCGTACGTCGGCGACGGCACGCTGGTGGACTCCTGTGACACCGTCGGCTCAGCGGCGCAGATCGGCGACGACGTCAAGCTCGGCGCCAACACGCTCATCGGCGGCGTGCTCGAACCGGCCGAGGCCGCCCCCGTCGTCGTCGAGGACGGCGTCTCGCTGGGCGCCGGCTGTCGGGTCACGTCGGGGTTCGTCGTCGGCGAGAACAGCGTCGTCGGCGAGAACACCCTGCTGACGCCCCGGGTTCCGGTGTACGACCTCGTCGAGGAGGAGATACTGTACGGCGAGTTGCCGCCCGAGCGGCGGGCGTTTACCCGGTTCGTCGAGTCGAGCGTCGGCGACCACGACCTCTTCGAGGGCGGCGCCTATAAGCCCGCCGTCGTCGCCACCGACATCGAGGCCGAGACGCTCGAGGCGACCGAGCGCGAGGACGCCCTGCGGGATAACTGAGACTGAGTGCTGTGGGTCATTACCGGATCGACCGCCCGACTGCGGACGGTCGTACGGGAAACAGCCACAGCAATCAATACGACGGGAGTGGTCGCCTCGTGGTCTCATTGCCTGACCCGGACGAACACTAAATCGTTGCTTCGAAACCCCACGACCGACAGTACGAGTTGCCGTGTAGGTACACGTATTAGTCAAACGTACATCTCAGGCCTATATGCATAGATTCGAGGCGAGAGCGGACCTGTCGGTCGGTGTCGGGGTTGGACTTCTCCCGGGACACTCGCGCGCGAACGCGGAGGTTCGACCCCGTATTCTTCGTCCCGTTAGGCCCAGAATTTAAACGGCCGACGCTCCCAGCAACAGTATGGTCAGTCAAACAATCGATTCGCTAGAGTCGCAGTTCGACGGCATCGAGGAGGTACCTAACTCCGTCGACGAGGCGGCGGTCCGCCGCATGCGCTTCGTTGCGAACCTGCTGGACGACAGCATTCGCGTGCCGGGGACGGAGTTCCGTATCGGTATCGACCCGATTCTCGGCATCGTACCGGGCGCCGGTGACGCGGTGGCGGCGGCGATGTCGGTGTATATCGTCCTCGAGTCGGCGCGACTCGGCGTCCCGTTCCTGACCCTGCTCCGGATGATAGCCAACGTTACCCTCGACTTCGCCATCGGGTCGGTGCCGGTCGTCGGGACCCTGTTCGACACCGTCTGGAAGGCCAACCGAAAGAACGTCGAACTCGCCGTCGACTCTCTTGACGGCGAGTCCATCGACGTCACCGTCGAGTAGCGCGACCGAGATTCAGGCGGCGTCGGCGTGGTCTCCGGCGTCGTCGTGGTCGTCTCCGGTCTCGATTTTGACCGGGTCAGTGTCGCCATCGTTGTTCATCGCCTGCGAGACGCTGGCGGCGGTGTAGCCGGCGACGTAGCCGGCCGTCCCCCACACGAGGCCGCCCACCGTTGCGCCGGCGGGGCCGCCGACCGCGCCGAGCACCGACCCGGCGAACCCGCTTGCGGTCGCGCTCTTTGCGGCGGCCGTCTCCAGGTCGCCGGTGAGGCATCCACAGCCACTGTGCTCGCTCTCGGTTTCGCCGGTCATATGTGGTAGTAACGCCCGCGAGAACCAAGTCGTTCGGCTACCGGAACGCGCTTCCCCTTTCGTCAGGCGCCGTCGGCGTTGGCGTCGTCCGTCGCGGCGTCGGCCATCCGTATCGTCGTGGCGTCCTCGTCGATGGCCGGCGCGTCCGCGGCGTCGTCGCCAGCGGCGTCGACGCCGACCGAGAGCCCGAGCGCGAACCGCGTCCCGTCGATGACGCCACCGATTGCCGCCTCCAGCGGGCCGAGCGTCGCGCCGAGGACGGCCCCGACGGCGCCGCTCCGCTGTCGGTCCCGGTTCGTGGTCGGGTCGTCCATCACGCCCGGGTCTCCGCGCGGCGAGGCCCCGAGCGTTCCGGTTCGAGCCGACAGCCTTGTTATCCGTCGTCCCCCTGACTCGACAATGAGTCTCGCCGCCTCGCCCGCCGTGAAGCGGCTGGCCGACTGGGACGACGGTCGCCTCGAACGGCTCGCCGACGAGCACGGCACGCCGCTGTACGTGACCGACCACGACCGGGTTCGGGACAACTTCGCGCGGTTCGAGTCGGCCTTCGGGTTCGCCCACGTCATGTACGCCGCCAAGGCCAACACCGGCCGGGCGGTGATCCGGACGCTGTACGACGCCGGCGCCGACATCGAGTGTGCGGCCGCCGGCGAACTCCACCGGGCGCTCGCGGCCGGCGTTGCCGCCGATGACCTCCAGTACACCGCCGTCAATCCACCGGAGGGCGACCTCGACTACGCAGTCGATCTCTGGGCGGACACGCCGGAGCTGGCAATAACGGCAGGCGCCGAGATGACGCTGGACCGACTTGCGTCGCGCGGCTTCGACGGCCGGCTGGCGCTCCGGGTGAATCCGGGCATCGGGACCGGCCACCACGAAAAGGTGGCGACCGGCAGGGACGCCAAGTTCGGCCTGCCGTACGACGAGGTCGAGCGGGTCGCGAGCGAGGCCCGCGAGCGGTTCGACCTCGTCGGCCTCCACGCTCACGTCGGCAGCGGTGTGCTCGGGGACGACCTCGAGGACCACCGGCGCGCCCTCTCTCGGGTGGCGGACCTCGCGGCGCGGGTCGGCGACCTCGAGTTCCTCGATCTGGGCGGCGGCTTCGGCGTCCCCTACCGCCCCGACGAGGACCCGCTGAACCTCGAGGCGGCCGCCGGGATGGTCCGGGAGGCCACCGCCGACGTCGACGCGACCGTGGCGCTGGAACCGGGCCGGTACCTCGTCGCCGACGCTGGGGCGCTGTTGACCCGGGTCAACACCGTCAAGCGAACGCCCGAGACCCGCATCGTCGGCGTCGACGCCGGCCTCACCGACATGGTCCGGCCGGCGATGTTCGACTCCTACCACCACGTCCGCAACGTGACCGGGTCGGACCGCGAGGCGGTCGAGTCCAGCGTCGGCGGCCCGCTGTGCACCAGCGCCGACGTGTTCTGCACCGACCGGCCGATTCCGCGCCCGGAGGCCGACGACCTGCTGGCTATCGGCAACGTCGGCGCCTACGGCATCAACCTCGCCAGCCAGTTCCACTCACAGCCACGGCCCGCCGAGGTGGCAATCGAGGGCGATGACGAGCGGGTCACCCGCCGCCGGGAGACGTTCGATGACCTCACACGCCTCGAGGAGGAGGCCGGCGGCCTCGAGTGAGACGGTAACCGTTCTGCGGGCTCTCCGCAGGCCGAGAGTTTTATGATGGCCGGATGTCACTTCGGCCTGCATGACCGCAGTCGATGCAACCCCCCATGGCGTGCCCGCGCGTGCCGGTTCGTTCGCCCCTGAATCGCAACCGAGCGGTAGTCAGGGTGAAAAGATGTGAGACAGCTCCACGTCCGAGTACCGGCGTCCGAGCGGTCGAGCGTCGAGGCGGTGCTCGAGGACCTCGACTTCGAGTACGTCACCTCGACCGGCGGCGACGATAGCGATGATGGCGATGTCCACTTCTTTTTTCCCGTCCCGACGGCGGCCGTCTCGGACGTCCTCGATGGACTGGACGACGCGGACATCGATTCGGACACCTACACCGTCGTCACGAAGGGCGAGTTCGCCTACACCGGCGGGTTCTCGGAACTCCAGCGCGAGTACAGCGACGAGACCCCGACCCTCTCGCGGGCGGAGCTCGGCGCGAAGATACAGGAGTTGCGGTGGCCGCGACTCATGTACTACAGCGGGACGGTGCTCAGCGTGCTCGCCGCGACGTGCGGGCTGCTCCTTGACCAGCCCGCGCTCGTCATCGGGGCGATGGTCATCGCCCCCCAGGTCAGTGCCGCTCTCGCGGTCCCGGCGGCGGCCGTAGACGGCAAGTGGGACGTCTTCACGGGCAGCGTCAAGGAGCAGGCACTCGGCCTCGTCCTCGCGATTCTCGTCGCGGCCCCGTTCGCGCTGGCGCTCCGCTGGACCGGGGTCGTCCCGCCGACGGTCGAGGTCACGAGCATCGAACTCGTCGGCGTCAGACTCGCCCCGTCGCTCCTGAGCACCATCGGCGCCACCGTCGCGGGCATCGTCGGCGCCTACGGTTACTCGACCGAGCAGTCGTCCTCCCTCATCGGGGTCATGATTGCGGCGGCAATCGTGCCCGCGGCCGGCGGCGTCGGCCTCGGCCTCGCGTGGGGGGAGCAGGCGTATGCCGTCGGGTCACTGCTGCTTCTCGCGGTGAACGTACTCGCTATCAACATCGGCGCGTTCGTGACGTTCCTCCTCCTGGGCTACGAACCCCCGTGGCTGTTCGGGGAACAGTCGCTCGGGGACTCGGGTCCCGACGCGGACATGCGCCGCGTGTACGCGACGATTCTCCTGCTGGCGGTCGCGACCGTCGCGACCGGTGCCCTGACCGCCTCGCAGGTCGGCTTCAGCCACCAGACGAAAGAGGCCGTCCAGGAGACGATGTCGTCGCCGGCCTACGCCGACCTCGACACGACCGGTGTGACGACGGAGTACGGCGGTCTTGGCGCTCCGTCGGGACCGACCTCGGTCACCGTCGCGGTGAGCGGCCCACCCGGGATGCCGCCGGACGACCTCGTTTCGGACCTCGAGAGCGAGATAGAGCGCCGGACGGACCGGGACGTCGCGGTCGCCGTCGATTACCAGTCGTCACAGACTGCGAACGCCTCGTCCGGCTGATACTGTCGGTCACGGGCTAAGTGAACTGACGGTCGCAGGGGAGGTCGTCCGTCGAGGTGCCGTGCTCGCTCGGCCGCAGTCCGGCGCCGTCCGCCCCTCGGCCGAACAGCCGGCGGGGAAGAGCCGTCCGGGAGCGACGGTTCCGCCGGACTACCCGTCGAGTTCGTCCACGAGGTCGCTCCCAACGCCGGTGTAGCCGGCCGGCGTCAGCTCGCGCAACTCCTCGCGGACCGACTCCTCGACGTCGAGTTCGTCGAACAACTCGCGGAAGTCCTCGAGGTCGACCTGTTGTCCGCGTGTCAGTTTCCTGACGCGCTCGTAGGCGTCCGTGTCGCCCTCCCGCCGGAGAATCGTCTGGACGGCCTCGCCGATGACCTCCGGGTTGGCCTCGAGTTCCTCGCGTATGACCGTCTCGTTGGGCGTCACCTTCTCCAGGCCGGCGGCGGTCTTGCGGTAACCGATGAGGCAGTGGGCGAAGGCGGCGCCGACGTTCCGCTTGACCGTCGAGTCCGAGAGGTCCCGCTGGAGCCGGGAGGTGGTGACGTAGTCCGCCAGGAACGTCAGGTCGGAGTTGGCCTTCGTCTTGTTGACGCCCCGGAGCGCGTCGAAGACCGCCGCCAGGTCGTCGCAGGGGTTGACCTGCGTCGTCAGCGGTGTGTGCTCGAGCCCCAGCGATTCGACGAATTCCCCGGCGAACGCTCGCCAGTCCACACCGGGGTAGGCGGCGCGGTGTGCGGCGTAGGTGCCCGAGGCGCCGGCCAGTTTGCCCGACAGATCGCCGGCCGCGGCCTCCAATCGGCCGAGCGCCCGGCCCAGGCGCGAGGCGTAGACGGCCAGCTCCTTGCCGTAGGTGGTCGGCGTCGCCGGCTGGCCGTGGGTGCGCGCCAGCATCGGCACGTCGCGGTGTTCGCGGGCCGCCGCCGCCAGCTCGTCCCGCAACTCGCGTATCGCGGGGGCCAACACCGTCTCGACGGCCGGCTTCACCAGCAGTCGGTGGGCGAGGTTGTTGACGTCCTCGCTGGTCAGCCCGAAGTGGACCCACGGCCCCTGTTCGGCCTCGTCGGGCAGGGCCATCCGGACGAAGTACTCGACGGCCTTCACGTCGTGGTTGGTGGCGGCGTAGCCGTCGTACCCCTCCGTCTCCAGGCGCTTGACGACGTCGGCGTCGTCAGCGTCGAAGGACTCGTACAGCCCGCGGAGGTCGGCGCGGGTCTCGTCGTCCAGCGACAGCGGCGTCGCCTCGAGGTCGGCGAGCGCCAGCAGGTACGCCACCTCGACGCGGACGCGGGCACGCATGAGCGCCGCCTCGCTGGCGTACTCCGAGAGCGGTTCCGTGTAGCGGGCGTAACGGCCGTCCAGCGGCGAGATGGCGTCGAGTGGGCCCCGGTCGGTCATACCGGACTGTGGGGAGAGCCGCTGAAAAAGCGTGTCGATGGGGGCCGCCAGTCCCGGCAGTCCGGGCCACCTCCGGGACGGTTTTGCGACCGCGGGCGCTACCGGCGGGCGTGTACGCCGCAGTGCTGTTCGACCTCGACGGGACCCTCTGTGAGGGCGCCCAGCCGCCCGAGACCATCTACCACGGCGCCTTCGAGGCGGCGGGCGTCGAGCCGTTCGGCGAGCCCGACGAGCTGTGGGCGGCGCTCGAGGGGCCGCCGGCGGTCGACGACGAGGTCGGCTATCTCGCGGCCGGGTTCACCAGGGTGGCCGCCCAGTACGGTCGGACGCCGGTTGACACCGAGGCGCTGGCCCGGGGCTTTCTCGAGACCGTCGACTACGCCGCGGTGGAGCCGCGACCCGGCGCGGCCGCCGCCGTCGAGGCCACACGACGGCGGGCCGCGGTCGGCCTCGTCACTAACGGTCCCGAATCGAGGCAGGCTGGCAAGCTGGAGGCGCTGCCATTCGGCGACGCCTTCGAGACGGTCGTCTTCGCCGGCGACCTCGCCCGGCGGAAGCCCCACCGCGAACCGTTCGAGCGCGCGGTCGCCGAACTCGGGGTCGACGCCGAGGAGACGCTGTACGTCGGCGACTCCCTGGAGTACGACGTCGCCGGCGCCCAGAACGCCCGAATGGCGGCGGCGTGGTGCCCGGTCGACGGTGACGACGATCCGGCGCCGTACCGGCCGGACCACGTCCTCGAGTCGGTCGCCGACATCGAGGAGGTCCTGGCGGAATGACCGGTTATCCCCACGAGATCGTCCGGTCGACGCACCCCGAGCGGGCCGTCGCGGCCGTCGAGACGCCGC
Source organism: Halobacteriales archaeon QS_9_68_42 (assembly GCA_003022905.1). Next base: position 13,344 of record PXSE01000047.1, read on the forward strand.
CGGAGGGCAACCGCAAGCGGACCCGCCTCGTCACACTCGACGACGGACGGCGGGTAGTCGTCCAGCGAACCGACGACCCGGCGGCGCTGGCCGTCGAGACCCGGCTGACGCGGGAGATTGCCGACCGGACCGCCGTCCCCGTGCCGGCCGTCCTCGAGTGCGGCCGCGACGGAGCGGGCGGCTACCGCACCGTCGAGTGCGTCGCCGGCGAGAACCTCCACACCCGGTTCGCGTCGCTGCCGGCCGTCGACCGCCGCCGTCTCGCCCGGCAGTTCGGGCGGTTCCTTGCGGAGCTACACGGGGCGTTCACCTTCGAGCGGTTCGGCGACATCGCCGTCGCGGACGACGGCCTGCGGGCCGGCGGTCCGGCCGACTGGTCGGAGTGGTTCGGGAGCCACGCCAGCGCCGGCATCGACGCGCTGCCGGCGCCGTTCGCCGACCTGAAGCGTGCGCTGCGCGAGGCGGTCGCCTCGCCCGCTGGCGACCCGACCCCCCGGCTCTACCCGTGGGACCTCCGGCCGGGGAACACGGTGGCCCGGGACGGCGAGGTCGCGGCGGTGCCGGACTGGGGGGAACCGCTGGCAGCGAGCGCCGGCCTGTCGGTCGCCAAGGTCGAACACCTCGTCGCCGACTGGTACGTCGACGACCCCGGGCCGCTCCGCGCGGCGTTCCGGGCGGGCTACCGGTCGGTCCGGCCGCTGCCGGCCGTGACCCGAGCGGAGCGCCTGGCCGCCGTCGTCCGGTCGGCCGTCGACGCCGACGGCGAGGTCACCCGGCCCGGCTACCCCGAGCGGACTGGCGAGGCGGCAGTCGCGTTCCACCGCGACCGTCTCGAGAGCCTGCTGTGAGCGGCCGCCGAGCAACGGCCCAACGGCGGCGCCGGGTCCTCCCCCGACACGCGTAACATCACAAAAACGTGTATAATTCTTTCGTCATTGGCCGTTCAGCCTGCCTTTGAATCCACGTTCGTGTATATGCCGGCGGACGCAATCGCAACTACTTTGCCCGCGGGGTCGTCCATCCGGAGTATGAAAATCGCCGGTATGGCCTCGAACCGCGGCCGGAACCTGTTGCACATGGCCGACACGGAGCCGGGCGACGTCGAGTTTGCCGTCGTCCTCACCAATGGAGAAGGCGCCCCGGTGGTCGAGAGCGCCGCCGAGCGCGGCATCCCCACGGAGGTCGTCACCCGGGGCGACGACACCCGAGGACAGCATGAGCGGCGCATCCTCCAGCGGCTCGAGGGCTACGACGTCGACCTGGTGTGTCTCGACGGCTACATGCGCATTCTCACCGAGGAGTTCCTGAATTCGGCGCCGACGACGCTGAACGTCCATCCGTCGCTCCTGCCGTCGTTCCCGGGGATGGACGCCCACGAGCAGGCGCTGGAGGCGGGCGTCTCCGTTACCGGATGCACCGTCCACGTCGTCGACGAGACGGTCGACGGCGGTCCCATCGTCGCCCAGGAACCCGTCCCGGTGCACGACGGCGACGAGGTCGCGGACCTGAAACGGCGGGTGCTGCGGGAGGCGGAGTTCGCGGCCTATCCGCGCGCCGTGAAGTGGTTCGCCGAGGGCCGGGTCGACGTCGACCGCGAGGCCGGCGCGGTATCGGTCGACGGCGACGACGGCGGGCAGTTCCCGGCCCGCCGACTCGCCAGCGACGACCGGGGCCGGGAGCTCCGGTACGGCGAGAATCCCCATCAGGACGCCGCGGTCTACGTCGACGGCTCGACGGCGGAGGCGAGCGTCGTCAACGCCACACAGCTGAACGAGGGCGCCAAGGCGCTGTCGTACAACAACTACAACGACGCCGACGGCGCGCTGAACCTCGTCCGGGAGTTTGACGAGCCGGCGGCGGCGGTCATCAAGCACACCAACCCCGCCGGCTGTGCGACCGCTGGAACGCTGGTCGACGCCTACGAGGACGCCCTCGCGACGGACCCGATGAGCGCCTTCGGCGGCATCGTCGCGCTGAACCGGCCGTGTGACGCCGCGGCCGCCGAGGCGGTTACCGACTCGTTCAAGGAGGTCGTTATCGCACCGGAGTACACCGACGCCGCCCTGGACATTCTCTTCGAGGAGGACAACCTCCGGGTGCTGGACGTCGGCGAACTGGACGGCCCCTCGGGGTCGCTGGTGGAGTCCGACCTCGTCGGCGGCCGGCTCGTTCAATCGCGTGACCGCCAGGCGCCGACCGTCGACGATCTTGAGGTCGTCACCGACCGGGAACCCACCGACGAGCGGCTGGAGACGATGTTGTTCGCCTGGCGGACTATCAAGCACGTCAAGTCCAACGCCATCCTCTTCGCCGAGGGCACCGAGACGGTCGGCGTCGGGATGGGCCAGGTCTCCCGCGTCGACGCCGTCCGGCTGGCGGCGATGAAGGCCGACGAACACGCAGAGGGCAAGAACGCCGACGGCGCCGTGATGGCCTCGGACGCCTTCTTCCCGTTCCCGGACGGCATCGAGGAGGCCGCCGACGCCGGCATCGAGGCCGTCATCCAGCCCGGCGGCTCCGTCAATGACGAGGACGTCATCGAGGCCGCAGACGACCACGACATGGCGATGGCGTTCACCGGGCAGCGTGCTTTTAAACACTGATACGGGTCGTCGTCACTCGACCCAGCTGTCGAGCCAGACGACGTTTCCGACAAGTTCGTTCGTCGGGACGAACCGCTCGACCCGCTTGAACGCCCGAACGAACTCCATGACGGACACATTCCGATCGTCGTACAGAACGATGCCAGCATGTTCGTACCCGTCGTGTCGGCGAACGAAGTCCGAGTCGTTCGTGAGGAGTATCGCGCCCGTCTCGACCGATTGCTGGAGATGGTCGCTGTCGGATGTGCCGCTCTCGTAGCCAGTGTTGACCCACTCGACGTCGAAGCCGTGAGCTCGAAGCTCCGTGACGAACACCCGTTTGACGTGCTCGTTGGCGATAACCGACCATGTCATCGGGTAACTGCGTCCGGCGGGTCGATAGCCGCCTCTCGTGCGGCTCGCATTGCCTCACGGTGTCGCTCACGAACCGCCGCCATCTCATCCGGATTGGCGTAGTAGTACGTGAGCGCGCGGTGAACATCAGCCCTCGATACGTCGAGCTGGTCGGCAACTTCGCCGACCGGCGTTCCGCGGTCGATGACCAGCTCGGCGATCTGCCTGACGGACACCCGACGCCCTTCGAGACGGGGGTCGCCGCCCATCACGTCGTCGGTGCTGACGATACCGTCCATCACTCGATATTTGTTCGTTGTCGTGTATAAGCTTTCAGCCGTCGGACCGCCTTCCCCGCCTGGCCATCACGGCCCCCGTCACCAGGTTTGACCGTTCATCACCGTTATCGTCCTCTCGTGAGTAATTGTTCCATGCTGTTCCCTGAGACGATAACGACCGACCGACTCCGGCTGGAGCGGCTCTGTCACGAGACGGTTGACGTTTTCGAGTACCATACCCTGTGTTCCCGGCAGGAACCGGCCATCGAGGAGGTGACCGAGTACCTCCCGTGGGAGCCCCACGAGACAGTGAAGGAGACCCACGACTACATCGACGAGCTTGAATCGGAGTGGGAGGCGGGCACCCGGGCCGAGTACTTCATTCGACCGAAGGAGGGCGCGCCGGGCGCGGGCGAAATCGTCGGCGCGGGCGGCCTGCTCGTCGACTGGGAGACCCGGACCGGCCGGCAATCTGGCTCCGGAAGACGTTCTGGGGGAACGGCTACTCGGGCGAGCGAGCCGGAGCGATGCTGGAGTTAGCCTTCGACCGACTCGGCCTGGAACTCGTCGCAGTGCCCGTCGAGGACGGCAACGATAGGTCCAGACGGGCCGTCGAAACGTATGTCGAGGCCTACGGCGGCGGCTACGACGGTCTCGTCCGCAACGCGACGGTCCGGCCCGACGGTCGCATCATCGACCACCACCGGTACACGGTCACGGAAGCACAGTACCGCGACGCGGCCGGTGACACGTGATCGGGACAGACCCAGTCGAGACGGCGAACAGCGACCGAACTTTGAGGCCCGCCCCCAACCGCTCCGATATGTCCGGACTCGATGACGCAGTCGAGGAGTTCCTCCGGAAGGCCGACGCCGCCTACGAGGAGTACGAACAGGGGTACGCCGACGCCGACGCGACGCTGCGACGGCTCGAGGGACCGATCGAGGACCTGCGGGACGCCGCCAGCGGGTGAGCATCCAGCAGAGTTAACCCGATTCGCCCATCCCGTTCGGGTATGACGGAGTTCTCCTCACGCGTC
>PXSE01000040.1 GCA_003022905.1 Halobacteriales archaeon QS_9_68_42
CCTCTACGACGAACGCGGGCGGAAGCGCGACCACGCCCGCGATGCCGCCGTCAAGCACGCCGCGGAGTGGCTGCTGGCGCGGAACGTCGACACCGTCTACGTGGGCGATCTCACCGGCGTCCTCGATGCTCACTGGTCGACGAAGGTGAACGAGAAGACGCACACCTTCTGGTCGCATCAACAGCTGCTTGACCGAATCGACCTCACGTTCGGGGATGTCGGAATCAACGTTGTGGAGGTGAGCGAGGCCGACTCGAGCAGTTCGTGTCCGGCGTGCGAGAGCGAGACGGTGCGTCGACAAGGCGATGAGTTCCGGTGTCGGGACTGTGAGTTGGAAGCGCACAGCGATGTCATGGGGGCGTGGAACGTACTGCAAGCCGAAGCAGGGCCGATGGCGCGGCCCGCCGCCCTGCGTGCTGGACGCCGCAGGGACGCACCCCAATCAGGGACGTACTGGGAGTGGGACGGCCACGAGTGGAGACCCACCGGTTTCAGGGAACGCTCGCGGCCGATTGACCAAACCAGCGTCGGCGAATCCGCAAGTTCACAGCCGGGGTAATCAGGCTGGCTGGATTGCCCACGGAGGAATCCCACGACTTCAGTCGTGGGAGGACGTCAAAGCATCAGATACAGCGCGCCGTACCCCACGAGGGCGGCCGTCAGCGCGGCCAGCGCGGTCAGTGTTGCCCCGAGCGCCGTCAGCGGCCGGCCGTCGGGGTCCGTCGTCAGGAGGCGCCGCCAGTTCCGGGGGTGGGTCCCGATGCCCGAGACCGCTCCGACGCCCAGTGCACCGAAGACGAACCGGTAGGGGGCGTCCAGCGAGGGCGGCGGCAACAGCAGCGCGGCCCCGGCGAACGCGAGACCGAGCGTCGCGTGCGGGCTGACGTAGTCGACCATCCGGCGGTCGGTGGCGTGGAGGTAGACGACGGCCGCCGCCCACATCGTCGCAACCTCGAGTCCGAAGACCGCGAGCAGGTGCAACGTGGGGTCGGGATGGAGGACGACCCGCTCGGCGACGAGCGTGTCGTCGAGCGGGTAGAGGAACGCCGGCGGCCCGCCGGTGAACAGGTCGCCGAACGGGTGCGAGAGCAGGCCGACCGCGGCGGCCGCGCCGACGTGGCGGGCCGCAATGGCCCGGTGGGCGCCGACGCTCCCGATGGCGAACACGGTCGCAACGAACGCCGCCAGGATGACGGCGGCCAGCAGGCCGTCGTCGGCACCCACTGCGACGATTCCGGCCGCGATAGCGGCTGCGAGCGCGCGGGCCGGCTTCGTCCCTGCGGCCCACAGGCCGGCCGCCGCGGCGGCCGCGCCGCCGACGAGAAGCGAGTGCGTCATCCCGCGGTGGATGACGTTCCCGGCCGCCCAGAAGCCGGCCTCGGCCTCGAGAATGCCGCTCGCGCCGATCAGTCCAACGGGCGCATACAGGATGTCGATGTCGGGTGCAAGGCCGAACGCGCCGGCCACGAGTCCCACAGTCAGCGCTCGCTCGGCGTCCCACCCCCGAATCGAGGCGAGACCGGCGACGACGGCGAACGCGAGGAGGCCGTGCCCGATGAACATTCGTCCGGACTTCGCTCCCTGCGGAGATAAGTGGCCCGGACCCGTTTATCTGTACTGCCGACGAACCAGCTACCTGGAATCGCTCAGACCTCAGCGTTAACGTCGACCCGGTTGAACTGGCTTGCGGTAGTTGCTTCATCGAGAATCTCTCCGCGGTGCCGGATACGAACGGCCAGTTCGCCGGGGCTGGTTTCTCGTTTGCGGGCTCCGGCAGAGACGAATTCGGCATCGTTTGGAATCGGTACGTAGGACCGCTCGTACTCCTCGGGCGCTCCAAACTGGATCGTCCCTCTGGCCACCGATTCTGGGTCGCCGTCTACCCCGACGATACCGTCCCATGATCCGTTACAGTCGACTTCGACGACCGTTCGAACGAGCCCGAACGGTAACAGGCACCCGTCGTCTTCAGCCACTGCGTGTTCAATCTCCGGGCAACCGATCGGTTGTGTTACTCCTGCCACAGCAAGCCGGAAATGAAACGGTTCGAAATGCGTGGCAACGAGCTGTTGCCAGCTCATCCTCGTCGTGCCGGCAATACCGAGTTCGAGGGTGCCCTCAGTACCGGCCGGAACCTGCTGTTCGACCGCCCGAGAAACGATGTCACGTCCGTCCGCCGCCTCAACGAGCGCCGCCTCAATCCGGAAGGTCGGTGAGGAGTCCGTCGGGTTACTAACCGTTCCTCTAACTCCAAACGTCAGCCCGTCGCCGGCCGTATCAACGAACGCTGTGGCCTCGACGTTCAATTCAGAGACGACCTCAGCGGGCTGCAGCGTCGATGTCGGTTCCGATGTCGGCGTCTCCGTTACAGTCCTGTCGTCGTCGCTCATGCTGCCAACCTCTTGTCCGATTCCCGAACATCCCGCCATGACCGCGCTTCCGGGAACCGAAATCGCCGACGTCACGAATTCACGCCGCCTCATAGTGGGTCTATACGGACACGGCACCGAACTCACAAAGCAATTTTGGGAGAAGCGCTCTGATACTGCTGGCTGTAACTGTCCCGTAGTAATTACCATAGGCTATTACCGGATCGACCGTACGCTGTCATGCGGTCGTGCCGGTAAACAGGTACAGCAATCAGTATCGAACCTCGGTTCCGTGAACCGACTTGCATCGGACAGCTGCTGTCGGATGCCCCGGATCGGGGTTGCACGGAATTACAGCCGGCAGTATCAGTTATGCCGACCGGGATACCTATGTGAGTTCCCGGGAAACGGGGCGGCATGAGCGACGAGGACCCCTCGGACAGTGGCTGGTTCGAGGGAACCGATCGTGAGGATGCCGAGGCCGTAGCAACGGCCATCCGGGGAGAGAGCGCTGATGCTCCGTTCGATTGGCCAACACGGGCAGTTGAAACCGGCTTCGCGGACGACGAGAACGACTACTACAGTCTTCTCCACGGCGCTACGATGCGCGTGACCCGGGAAGCCATCCGGGAGCGAGAACAGTCGGACGACCAACAGCTTAAGCGTACCATCCGGGCGATGGACGACTGCCAGCGGGTGGCCAACGAGCTGGCCGAGCGAGTCTCCGAGTGGGCCAAGAGTAAACGCGAGGACGCGGGCGCCGGCGTCGAGTATACCCGGCAGTTGGCCGACGAAGACGACGCTGACGAGTCGCTCGTCTCGCTGGCCTGCCGCGTTCGGGACCTCGACGACGAGGCGGCCGACCTCCGTCGACACGTCGAGCGGACGGCCCCCGAGGTGGCGCCGAACCTTTCGGCGCTGGCAGGACCGGTGCTTGCAGCGCGACTCGTCGCCCTCGCGGGCGGGCTAGAGGAACTGGCCCGTAGTCCCGCCGGGACGGTGCAGGTGCTCGGCGCCGAGGAGGCGCTGTTCGCACACCTGCGCGGGCACGCCCCGTCGCCGAAACACGGTGTCATCTACGCCCACGAGGCGGTCCAGGGCACCCACCCGGAGCACCGCGGGTCGGCGGCCCGGGCGCTGGCCGGCAAACTGACCATCGCCGCCCGCGTCGATCACTACTCCGGCGAGCGGAAGCCGGAGCTGGACGCCCAACTGGCCGAGCGCATCGACCGCATCCAGGAGCGTGAGGTCGAATGAGCCTGCCCGACGGCGTCCAGCGGCGGACCGTCGACGACTCGGAGGGGCTGGCGACCCGCGGCGAGCCGGTGTACGGCGAACCGACGGACGGCGAGTGGCGCCGGTGGGACCCCCGTCGGTCGAAGCTCGGCGCGATGCTCGAAACGGGAATGGAGACAGGCCTTGCGGGCGGCGAGACGGTGCTGTATCTCGGCGCCGCCGCGGGGACGACGGTCAGCCACGTCGCCGACTTCGCCGGCCCGACCTACGCCGTGGAGTTCGCCGCCCGGCCGACCCGGGATCTGTTGTCGGCCGCCGAGCCGCGCGGGAACCTCTTTCCGCTCCTGAAGGACGCCCGCAAGCCGGAGACGTACGCCCATGTCGTCGAGCCGGTCGATGCAATCGTCCAGGACGTCGCCACCCGCGGGCAGGCGGCCGTCGCGCTGGCCAACCGGAGGTTCCTCCGCGAGGACGGCCGCCTCCTCCTGTCGGTGAAGACCCGAAGCGAGGACGTCACCGGCGACCCCGAGACGGTGTTCGAGGCGGTGCTCGATGAACTCGAAGCGGGGTACGACGTTCTTGAGACGCGGTCGCTAGAGCCGTTCCACGACGATCATTTCGCCGTCGTCGCCACGCCGGGGTAGGGGTCCTGCGATCCGGCCGCAACGGGACGTGTGGTATTTACCGGCCGACGGCCAAAATACGGGTGATGGAGCTGGGGTCCCGCGACGCGTTCGACCGGATGGGCACGCTCGGAATCGAGGAGGAGTTCTACGTCGTCGACGAGGCCGGGCGCCCGACGGCCGGCACCGACGAGCTGGCCTACGAGTCTGACCCGCCGGCAGTGCTGGAGGGCCGGCTCGACCACGAGCTTTTCAAGTGTGTCATCGAGACTCAGACCCCGACCGTGGAATCGCTGTCGGCCGGGCGGGAGGCGCTCTCGGAGGTCCGGACGGCACTCGTCGAGCACGCCCGCGAATGGGGGTTCGACATCGCTGCCGCGGGGCTGCACCCGGCCGCGCGGTGGCGCAGTCTTGAGCACGCCGAAAAGCCGCGCTACCGGTCGCAGCTGGAGCGCATCCAGTACCCCCAGCACCGCAACACGACGGCCGGCCTGCACGTCCACGTGGGGGTCGACGACGCCGACAAGGCGATGTGGGTTGCGAACGAACTACGGTGGTACATGCCGGTGATGCTGGCGCTGTCGGCGAACTCGCCGTTTTGGAACGGGTACGACACGGGGTTGGCCTCCGCGCGGGCCAGAATATTCGAGGGCCTGCCGAACACCGGAATGCCAACCGAATTCGAGGACTTCGAGACGTTCCGGCGCTTCGAGCGAACGATGGTCGAGACGGGGTCAATAAACGACCGCGGGGAGCTGTGGTACGACGTCCGGCCCCACTCCGAACACGGGACCGTCGAGGTACGCACTCCGGACGGGCAAGTCGACCCCGACCGGGTGTCCGCCTTCGTCGAGTATACGGCGGCGCTCGTCGAGGACCTGGCGGCCCGCTACGAGGACGGCGAGACGGGACGGAACCACCGGCGGGAGCCGCTGGACGAGAACAAGTGGCGGGCGCTCAGGTACGGCCACGACGCGGAGCTACTGACGCCGGAGTGGGACGGGACGGTCGGACTGGGCGAACTCGTCGACCGCGAGTGCGAGCGGCTCGGCGTCTCCGGGCTCCGAGCGCTCTACGAGGCCGAGAGCGGCGCCGAACGGCAACGCCGCCTGCTCGACGAGGAGGGGCTAGACGCCGTCTGCGCCGCGCTTCTCCTCGGACCGTGACTGTCGTGGGTTTTCATCTGCCGGTATTGCACGTGTCCGGCTGAGTACATATGTCTACCGACGAGACACCGAGCGACGGGGCAGGTGCCCCCGTCGACGCGGAGGAAGGGAGCGTACGGGACAAACTGGGACAGGAGGCCGAAAAGGCGGCCGGGCAGTTCGACGACAGTATAGTCGACCTGCTGTCGTGGGTGCTGGACACCGAGACCCGGGCCCGGATCTACGTCTATCTTGATTCAGCGAGAGAATCCCGCCGTTCACGGCGGGCGTGAATCGCGTCAGCGCCGGGGCTTTTTTTATTCGGCCGCCACGTCTGCACACCCAACCGAGGTCGTTCGAAAATCTCCGATTTTCGTGATGTCGTCAGAATGCGGAGCGTTCTGACTGCAAGCGGGAAATCTTCGATTTCCCGCAATGACGAGAGACTTCGTCTCTCGAACCACGGCACGACCGCCCCCATGCCGGGACAATCGGACAATCTCGGGATTCCGTCGCCGGCCCGAGGCAGGTATCCCCTGCTGTCGGCGGTCGGCGGATACCGCCAACCCAGCCGCCTGCTGTGCGGGGCGGTGGGAAGCCCCGCCGTCGTCGGGCGACGCCCGACTGCCTGAGGGAGCTTCGCTCCCTCTCCGTTCACCGCGGGGAGGATGTCACCTGCGAACCGTGCGGGCGCTGTATTCCCCTCCCTGCTCCGCTTCCTCCAGTCGCTCCGTGGAGGAAGGGGGATTGGCACCCTCACCGCAGAAGCTAAACCACGGCCGTGCCTTTCGGCCCGCATGGATGTCGTACTGGGCGGGACGTTCGACCCGGTGCACGATGGCCATCGGGCGCTGTTCGAGCGGGCCCTCGAGCTGGGCGACCTGACGGTCGGGCTGACCAGCGACGAACTCGCGCCCAGGACCCGCAACGAGGACCGCTACGTCCGCCCCTTCGAGGAGCGACGGGCCGACCTCGAGGCGGAACTGTCGTCGATGGCCGAGGCGTTCGGCCGCGAGTTCGAGATTCGGAAACTCGAGGAGCCGACGGGCGTGGCCGACGAACCGGGGTTCGACGTGCTCATCGCCTCGCCCGAGACCGCAGACGGGGCGGAACGGGTCAACGAGAAGCGGAAGACTAAGCGGCTCGAGCCCCTCGAGATAGAGGTCGTCGACCACGTATACGCCGAGGACGGGGACGTCATCTCCTCGACGCGGATCGTCGCCGGCGAAATCGACGAGCACGGTAACCTGACGCCGGAGCGGGACGGCCGCCCCGCGAGCCGGACCTGACCGGCGAGTTCGTCACCACGACGGCGGTTCCAGTCCCGCCTCCTCGACGAGGTCCTTCCAGCGCTTCTGGACGGTCAGGCGGGCGACCCCGACGGCGTCGGCCACCTCCGACTGCGAGCGGCGCTCGCCCGCGATGAGCGCGCCGGCGTAGACGCTCGCGGCGACGGTCGCCCGCTTCGAGCGGCGCTCCTCGGGCACCGTCGACAGGAAGAGGTCGACGGCGCGAGACCTGGCGTCGCCGCCGAGGTCCAGTCGCTCGGCCGCGTCGTCGATGGCGGCCAGCCACTCCTCGTTTTCGACCTGCTCTGTGGCGCGGTACACACCCGATTATCGGGCGGCCAGCCACATAAACGGTCGGCGACGATTCGCCGTGGTGTTCGGATAAATTGCCGGAGCGGCATCGACATTTCACGCTGTTTGCGGCGGCCGCAACTACACTCCCATCCGAACAGTGTCAGATTTATCCGTCGAGCACCGAACGGTGGTATGCACGTCGAGGCCATCTTCGTCTCCGAGGCCGCCGGCGAACCGATGGAATCCCGCGAGGCCGTCGAGGCCGTCCAAGGCGGCCTCCGGGGCGACCGCTACTGCACCGGCCGGGGCTACTACTCGCCGTTCGACGTCTGCGAGGTGACGTTCGTGGCCGCCGAGGCGCTTGAGGAAATCCGGGAGTCAACGGGCATCGACCTCACCGACGGCCGGCACCGCCGCAACGTCGTCCTCCGTGACGGGGACGTCCATGACTTGCTGGACTGTCGGTTCGAACTCGGCGAGACCACCTTCGAGGGAACGCGGCCGCGGCCGCCCTGCCGGCACGTCGAGGAGGTGGCCGGCGAGGCGGGCGTCGCCCGGGCGCTGGGCGACGGCCGCGGCGGGGTCTGTGCGCGGGTGGACGACCCCGGCGAACTGCGAGTCGGCGACGAGGTGGGCGACATCGAGGAGATAGGTAACTTCGAGGGACTGGTGGCGAACATCCGGGACCGCGTGGGTCGGTAGCGACAGGTATTTTTGAGGCACGGCGGTACGGCCCGGTGCGCGCGGGTTGCCGAGCCAGGCCAAAGGCGCAGCGCTTAGGACGCTGTCCCGTAGCGAGCACGTCCGGGTCCGGTTCAAATCCGGTCCCGCGCATGAGCGAACGAAGTGAGCGAAGAGCAGGACCGATTTGGACCCTGGAAACCGAGCGAAGCGAGGTTCCGTCCGGGGCGAACCCGACCGGGCCGCGAGACCGCTCACGGCCGATAGCACGGGTCCTGCTCTGGCGTGCGTTCGGCCGTGAGCTTGTCGCTTAGTGAACAACAGAGAGTTCGGTTAAACAAACGTTTATCCGGAAAAATCGCCTAACGACGGTACTTCTCATGAGTAGACAACCGTTTGGCGAGTCGGTACGGTCGTTTACCGACGAAATCGATCCGATACCGTTCGGCGTCGGCGCGCTGCTAGTCGTCGGATTCCTGGCGTACACCGCATACGACGTCGCGGCGGTCGAACGGGCAATCAGCCGGGCGTTCACCGTCTTCGGGGAGGGCTTGGCGTGGCTGTACCTCGGCGGAATGTTAGTGCTCGTCGGCATCAGCGCGTACCTGATGCTCGGTCCGTTCGCGTCCGTGAAACTGGGCGAAGGCGACCCGGAGTACGGCTACGCGTCGTACGTGGCGATGTTCTTCTCGGCGGGGCTGTCGGCGGGCATCGTCTTCTTCGGGCCGGCGGAGGCGCTGGGGTACTACGACAGCGTGCCGCCGCTGTTCGCCGGCTCGGCGGAGGCCGGCACTCAGAGCGCCATCGTCCCGGCAGTGGCGTACACCATCTTCCACTACGGCATCAGCGCCTGGGGCGGCTACCTGGCGGTCGGCCTGCCGGTCGCGTACTTCGCGTACAATCAGGGAGCGCCCTTCCGAGTCTCGACGGCCCTGTACCCGATTCTCGGCGAGGAGGGCCTGGACGGACTGGTCGGGCGGGCGGTCGACACGCTGGCCGTCGTCGCAACCATCGGGGGCATCGCAACCGGACTCGGGTTCATCGCGACGCAGTTGCTCTCGGGCATCACCTTCGGGACCGGGCGGACGTTCTCCGACACGGAGACCCTGGTCGCAATTGCGGGCATCACCACGCTGTTCACGATTTCGCTGGTGGCCGGCGTCTCGAAGGGCATCAGGCGTGTCTCGCAGTTCAACATGGGGCTGATGGGCCTGCTGTTGGTCGTGGCGCTGGCGCTCGGGCCGACGGCCCTGCTTTTGAACACCGGCGTCGCCGCAATGGGGACCTACGCGACGAACTTCTTCCAGATGAGCCTGTTCACGGGCGCCAGCGGCGGCACGGCCTGGACGACCGCTTGGACGGTCTTCTACTGGTCGTGGTGGATCGCCTGGGCGCCGTTCGTCGGTCTCTTCTTGGCCCGGGTCTCCCGCGGCCGGACCATCCGGACGGTCGTCGGCACGGCCTTCCTGACGATGACGGTCACCTCGGCGCTGTGGTTCACCGTCGTTGGAGGGAGTTCCGTGTGGCTCCAGCACACCGGGCAGGCCGACCTCCTGGCGGCGACGGCGGAGTTCGGCAGCGGTGTAGCCGGGTTCGCGCTGTACGCCGCGTTCCCCGGCGGGGTCGTCTGGCAGGCGCTGTTCTTCGTTCTGGTGACGACGTTTTTCGTCACCTCGGCGGACTCCTCGACGCTCGCCATCGGCATGTTGACGACCGGCGGCAAGCGCGATCCATCGGCGCTGAACCGGGCCTTCTGGGGCGTCGCACAGGGGCTCATCGCCGCAGTGCTGGTCGTCGTCGGCGGGGCCGCAGCTCTGCGGTCATCGGTCATCGTCACCGGCGCGCCCTTCGCGGTCGTCTGTCTGGTCTCGATGGGGTCGTTCGTCCGGTGGCTCCGCCGGCGCGAGTCGGTCGGTGACGAACCCGCGGCGAGTCGGCCCGCGCCGGAGGCCGCGACCGCGAGTTCGCCCGACGACTGATACTGCCGGCTGTAACTGCGTGAAGCAGTCCCGTTCGGAAAATCGGGTTCTGGACGGTATCCGGCCGGATATCGCCGAGGAAACTCGAAAGAATTACAGCCGGCAGTATGAGCGGCGCTTGCGACGCTGTCCGTTCCCTCCCGGTCGATGCTACTCGCGCCCTGTGGTGACAGTCCTGGGTTGCTCGCCGCCACGAACGGTGGCCCCCGGGCGGCCGGGCTACGGCCGGTCGACGCCGGTTATCTCGAAGCGAGCGCCGCCCGCCTCGCTCTCGGTGGCGCGAATCTCCCAGCCGTGGCCCGTGGCGATCTCCTCGACGATGGCGAGACCGAACCCGGTGCCCTCCTCGGAGGTGCTGAAGCCGCTCTCGAAGACCGTCTCGCGGTCTGCTTCGGGGATGCCGGAGCCGTCGTCGGCGACGTAGAAGCCGTCCTCGAGGTCGCCGACGGTAATCGTCACTTCCGGTTCACCGTCCTCTGAATCCGTCGAGCCGTGCTCGACGGCGTCGTCGGCCTCTGGCCGACTGCTCGTGGAGCTATGCTCCACGGTGTCCTCGGGAGCGTCAGCGACCGAGGGCTCGGAAGCGTTCTCGCTTCCGGCGTTCTCCCGAGCCTGCGAGGGAGGGCTTGTCGAGCCGTGCTCGACAGCGTCGTCGGCCTCCGGCCGACTGCCCGTGAAACCGTGTTTCACAGCGTCCTCCCGAGCGTGCGAGGGAGGGCTCGTCGAGCCGTGCTTGACGGCGTTCCGGAACAGGTTCTCCAGTAGCTGTTTCAGCCGGTCGGGGTCGGCCCTGATTTCCCCGGTGGACTCCACCCGGAGGGTCGCGCCGGCCGTCCGGACGGTCCGCCAGCAGTCCTCACAGAGCTCGCCGAATCGGACGTCCTCGAGGTCGGTCACCGCCTCGCCCTCCTGTGCCAGTGTCAGGAGGTCCTCGATGAGGGTTTCCATCCGGTTGAGGGCGCCGTCGACGGCGGCCAGGTCCTCGTCGTCGTGCTTCTCGCGGGCCAACTCGAGGTGGCCCTTCGCAACCGTCAGCGGGTTCCGGAGGTCGTGGCTGACAACGCTGGCGAACCCCTCGAGGCGGTCGTTAGTGTGCTGGAGGTCGGTCTGCTGCCGGTGGCGCTCGAGCTCGTAGCTCACCCACCGGCTGACCACCCTGACGAGCATCCGGCCGGCCTCCGAGAACGGCCGCTCGCGGGGCTCCTCGGAGGCGAAACAGAGCGTCCCGTACAGTTCGTCGTCGACGACTACCTTCCCGCCGATGTAGGCGCCGAGCCCGAACCGCTCCTGTGCGGGGTCGCCGCCCCAGCCGGCGGCGACGGTGTCCGGGATGGCCTGAAAGCCGTCGGGTTCGATGGTCTCCCGGCAGTAGGCCTCCGACAGCGGGCAGGACTCGCCGGGTTGTATCATGGGGTGGTCGCCTCTCGTGTAGACCATAACCTGACGGCCGTCGCCGTCGTCGTCCGTCCGGATACGGGTAAGGAAGCCGTAGGGGAGGTCGAGCCGCTCGCAGCCGAGCGCCAGCGTGCGGTCGATCTTGTCCTCGAGCGTCAGGTCGGTGTTCGTCGTCACCTCGTAGAGGTTCCGGAGGAACTCGATGTCAGCCTCCCGCTCCTGCTGCCGCCGCTTTCGCTCGCTGATGTCCCGCATGACGGCGGTGAACCGGTGTTCGTCGCCGACGACGGTCTCCCCGAAGGAGATGCCGAGCGACATCTCGTGGCCGTCCCTGTGGCGGCCGGGGAGCTCTATCCACTCCCACTCGAGGCTCTTGTCGCCGGTCTCGAGGTAGTGGTCGACGGTGGCCCCGTGGGCCTCGTGGAATCGCTCGGGGACGAGTTCGAGGAGCGACTCGCCGACCAGCTCCTCCGGCTCGTAGCCGAACAGGTCCTCGACGGCCTCGTTGACGTACTGGACGGTCCTGTCGTCGTCCATCGTCAACACGACCTGCTCGGTGCTGCCGGTCAGCGCCTCGAATCGGGCCTCGTAGGCTTCCAGCTCCCGGCGGCGTTCCCGACGGGCGGTGACGTCCCGGAAGTACGCCGAGACGCCGCCGTCGTCCGGGTAGGCCCGTAGTTCGTACCACGCGTCCCTGTCGGCGAGGTAGCCGTCCGCCGTGCCCGGGTCGTCGTTGCCAATCGCCGTCCGGAGCGCCTCCTCGAAGGGAGTTCCGACGAGGGCCGGGGCCGCCTCCCGGAGCGAACTGCCGTATAGTTTCTCTTCGGGCGCGCCGAGGAACCGGGCGCCGGCCGCGTTGACGCCGACACACCGCCACTCGGCGTCGAGGGCGACGTAGGCCTCCTCGGCGGAGTCGGAGCCGTCGTCGCCCGGGTCGGTCTCGTTGCTCATTCCCATCGCGTCGCACTCCCTCCGGTTCCCGCCCCGTCGGCCGTAGCCCGATCCCGTCGAGCCGGCGCCGTCGCTGGGCCGCCCAACGTCGACCCGACCGTCCATGGATACATTTGGACGAACTAAGAGGCTCGAGGGTAATAGGTGTACCCGCGTGCTGTCACCGACCCGCGGGGTGGCGAGTCCGCGAGGCCGGGGTGAACGCCCGGTATCTGTCCCGAACCGTGCGTGTTATGCCTCCAAGTCACCGAGTTCTGACGTGAGCGAACCGACGCCGACGTCACCGGCAGAGGGCACGCCGTTGACGAGTAGCGGGTACCGTATCACGCTCGACGAGGGGCGCGACGCCTTCTACGCGCTCTGCATCGAGGACCCCGATCACGAAGGGATGTGGCTCATGTCCGACACCGTGCGAGACCTGCAGGACGCGCGGTGACCGGGGAAGTCAGGTCGGAATTCGGACGAGTGAAAAAACGTACCTGTGGGCCAGAGCGACCCGTACACGTATAGCCACAGGCGAGCGGCTCACTCGAGTGTGGCAGGTCGTAGTCAGGCGGGTCGAGCGTCGTCGGGACGCTCCGGAATGGTCAGAGCCGTCGAGAGAGCGGGCTTCTGGGGCGCCGTCCTGCTGCCGTCCGTCGCGGTTGCACTCCTGCTCGTCGAGCCGGCCGGGTGGCGTCTTCGGCGCCAACTTCGTCGCCGTCTTCGCCGGCTACTGCCGCGGCCCGGACCGCTGAGGTCCCCGACAGCCGCCTCGGACCCGGCTCATACTGCCGGCTGTAACTACGTGAAGCAGTCCTGTTCGAAAAATCGGGGTCCGGACGGTATCTGGCCGTATATCGCCGAGGAATCGTGCAAGAATTACAGCCGGCAGTATCACCTGTCGCCGGGCTGTTCCTCGCTATCCTCGGGGACGTCGAGCATCACGGCCTCCAGTTCGGCCGCCGACTCGACGGGGTCGAACACCGTCCGCTGGAGGAGGTCGGCCGGACTGCCGGGGTAGCTCCGGTCGCCGAGCCGCGTCAGGTCAGTCAGGTCGACCGTCGCGTCGCCGCCGAGCGACTCCGCGAGGCCGACGAACGGGCCCAGTAGCTGTGACTCCAGGTGGCCGAGGCTGGAGGGGTCCGCACCGGCGGGGGTGAACTCCTCGAGGCGGGCCACGAACGGCGACAGCGCCTTGCCGTCGGGCCAGCTGAGCTCCTCGTGGACCAGTTCGGTCGCCTCCTCGATGGCGCCGACCGAACCGAGGTGGCCGGCGCCGATGACGGCCTTGATAGCCCTCGCCGGGTCGCCCGCCAGAATCACGGGGCCGACCTGTGCGACGGCGCCGTCGCCGACGCTGACGACCCACCCGGCCTCCTCGAACGCGTAGCGGTCGAACCGTTCCGGCGCGTCGTCGCCGGCCTCGTCGGCGACCCTGGCCGCGTTGAGTACCCGGCGGATGTTCGCCGCCGTGGTCCTGGCCTCGCGGACCGCGGTTTGTGCGCTGGCGGGCACCTCGGTTCCGGCGGCGTCGACGACTTCGGCGGCGTCGCCCACGACGAAGGTGCCGTCGCCGACACGGAGGTCCCCGCCCGTGGGCCGTCGCTCGCCGTCGAGGGCGTCCGGACCGCGGATGCCGCCGGCCCACACGAACACGTCCTGGGGGAGGGTGCGGCCGTCAGCCAGCGCGACCGTCTCCGCGTCTGCGTTCTCGACGGTCGCGCCCGTCTCGACGGCCACGCCACGGGCCTCCAGCTCCTCGCGGACGGCGCCGGCGAACGTCTCGTCGAAGCGCGGTGCGATCCGGTCGGCCATCTCGACCAGCGTCACGTCGAGGTCCAGCCCCTCCGCCTCGGAGAGCTCCGCGAGTTCGCCGGCCACCTGGACCCCGGAGAGGCCGGCGCCGCCGACGACGGCGTTCCCGCCGGGGGCCGCCAGGGCGTCCGCCCGGATGGCCTCGGCGTGTGGCACCCGCTTCAACGGCGTGGCGTTGGCCTCGACGCCCTCGAGCCCGTAGAAGGCGGTTTCGGCGCCCAGACAGACCGCCGCCGCGTCGTAGCGCAACTCCTCGCGGCCGTCGCCGTCGACCGGGTCGAGCGTCGCCACGCCCGCCTCGGGGTCGACGTCGGTGACGCGGGCCTGCCGGACGGTCGCCTCCGGGAGCACCTCCGTCAGCGGGAGCGTGATGACGTCGGCCAGCCCCGGGTGACGGACGAGCCGGTGGAGTTCGTGCTGGACGAGATGTTCGCCGGACTCGTCGACGACGACCAGCTCGACGTCTTCGGGAAGGCGGCGTTCGAGTCGACGGGCGACGGTCAGGCCGGCGTAGCCAGCACCGAGTACGGCGACACGCATACTTCGGCTACGCCGCGGACGGTCAAAGGCCCTCTGGCGTCAGCGATCAGTACACATCACCGAGGAACGATCGGACCGCGTCGTTGACCGGCTCGGGGTTTTCGAGGTTCGAGGAGTGGCCCGCGTCGGGGATCATCTCGCGGCGGGCGTCGAGCCCCTCGACCAGGCCGTCGGACCGCTCCGGTTCGAGCGCGACGTCCTCCTCGCCGTGGACGACCAGCGCCGGCACGTCGATGTCGGACAGGCGGTCGGTGAAGTCCGGCCGCTCGAGCCACGACTCCACCTCGTGGAAGACCGCCTCACCGGGATAGGAGAGCCACCGCTGGACCCACGACTCGACCAGTTCGGGTTGCTCTTCGATTGTCGTCTCGCCGAAGAGGATGTGCTTGACGACGCCTGCGAGTTGCTCGGGCACCTCGCCCTCCGAGCGGGCGGTCGCGATCATCTCGCCGTAGCGCTCGATTTCGTGGTCGGCGTGGGGGCCGGCCGTCGTGTCGATGAGCACTAGACCGTCGAGGCGCTCGGGGTACCGCTCGGCGAAGCGCAGGGCCACGAACCCGCCCATCGACATGCCGCCGAGCACGCAGGAGTCGACCCCCTTGGCGTCCAGGAGCGCCGCACAGTCGTCGGCGAGGTCGTAGAGGTCGTACGGGCCGACGTAGCGGTCGGTCCGAGCGCGGGCGTCGTAGGCGACGACCCGGTACTCGTCGGTCAGCGATAGCTGTGGGTCGAACATCGTCCGGTCCATCAGCGTGCCGTGACAGAGCACGAGCGGCGGGCCGTCGCCGCGGTCGGTCGTGACGGTGTCCGGTCGGGCGCGGTAGCGGTGGACGGAGCGATCCTCGGGTGCCATGGACCAACCCGGTGGGCCACCGACTTAGTCATGTGGCCGTCCTGTCCGGTGGGTGACAGCCGTCAGCCGTTCGTCGGACCCGCCACAAGCCTTTTTCTTGTCTCTCGTAATAAACGAACTATGAACCGACTCGGGGAGCTACTCGAATCCGTGGTGGCGGACGTCGACAGCGTGTTTCTCTTCTCCCCGAGCGCGTCGCTGTACGAGGAGTTCGCCGAGGCCGACACCCCGGTCGCGGTCGTTGCCCCAGAGAACGACGTCGACGCCGACAAGTACGTGGAACTGCCGCTCGAGTTCCGCGACCTCGCCGAGCGTATCCGGTTCGGCGTCGAGGGCGGCCTCGAAAACGGCTACCTCGAGGAGGGCGACCAGGTGGGCTGTGCCGCAAAGTTGTCCGCCGACGACATCGACACCGTCACCCGCGTTCGGGCCGGCGACTTCGACC
>PXSE01000041.1 GCA_003022905.1 Halobacteriales archaeon QS_9_68_42
CTGACCGGCCGGACGTTCGACAATCGGCGGTTCTACCGGGCCTTTGCGGCCTTCCTCCTGGCGACGGTGTGGGCGGACCTCCACCGCGAGGCCGTCGCTACGGGTCGGGATTCGACGCACGCTCCCTGGGTCGACTACACGCTCGCGATGGCGGGGACCGTCGCCGGTCAGAACTGGTA
Organism: Halobacteriales archaeon QS_9_68_42; assembly: GCA_003022905.1. Next base: position 180 of record PXSE01000041.1, read on the forward strand.
GCGCCGGTCGTCGTTCTGGTCCGCCTGGGGGAACTGGTCGCCGCCGGTCATCTCCTCGAAGGTCATCCCCGAGAGGTACTCGTCGTAGGTGATCTCGTAGCCGCTCCGGAGGTGGAAGTCGAGGTTGCCGGTCTCGACGGCCGTCCGGAACAGCGTGTGGACCGCCCGGCGGACGAGTTCGTCGGCGTCGTCCGGGCCGTAGGCGGACTGCAGCATCGCCAGTTCGTTCCGCGTCTCGGCGTCGAGTTTCACTGACAGCTCGTCACCCAGTTCGCCGTAGGTGGCCTCAATGTCGGCTGAGAGGTCGTCGAGTCCCATGGCGGTCCTCGGCGGGGGCGACGAAAGTGGGTTTCGCTCCGGGCGCTACCCGGCGTCGGCCGCCTCCCCGCGCCGGTCGAAGGCGACGACAAAGAGGATGACCGGTCAAAAACAGGGTGGCGATGAAGGGGATACCCGCCCCGAGGGAGAAGGCGGCGACGACGGCGGCCGGCAGGACGAACTCCAAGTCGACGGCCGTCACCACCACCTGCGTTATCTCCTTCATGCCCGGCCCCTGTCGCCGCTATCAAATAGGTGTTCCAACCGCCGGAACCGTCAGGCCCAAGCGCCGGCCGCCGGAACGGTAGCGCGATGACGGACGCCGCCGAGGAGGCCGACCCGACCGACCACCTGCCGGAGGACGTCGACTCGGTCCGGGCGGCGCTGGTCGAGTGGTACGAGGCCGACCACCGGGAGTACCCCTGGCGGGAGACGACCGACCCCTACACCATCCTCGTCTCGGAAGTAATGAGCCAGCAGACCCAGCTCGACCGGGTCGTCGACGCCTACGAGGACTTCCTTGAGGAGTGGCCGACCATCGAGGCGCTGGCGGCGGCCGACCGGGCCGACGTGGTCGGCTTCTGGACGACCCACTCGCTGGGCTACAACAACCGCGCGAAGTACCTCCATGAGGCCGCCCGGCAGGTACGCGAGGAGTTCGATGGCGCGTTCCCCGGGACGCCCGACGGACTGCAGGCGCTGATGGGCGTCGGCCCCTACACCGCAAACGCCGTCGCCTCCTTCGCGTTCAACAACGGCAATGCGGTCGTCGACACCAATGTCGAGCGCGTGCTGTACCGCGCCTTCGACGTGACAGACGACGACGAGGCCTTCGCGGCCGTCGCCTCGGAACTCATGCCCGCTGGCCGCTCGCGGGTCTGGAACAACGCGGTCATGGAGCTGGGGGGCGTCGCCTGCGGGAAGACGCCGCGGTGCGACGAGGCCGGCTGTCCGTGGCGGGAGTGGTGTCGCGCCTACGAGACGGGCGACTTCACGGCGCCGGACGTTCCGACACAGCCGGAGTTCGAGGGCAGTCGCCGGCAGATGCGCGGCCGGGTGATTTCGACGCTCAAGGAGTACGACGAACTGCCGCTCGACGAACTGGGGCCGCGGGTCCGAGTCGACTACGCGCCCGACGGCGTTCTCGCCGGAGGCGAGGGCTCGTCGGAGGAGGATAGCGAGTCCGACGGCAAGTACGGCCGCGAGTGGCTCCGCGGACTGCTCGAGGACCTCGCGGACGACGGCCTCGTAGAGGTCGAGGACCGCGGCGACACGGTGGCCCGCCTTCGGCGGTGAGGACCCTGACCCCGCCGAATTTACCTCTCCGGTCCGAAGAGCGGGTATGAACGACGTGCACATGACGGCCGTCGTCGGGAGCCTCCGGGCGGAGAGCTACACCCGTCAGTCCTGCCGGCGCGCGCTGTCGGCCGCCGAGAGCTACGAGGGCGTCGAGACGGACCTGCTGGACCTCCGGGAACTGGACCTACCGGTGTTCGACGCCGATGACCGGGAGGCGGGCGACGCCACGGAACTCACGCGGCGGGTCCGGGCGGCCGACGCCGTTCTCCTCGGGTCGCCGGTGTACCACGGGTCGTACTCGTCGGCGCTGAAGAATGCGCTAGACTACTGCGGGTTCGACGAGTTCGAGGAGACGACGGTCGGGTTGCTCTGCGTTGCCGGCGGCGCCTTCCCGACGACGACGCTGGACCACCTCCGGTCGGTGGCGCGGGCGCTCAACGCCTGGGTCCTTCCCCACCAGGTCGCGGTGCCCCGGGCGCGGAACGCCTTCGTCGACGGCGAGCCCGTTGACGATGACCTCGCCGAGCGCATCGATACGCTGGGCCGCCGGCTGGTCGAGTACGCCAATATCGAACCGGACCCCCCGACTGTGGAGGCTGTCCAGAACGTCGGCGCCGAGGATTAGTAGCTGATGATAGGACGATTCCATTATTAACTTTGACCGCGAGCCACCCGACTAATACGGTCGAGTGGTCTCACATCAGAAATCAAAACATACCTGACTCCTGTCAGAAGTAGCGTGCACGAGCTAGGGATTCATGAGCTGTAAGCGAACCCCAGGATAACCAATCCCAGGAAGCTTAAGACCGGCCCCAATCGTCGCGTGAGGGTAACGTTCCAATCAGCTGGTTCGACCTTGGTCACTCGACGTTTGCTCCCGATGGCGTCTATCTGTTCGCCAAACTTAGCGAGTCGGTACGGCTTCCATGTCATCAGAACACCCCAGACTATGAACAGGAAACCAAGGATTAGATAGCCGACCATGCCACTACTACACTATCCCGAAATATACTTTTTATTCCCCTAACATGTAAAGAACTGAAGAACCCGCTTTGAATTTCAATTGGGCTGTTACGTGAATAGGGTGACTGTCAGCGTCTCGGCGTCGGCGTCGTGCTCGATGCGCGAACCGCCGTCGGCGTCCTCGACGGTCGCCGCGCCATTGACCATCCACGGGTAGTCGACGACGGCGTCGTCGGCGAAGCGGCTCTCCAGGGTCGCCGTCGGCGTCGGTGACACCGTCGACATTGGCTCGGGGGTCCCGTCCGGCGGCGCGTCGCCATAGTCGGCCAGCAGGCTCGCCGCGCCGGCCGACCCGATAGCCGTGAGGAGTCGACGGCGAGCCCGTCGAGGATGACCTCGCCGAGCGCATCGACACGCTCGGATGGCGGCTGGTCAAGTACGCCAACATCGAACCGACCCCCCGGACTGCGGAGGCGGTCCAGAATATCGGCGCCGAGGACTGACCGGGCGCTCATAGTGGTTGCTGTAAGTCAGTACCGAACCGACCGCCCGACTGCGGGCAGGTATACCGGTAAACAGCTACAGTGATCAGTATCAGGCGTCGGGGCCTTCCCACCGGCCCAGCGTCCGGGACTCCCCGTCGCTGCCCAGCCAGACGATGCTGACCGTCGCGTCGGACTCGACGGCGACAGTCTTGGTGTCGCCCGCGGCCACCGGCGTCGTCCACGACTCCTCGACGTTCCCGGAGGTGACGGCGAGTTCGTCCTCCGCGGGGATGGTATCGCCGCTCTCGTGGGTGACCGTCAGTTCCCCCGTGGTATCGTCGTACTCGTACCGGAAGGTCACCTCCGGAACGCCCACGCCGCCGTCGCCGCCCGCCTCGCCGACGAGCAGCACCATGCCCGAGAGGTTGCCGGCCCCGTCGGCCAGTTCCTGAGCAGTGGCGTCGACGACGAACAGCCGCTTGAACTCCGCCGGGGCCACCCGGGCGCCGTACACCGCCCCCTCGAGTCGCTCGAACCCGACGGCGCCCTCGGACCGCAGTTCGTTGTCAGTCCCGACGGCGACAACGTTCCAGTCGGCGTACTCGACGAAGACCCCGTTAGCAAACACGCGGTAGACGAAGCGCTCGGCCGACGCCTCGTAGACGGGCGCGACGAAGCCGGCGCGGGCGTCGACGGCGAGGTCCCGGGTGACGCGGAGTTCCGCCGGGTTCGACTCGCCCTCGAAGGCGCCGACGAGGCCGAACGACCGCTCGGGGTCGGCGTACTCGACGACGAGGCGGTCGCCCTCCTCGGAAACGGTCGCGGCGCCGTCGACGAAGTCCGGATAGTCGACGACGGTCCCGTCGGCGACGGCGCGGTCCTGGGGCGGCTCGGTCGCGGTTGGCGTCTCCGTTGCGGTCGGCCCGCCGTCGCCCGAATCGTCCGAACAGCCGGCCAGCAAGGGGGCGGTCGCCGCGGCGCCGACCGCGGCCAGAACCCGGCGCCTGTCGGGAGCGTTCATACCGCGGGAGAGTCGGGCCGGCGGTAAAACCCGGTCGGTTCGCCTCGGAAGCCTCATGCCCGACCCCGTCGAACCGACCGACGTGACACAGTGGGTCGAAAATCCCGAGGGCGGGCGGCGGCGCGGGCCGCGCGGCCTGGCCCGAGCGTGGGTCGAGGTACTGGTCCGGCCGGGGCGATTCTTCCGGACCGGCGTCGCGCCCGCCGACCAGGCGCCGGGCCTGACCTTCGCGCTCGCCGTCGCCTTCACGTTCGTCGGCGGCCGCCTCCTCCTCTCGCCGGAATCGCTATCGGGGTACGGCCACGTCGTCGCCGCCACCGGACGGCCAGTTTTGTCGGCGTTCGTGCTGGCCGGCGCCATCGGTTTCCTGGTGGCACCGCTAGTATTGCACCTGGCGGCGGCGCTGGCGACGCTGTCGCTGATGGCCGTCGTCGACGACCGGGGCGGCATCAGCGAGACGGTCCAGGTCGTCGCCTACGCGTCGGCGCCGGCCGTCTTCGTGGCCGTTCCTCACCCGGCCGTTCAGGTCGTCGCGGCGAGTTACGGCGCGCTCCTGGTGGCCGTCGGCTTCGCCGTCGTCCACGAGACGTCGCCCCCCCGGGCGGCCGTGGCCGCGCTGTTGCCCGCCGTCTTCGTGTTCGGCTTCGCCTTCGGCGGTATCGGCGCCGTCGAGGCCGTCACGGGCATCGAGGTGACCGGCGACCGAACGGCCGGGTAGATTCCGACAACCGTTTTAAGCCCCGCGTCCTCGTTTCCGGTAATGGGTAACTGCATCATCTGCGGCACCTCCACGGATGGCCCGATTTGCGACATCCACCAGGAGGACGTTGCGTTCGAGTTCGACGGCGACCACCCCTCACAGCTGACCCCGGGACGGTACTACCTGGGGCGGGTCGACGGCTACGCCGACTTCGGCGTCTTCGTTGACATCGGCAGCGTGACCGGCCTGCTCCACCGGAGCAAACTGGACCGGCGCCTCGAGAGCCTCGACTGGGAGGTCGGCGACAGCGTGTTCGTCCAGGTGAACAACGTCCGGGACAACGGCGACATCGATCTCGGCTGGTCGATTCGGCAGTCCGAACGAGGGTTCCGGGGACTGCTCGTCGACGCCCCCGACGGCGACTACCTCGCCGACGAGCAGGAGGATGACGATGACGACGAACCGGAGGCGGCCGTCGACGAGCAGTCCGGCGGGACCCCCGCCGAGCCGGACGACGAGCCGGCAGCCGACCCCGAACCGGAGTACAAGCCCGAAAGCGAGCAGTCGGGCGAGGCCGACGACCAGTCCGGCGGCAGTCCGAGCGACGAGGAACTCGCCGAGGAAGCCGGAACCGCCTCCGAGACCGACGAGACGGCCGACATCAACCGGATTCCGGTCGAGGAACTCCGCGAGATGGTCGGTGACGCCGTCCGGCTGGAGGGCGAGGTGGTCTCGGCCCGACAGACCTCCGGACCGACCGTGTTCGAACTGCGCGACGAGACGGGCGTCGTCGACTGTGCGGCGTTCGTCGAGGCCGGCGTCCGGGCCTACCCGGACGTCGAGGCCGACGACATGGTCCGGCTGGACGGCGAGGTCCGCCTCCGGCGCGACGAGATTCAGGTCGAAACCGAGTCGCTCGTCAAGCTCGAGGGCGACGCCGAGGCGGCGGTCCGCTCGCGGATGGACGCGGCCCTCGAGGAGCGCGCCCGTCCGGCGGAGACCGAGCTCCTAAACGACGACGAGGAGCTGTCGGCCGTCGCCGAGAGAGTAACCGACGCCGCGACGGTCATCCGGCGTGCGGTGCTTGAGTCCCGGCCGGTCGTCGTCCGCCACGACGCGACCGCGGACGGCTACGTGGCCGGCGCGGCAATCGAGCGGGCGGTCCTGCCGCTGGTCGAGGCCGAACACGCGGGCGCCGACGCGGTGTACCACTACTTCGACCGCCGGCCGCTCGAGGAGGGCGTCTACGACATGAACGACGCCACCAAGGACGTCACCCGAATGTTGGGCGACCGGGAGCGCCACGACGAGAAACTCCCGCTGTTCGTGTTCGCTGCCGCCGGGTCGACGACGGCGTCCATGGACGGTCTGGAGTTGCTGGACGTCTACGGCGCACCGCGGGTCGTGCTCGACGGCCGGCCGGCCGACGAGTCGGTCGCCGGCGAAATCGACTCGCTGGTCACGGCCGAGGAGCGGACGGCCGCCACCGTCGCCGCCACCGTCGCCGCCGCGGTCAACGGCGACGTCCGCGACGAACTGGTCCACCTACCCGCCGTCAGCTACTGGGACGAGGTGCCGGAGCCGTACGCCGACCTGGCCGCCGAGGCAGACATCGACGCCGACACCGCCCGCGACCTCCGTGAGGCCATCGCGCTGGAGGCGTTCTACCAGTCCTACGAGGACAAGCGCGAACTCATCGTCGACCTGCTGTTCGAGAAGCAGACCGGCCTCGCCGAGCAGGTCGCAGACCAGTTCCGCACGAAGCTCGAGGCCGAAATCGACACGGCGACGGCCAACCTCGACGAGCGGACCGTCGACGACGCGGCCGTGACCGTGCTGGACACCGACGCCTACACCCACCAGTACGACTTCCCGCCGACGCGGCTCCTGCTGGACGAACTCCACCGCCGCCTCGACGCCGACGTGGTCATCGGCGTCGGCACCGACGGACTCCAGGTCCGCACCGACGGCGAACTCGACCTCGAAGCGATGGTGGCGGCCCTCCAGCTCGAGGCCCCGGACGCCGGCGTCTCGGACCCCGGCGCCCGCCAGCCGAAGGTCGAGTTCCTGGCCGGCGAGCGCGAGGCCGTCCTCGACGCCGTGGTCGACGCCGCCGCCGAGCGGGCGCTGGCCGCCTCGGCGTAACCGGGTAACGTCCAATCACCCGTCGATTCGTAGATTGAACTGCGAGCACCGCCGTCGATAGCCGATTTCGCGCTCTGACGCACGTTCGTAAGCGCGAAGAAGCGTTCTCATAGACTTCACAGCCATCGCCATATCCGGCGAGAGCGCCGGGAAGACAACGCGGCTTCGGCCGGGTCGCTCCCGTCAGTCGGAGTCAGTAGTGTCTCTCGACGGTCGTAGTGAATCAGTCGTCGTCCGTTCCGGATGGAGACTGCTCGTCGTCCGTCGGTCGAGGACTCTCGAGCCGTCCGGTCGTGTAGCCGCGCCAGTCGTAGCGGTCCTGGAGCCACAGCGCGACGTTGACCAGCGCCAGGAGGACCGGTACCTCGATGAGCGGACCGACGACGGTCGTGAAGGCGACGCCGGAGCCGATGCCGAACACTGCGACGGCGGCCGCGATGGCGAGTTCGAAGTTGTTTGAGGCGGCCGTGAACCCGATTGCCGTCGTCGTCGAGTAGTCCGCACCGATCTCCCGGCCCATCCCGAAGCTCACGAAGAACATCACGACGAAGTATATCGTCAGCGGCACCGCAATCAGGAGGACGTCGCTGGGCTGGCCGACGATGCGCTCGCCCTGCATTGCGAACATCACGATCACCGTGAAAAGCAACGCGATCAGGGTGAGCGGGCTGATCGTCGGCTCGAAGGTCTCCTCGTACCACTCGACGCCTTTCGTCCGGGTGCCGACGTACCGCGAGAGGATTCCCGCCGCGAACGGGACTCCGAGGAAGAGCGCGATCGCCTGGAAGACCTGCATCGGCGTGATCCCGAACTCGGAGATGCCGGCGACGAGCGTCTCCATTCCCAGGACCGGCGGGAGAAACAGCGCGAAGAACCAGACGT
>PXSE01000042.1 GCA_003022905.1 Halobacteriales archaeon QS_9_68_42
AGTCCCACCTCGAGGCCAGCGCCGACCGCGCGGGCGAGGCCATCGAGACGGTCGGCGGCACGGCCGACTTCCACCGCGAGCGCCGCACCGACGAGGAATAACAGTGACCGTCGTCTCCTCTCGCTGGTCGCCGCCGACAGGAGTACCGACCGCCAGCAACCAGCTACAACAGTCGGTATGAAATCGGACATCCGGGTCTGTTCGGCGTGGGAGGCCGAACACGACCGGCCGGTCTACACGCTCGGGGAGTTGTGCCCGGAGTGCGGCGCCGACGCCGAAAACAGCGCGCCGGCGCCGTTCAACCCCGAGGACCCCTACGGGGAGTACCGCCGGCGCGCGCGGCGGCGAGACAAATAGGGTGGCCGGAACATCGCCGTGTTCTTATGCGGGCCGGGTCCGAGTGTCACCCATGGACGAATTCGAAATCGAGGCGCCCGCCGACCCGGACCTCGAGGCGCCGGTGCTCGTTGAGGGGTTGCCGGGCGTCGGCCACGTCGGGAAGCTGGCGGCCGAGCACCTGCTCGAGGAGTTCGACGCCGAGCCGGTCCGGCGGGTGTATTCCGAGCACTTCCCGCCGCAGGTGACCGTCGAGGACGGCCGGGCGACGCTGGCCTCGGCGGAGGTGTACGCCGTCCGTGACACCGCCCGCGACCTGCTGGTGCTGACCGGCGACCACCAGGCCGGCGACGGGCCGGGGCACTACCGGCTGGCGGAGGCCTTCCTCGACGTCGCCGAGGCGTTCGGCGTCGAGCGGGCATACGCGCTGGGCGGCGTCCCGACCGGCGAGCTGGTCGAGGAGCCGGACGTCATCGGCGCGGCGACGACCGACGCACTCGTCGAGGACCTCGAGGCGGTCGGCGTCGAGTTCCCCGAGAACGAGCCCGCCGGCGGCATCGTCGGGGTCTCCGGGCTGTTGCTCGGGTTGGGCGAGCGCCGCGGGCTGGAGGCCGCCTGTCTGATGGGCGAGACCAGCGGCTACCTCGTCGACCCGAAGAGCTCCCGGGCGGTGCTGTCGGCGCTGCAGGAGGCCGTCGGCTTCGAGGTGGGGGCCGGCTCCAACACTCTCTTATGCGGTTCGGTCCAACGAAGGGGTAGTGGTTGCCGAACTGCTGTTCGCGCTGCCGCGCTGGCTGTACCTCGGCGTCGCCGCCGGTGCCCTCATGAGCCTCGGCGTCGCGGTGACGTTCCTGGTCGGCGAGCGCGTTTTCCTCGACGGACAGCCGGACCCGGACGCCGGCTCCGAGGGGCGAACATATGACGGAGGGCGCTCGACGGAAGCCATTCGTCGCGCCGAGATCCGGGAGTACCTGGGGCGAATCGGCGAGCGGTTCGTCGAGGACGCCGACGTGGCCGGCAACCGGGTCGCCTTCTTTCTGCCGGGGCGCGACGTGGCGGTCACCTTCGACGCCCGGACATTCCTGGCACTGGAGGCGACGCCGACCCACGCGATCTTGGCCGAACACGAAATGCCGGGCGTCGCGCTCGGCAACCGACTGCCCTTCGAGACGCCGGAGTTGTCGTTCGGGAACGACTCCGACGACGACGAGCCCGACGGGCGTCTGCCGCCGGCGGACGCCGCCTACGACGTGCTCGGACTGCCGAGCGGGGCCGACGCCGAGGCCGTCCGCCGGGCTTACCGCCGGCGCGTCAAGGAGGTCCACCCCGACCACGGCGGCGACGAGGAGGAGTTCCAGCGGGTGCAGGAGGCCTACGACACCGCCAAACAGCACACATGACACGAATCGACATCACCGACGAGGTGGTCCGACAGCTCCGGGACGTCCTGGAGACGGGCGACCTCGACCACGAGCACAACTACATGGGCGCCCGCTTTGCGGCGCTGGACCTGGGCCACGAAGAACTGGCGGCGTTCGTCCGCGAGGCCGACGCCGCGACCTACTACGAGGCGCTCCAGCGGGCCAAGCGACTGGAGCGGGCCGACTAACGGTCGCCGGCTAACGGCCGGCAGCAGACCGGCCGTCGGCTGTGCGACGCCGCGCTACGTCTCGCTGTCGGTCCACTCGACGTCCGAGAGCGTTCGCTGGACGGCGTCGGTGTCGACCGACCGGGCCAGCGTCCGGAAGCCGGCCGCCTCCTCGCGGTCGTCGGCGTCGGCGACCAGCCGCGAGACGATGAACTCCGGCGTCGACCGCCCCACCTCGCCGAACCGGGGCTGGTAATCCACCTCCAGTTCGAGCTCGTCGGTCAGCCCCTCGGCGAAGATGCCGTCGGTCCGGGCCGCCTCCGGCAGTGGCTCGAGGTCGTCCGCCAGGTGCGTCACGAACGTTCCCAGCGCGCCCTCCTCGACGGTCAGGTTGACCAGGCCGTACAGCAGGTCTGCCGCCCGGCCGGGTTCGGTGATGGCCTCGAACTCGTCGACCAGCATGAGCGTCCGGTCGCCGGAGACCAGCGGCGGGACGACCGACTGCAGTGTCGACTCCAGGACGCCGGCCTTGAAGCTGGCGTGGCGGCGGTGGAAGACGATGCGGTCGCACGGCGAGACGACGGCCCGCTCGGCCGGCACCGGCAGGCCCATGTGGGCGAGCAACTGAACCTGACACAGCGTCTCCAAGAGCGTCGTCTTGCCGCCGCTGTTGGCGCCGGTGAGCACCGACACCTGCTGTCCCGTCGGCGGGTTGAACGCGTGGTCGCCGAGGCCGTACGTCACCGGCTGGACGGATGCCTCGGCGGCCGCAAGCGAGAGGTTCCGGGCGCCCTCGACGGCGAGCGTCCCCCACTCGACGTACTCGGGGCGGGTGAGGTCGTGGGCCTCGGCGAACCGGGCGACGGAGAGGTCCCGTCCGACCTCGGCGACCGCCCGGCGGGCGCGGTCGACGTCTCCGCCGGCGGCCTCGACGTCGGCCTCCAGACCCTCGCGGACGGCCGTCTCCCGCTCGTCGATGGCCGCATCGAGGTCCGCCCGGAGCGCTCGCAGCGTCTCGGTGACGAACGCCGTCGCGTCGGCGGCTTCCGTTACCACTGCCTCCCGGGCTCGGGCGGGGTCGACCGTCGTCTCCGCCCGCAGGTGCTCGACGAGCCCCTCCCGGAAGCCGGCCGTGTCGCGGACGCCCCCCGAGCGCAACTCCTCGACCACCGAGGCGGCGTTTGCGACCATCGCGTCGACGGCCTCCCGGTCGGTCCGGAGCCGGTCGAGTTCCTCGTCGGCGCCGGCAAGCCGGCCGTCCGAGAGCGCCTCCAGGGCGGTCGCGGCGTCGGCCAACTGGTCGGCGTCCAGGCCGGCTATCGGCTCGAAGGCCGCCCCCGAGACGCCCGCCTCCTCGAGGGCGACGACCGCTCGGACGGCCGCCAGCCGGCCGCCCTCGGCGGGGTCGTGCTCCGCGAAGGCCGCGAGCACCGCCTCTCGGGTCGGGTCGTCGAGGCCGGCCCACGTCTCGACGGCGGTCTCGACGGCGTCGAGTCGCTCCTCAATGGCCGCGCGGTCGGTCAGCGGCGTCAGCGTCCGCACCCGGCCCGCCGCGTCGTCGTTGACCGCGAACTCGACGGCCAGTTCGATGAGTTCCTTGTACACCGACCTCGCGTCGGGGGTCGCCAACAGGCTCATGCCCTCCTCGCTGCGCGCGCGACGGAGAACCCGGGTCGCCCGGTGGCGGTCGACGCCGGCGTCGATGAGTGTCCAGACGTCGCCCGTCTCGATGGCTTCGGCGGCGGCTTCCCGGCCGATGGTCGATTCGAGGGTCGCCGTCGTCTTCGGGCCGACGCCCCAGTACTTCTCGAGTTCCATGGAGGAGCCATCGCCCAGTGTCAAGTTAGCGGTTGCGTTCGTCCGCGCCACCGGCTACCGGTAGACGTAACCCGGCCGAGAGTCCTCTTTTTTATTGACGGCAGTCAGTACTCCCGAGTCGAACCCCCGGAGAGCGCCATCTACCCGTGAGCCCGCAGGTCGGGAAGCACCGACAGGACCTCCTTGAGGTCGGGCCGGTCGAACGTTGAGGAGCCCCGGTACGCCCACGTCAGTTCGGGCTCGTCGCCGCGGAGGTCAACGACCACGACTTCGGGCATCCGGCCGAAGAAGTCGCTGATTTTCCCGAGCAGCCCGAACCTGACCGGCTGGTCGTAGGTGTCACTGACGGCGGCGTCCGGGTCCGACAGCAGGGGGAACGGGAGGTCGTAGCGATCCTGCCAGTTGCGGGCCTGCTCGCGCGGTTCCGGGAGGATGGAGATCACCTCGGCGTCCCGGTCGCGGAACGCGTCGTATCGGTCGGCCAGCGCCTGGACCTGTTTTCGGCAGTTCGTGCAGTAGAAGTCTCGCTGGAAGAACAGCACCGCGAAGTCGGTCTCGAGGTCCGACAGCGACAGCGGGTCGGGACCGGGGCCGACGTTCGGCAGGGAGAATTTGGGGACCATCCCGGGCATGGCTACAGCGACGGGCGGACGACACTAAACCGTTCCCACGGCAACCGGTTGTGACGGGGGTGACGCCCCTTGCTACCTGAAATCTGGTATTCCACCTATAGCTGTGGGTTGGTCTCCATTTTACTGGGAAAGGACATGAGCGGGGAGCAGTTTAGATTGTAAGAAATACGTCGGCTCAAAATTTTTGTATTTTGACTTCATGTTCGAACTGTGCAATATAATAGGAGACAAGTGCTCGCGGGTATATCATCGAGTCTTTCGATTACCCTCATTGGATGTCTCGGAGGTGGCCGACCCTTCAGGAACGAAGAGTCTTTTTTTCTGGCACCGTCAACAATCTAACATATTCAGCCACAGTTCTCGAACAGCGCTCCACGGATTCACCGGCAAGGATACGGACCGAGCTGACGAATTCAGGCGAACAGGAAATCGAAATATCGGCCAAAGAAACCATCGTTCCGAGATACGATGACGGACCCGGATTCAAAATCATATTACTCCCAAAAACTGATGTTGGACCAAATGACCCCCCTGAAGAAACGTCCGGGGAGTGTTGGCGATACTCGAAAAATAATCTCTTAGCCAGAGATATAGAGGTGTGGCACAGTATAAACTCCAAGGAAGCGTTTCGAGAAACGTATAGCGTATTCACCAAGAGTGACGATACACAGTGTCTCGCCTCTGGTGAATACTGGTTTACGGACACGATTCAGGATAGGGAAGATAATAAGTTAGAACTTCTACTTAACATATCGATATCTGACTCCAATATCGCGGTCGAAGCAGACGAGGAGATGTAATACTGGAATTACGCTTGATTCAGTACCTGATCTTTCATATATCTCGATGAATTTGTTGACACGTAATGCAGCAGTTCATCGGACCGGAAACCTGCCACGCGACTACTCGTAGGTCTTCGTGTAGCCGCCGTCGAACAGCAGGTCGCCGCCGTTGAGGTGACGGGCGTGCGAGGAGAAGCCGAACACGTAGAGGTTCGCCACCTCCACCGGCATCATCAGTTCCTTGGTGCGGGCCTGCCCGAGCATCACGTCCTCGATGACCTCGTCTTCGGTGATGCCGCGCTTCTCGGCGGTGTCGGCTATCTGGTCGGCCATCAGCGGCGTCAGAACGTAGCCGGCGCTGATCGAGAAGCCACGGAGCGTGCCGTCGCCCTCGGCGGCGATGGAGCGCGTCAGCCCGTTGAGCGCGTGTTTGGCGGTGATGTAGGTCGCCTTGTCCCGGGTGGCGTAGCGGCCGTGCACCGACGACATATTGCCGATTGCGCCGACGCCGTCCTCGGTCGCCCGGACGTGCGGGGTCACCAGTTTCGACAGCAGGAACGGCGCCCGGACCATCACGTCGGTCATGGTGTCGTAGGTCTCCATCGGAAACTCGGAGATGGGGGAGATATGTTGCATCCCGGCGATGTTGGCGAGGTAGCGTATCTGTCCCTCCTCGGCGGCGGCCTCGACTGCGGCCTCGGTCTCGGCGTCGTCAGTCAGGTCGGCCGCGGCGGCGACGGCCCGACCGTCGGCGTCCAGCGATTCGACCCTCTCGACGGTGTCGTCCAGCCCCACCTCGTCGACGTCGAGGCCGACGACGGTCAGGCCATTGACCGCCAGGGCGATGGCCGTCGCCCGCCCGATGCCCGACGCCGCCCCCGTCACAATCGCGACGTTGTCGGGGTGGAACCGCTCGTCGTCCAACTGCAGCACCCGGTCTCCGGTTATCGGCGGCGGCGAGAGCTCGTCTTCGCCCGCGTCCGGTTGTGAACTCATGCCACGGCCTGGGGTACGCGACGGTATGGCTTCCCGGGTTCATATGCGAACACGGTGCAGGGTTCGGGATGGCCGCCGAACCGACCGACGGCCGCGCCTTTCGGGGAGCCCCGAGACACGGCCGGCGGCGCCGACTTCATCTCTGACTTGCACATTAGATATAGACGGACGCGCACACCGCTTCCACGCATGAACGCCTCCAGACGGGCGCTCCTCGGCACGCGACGGCCCCGCCGACGCATCGCAGCCGCGACCGTTGGTCTGCTGGCCGGGTGTACGCTTGCCTTCCTCGCCCGATTGGATGTCGTGATCCCGCTCAGCGGATGGGACCTCGGCTTCATCGTGTTCTCGGCCGGACTCGTCGTCGCCGCGTACGCCGGATGGGCACGGGGCGGCGCCTTCCCGGGAGTTGGCAGCGTGTCCCTCCTGTTACTGTGGATGACTATCTTCCCGCCCGTCGTCGGCTACCTCCGTGGTAAGAAGTACTCCTCGCCTCGCTACACGACGGTCCGCCTCAGCGACGTGCTACTCACGCCGAGGAGCGAACTCGAACTCGCCGTCGAGTCGATACCGATGTTCCTGCTCGGCGCGCTCCTGTTCGGCGGGGCCGCGTTTCTCGTCGGCGCCGGTGCGAGACGGCTCTCCGGGCGGTGATGACCTTCCGGTGGGGCAGTCCGACGCCGCGTCATAATGATTACTGTAACTGTTTGCCGGTACGACCACACGCTGTCGTGCGGTCGATACCGAAATGACTTACGGTAATCATTATTAGAGCTCGCCGCCGGCGACGTAGAATTCCGTCGTCGTGTCGGGCACCTCGGCCCACCGGGTGGCGTCGGGACTGCGAACCTCCGCGGGGCCGAACTCGTAGCGGCCGGACTCCTCGGGCACGTCGACGAGGTACTCCAGATTGTAGCTACCGGCCGGAGCTTCGAAGTAGACTTCCCGGACGCCAAGGTGGGGCCGCGGCGCGACCGCGGTGATGGACTCGTCGCGCTCGGTGTAGATGTCGGCGGCGTAGGGCACCCGGTCGCGGAGCAGGACGGGTGCCTCGGCGTCGACCGACAGCCCGACCCTCGCGGTGCCGCTCCCGACGTAGACGCTGCCGTCGGTCTCGCGGGTTCCCCCGACGTCGACATCGGTTTCGCGGGCCGGCCGGCCGGCGTCGGAGTCGGTGACCCACTGGTAGATGAACTCGATGGCCGGCTCGCTTGCGCGGGCGGCGTTGTGCGCCCGCGCCGAGAGGGTCACGTTGGCGTTTGCGCCCTCCAGCTTGGGGCTGTCGGGGTTGTCGGCGAAGAAGTAGTCCAGGTTCCCTCGGATGGTGTAGTAGTCGACGTCGCCGGGCGTTTCGTCGGGGTTGTTGAGGCGGTGCAGCGGCCCGCCCGGCTGGGTGCAGTCCGGCGAAATGAACCCACAGACCCGGTTGGCGCCGGGACCCTGCGAACAGCCCGGGCCGCAGGTCGAGGTGCCCTCGTTGGCGCCGGCGCAGCCGACGAAGGTGTCGACGACGTCGTACCGGGGGCCGACCCCGACGTCGAACCGCTCGTTGATGTCGGCGAACTCGTCGCTGTCGGCCATCCAGAACCGGACGCCGGTGACGCCGAGGCTGTGGCTCACCACGTCGACGGTGTCGGCGCCGGTGTAGTCGAGGACGTTCGAGACGAACTCGTCCAGCTGGCGGGCCATCTCGTCGTGGGTGGCGCTCTCGTTCTCGAAGGTGATCGACCACAGCTGGTCACCGCCGTAGCCGCGTCGCAGGTAGCGGGTGGCGTGGTCCGACCAGTCGCAGGCGTCGCGGGTGTTGCCGTGGACGAATACGACCGGGTTCTCGCCGCCCGGGAGCCCGGGGTCGGTGGCGTGGTACTTGTGGCCGCCCCAGCCGCCGTAGACACCGCCGGTATCGAACGGCAGGTAGCGGTCGTCGGTGCGGTCGACGTCGCACTGGGTGCCGCCGAGGCCGGCGAAGGGGTTGCCCTCGACGTCGTCGTGGTTCGCCGCGGCGGTCCCGGTCGCCGCCAGCGCGCCGCTGGCGGTCGCCGCCCGCAGGAACTGTCGTCGGTCGAGGCCGGGAATCGGGTCGCTCATGGGGAATCAGGCTCCGTTGCGCGTAAAGTCAGTTGTGACAGGCCCGTGCAAAGGCGTCCGGGTTGATATGTCAACGACCTCGGGGTCAAATGGTTCGAGACGCCGGAGGCGTCTCGTCATCTCAAAAGGCTTCGCCTTTCGGACGACCCCGTGGCATCCGCCTTATATTCTGTGAATTCCCCCGTTTGAACTGGGGCTGTACCGACGGGAGGGTATGGGACGGAACGGGGCCGCCGACCAACGAGCGATAGCGAGTCGGCGGGAACGCTCGGGGGCGGCGGACCGGCATGTCTGAGGAGGCCCCCCGGGGCGGCGCGTCCCCCACGAGCACGGCCGGCCCTACGAGTGGGTCGGCGACTGGAGCCGGCGGCGGGCGCGGCTGACGCCCGACCGGAGCGCCGCCGAACGGCGATTCGGCCCGGGGGGACTGAACGGTGGTGTAACGGTTATGTGCGTGGACACGAAAGTATGAAATCATGCTGGACGTCACCATGGAGATGGAGCAGTTCGACTGCCCCTTCATCGACACGACCGTCGACCACGAGGTGGCGTTCTCGACGATGCACTGGCAACCGAGGCCGCGGACAGGGGGGCGCTGGACAACGGGCTGTCGGCGCTGCGGGCCCACGAGAACATGACCGACTACCGGCTGTTCACGAGGCAGGGCGACACCGCGATGATACGGGCGGTCATCGAGGAGACTGACGCCATGAGGACCATCCACGAGGGCGGCGGCTACATTACCGGGCCGTTCCACATCGAGGACGGCTCCGAGCGGTGGCAGGTCGGCTTCGACGACGGCGGGGCCGCCGACGGAACGCTGTACGAACTCGACAAGAACAACCATTACGAGGTCACCGCCCGTTCCAACCTCGAACTCGATCAGCTGTTCGACGTGATAATGAACGCCGACGCGGCGACGGCGATGCTGGACGCCTGCCGGTCGCTGTCGGCCGTCGAGGAGGAGACCATCCGGACGGCCGCCGACGCCGGCTACTTCGAGAGCCCCCGGGAGGCGACGCTGTCGACGCTGGCCGACGAGTTCGACGTCTCGACGACCGCCGTCTCCAAGAACATGCGCCGCGGCGAGAAGAAGATCCTCAGGAGCCTCGTCGAGGCGCTGGAACAGGTCGACAGTTAGCGCCCGCGGTTGATACTCGAACCTCCGGTTTTTGATAGGGGTACCGCCAAGAAAACGGTATGCGACCGCAGCGTCCCCCGAGCGAACCCGGACGGCCGCCCGTCGGCGGTCCGTCCCCCGTCACCGAACCCGGTGAGAGCGCGTGACCGACTCCGACCTCGACCCGCAGGCCGCGGCGATGCTGGAGGAGTTGAACGCCGGCGTCGCACCGCCGTCCTCGACGCTGTCGGTGGCGACGGGCCGCAAAATGCTCGAGAACCTCTTCGCCGTCGAGGACCCCGAGCCCGTCGGGACGGTCACCGACCTCGAGATACAGGGCCCGAACGGCCCGGTGCCGCTCCGGGTCTACCTCCCGGACGGCGAGGGGCCGTTCCCGGTCGTCGTCTTCTTCCACGGCGGCGGGTGGGTCCGGGGGTCGCTGGACGCTTACGAGGGGCCCTGCCGGTTGCTGACGAACGAGACCGACTGCGTCGTCGTCTCCGTCGACTACCGGCGCGCGCCGGAACACCCCTTCCCTGCGGGGTTCGAGGACTGCTACCGGGCGGCCGAGTGGGCGGCGACCCACGCCGCCGACCTGCAGGGCGACCCCGACCGGGTGGCGGTGGCCGGCGACAGCGCCGGCGGCAACCTCGCGGCCGCCGTC
>PXSE01000043.1 GCA_003022905.1 Halobacteriales archaeon QS_9_68_42
CGTGACGTCGGCGGCGGGATTGGCGACGCCGACCATCGGCGAGGCCAGGTCCTCGTCGTCGAACCCCATCGCGCGGAACATCGCCCGGTGGGGGGCCCGCTCGGTCCCCTCGGTGACCTCGCTGCTCCGGAGGTCGTCGGGCTTTCCGGTCGTTTCCGGGTCGCCGTCCCGGGGTTGTTGTTCGCTCATGCCGTCCAATTGCCGCCGAGCGACTTAATCACCCGTGTACGGGCCAGTTTTTGCTGGCGGGGCTATGTTGGGCTTTCGGCCTGCGCGGAAAAGCGGCAGTAGTCCGGACTGCGGCAGTGAACTGCGGCACGTCGGGCGCCCGAGACCTGTAGCGGGTTGCCAGCGCCGAAACCCACAACCGGGCGAGGCCCGAACCGCGGACGATGACGGTCCGGGTCGAGGCCGGCGGCCGCCTGCACTTCGGCTTTCAGAACCTCTCGCTGGCCCACGAGCGCCTCTACGGCGGGGTCGGTGTCGCGCTGGCGGACCCCTGCGTCGAGCTGACCGCCGAACCCGCGGAGTCGGTGGTCTGTTCGGACCCGCTGGTCGCCGACTGTGCGGCGGTGGCGTGTGACCTGCTCGGCGTTCCCGGCGCCCGGGTGACCGTCGAGCGGACGCTGCCCCGGCACGTCGGCCTCGGCAGCGGGACGCAGGCCGCGCTGGCGACGCTTGCGGCGGTCGCACGGGCCCACGACCGGCCGCCGGCGGTCCGAGAGCGGGCGCCGGCCATGGGCCGGGGGGGTCGCGGCGGCGTCGGCGTCGCCGCCTTCGAGGCTGGCGGCTTCGTCGTCGATGCCGGCCACCCCACGGAGCGGTTCACGACCGACCGGCCCGCCGACGGCGAGTGGACGGTGCCGGCTATCGTCGCGCGCCACGACCTGCCGGAGGCGTGGCGGTTCGTCCTCGCCGTGCCCGACGCGGACCCGGGACGCACCGGCGACGACGAGGACGAGAGCATGCGGGCGGTCGTCGAGGATGCCGACCCCGCCGTTGCCGACGAGGCGGCGGCGCTGGTCGCCCGTCGGCTCCTGCCGGCGGCCGCGGAGGGTCGTCTGGAGGCGTTCGGCGACGCCGTCGCGGCGTTCGGCCGCCTCAACGGTGCCTGGTACGCCGACCAGCAGGGTGGGGTCTACCGCCCGCCGGCCGGCCGACTCGTCGACGCCCTCGCAGAGGTGCCGTCCGTCCGCGGCGTCGGACAGTCGTCGTGGGGGCCGACCGTCTACGGGGTGACTGACGTCTCGATGGCCGACGGGGCACGGACGGCCGCCGAGACGGCGTTGGACGAGGTCGGCGCCGGCGGGACGGTCCGGGTCGTCAAACCCGGCAACGATGGGGCCCGCATCACTGTCGAGTGACCGCCCGCAGGCTCAACTATTTAAGTGCCCACGACCGAACGTGGGGGTATGGACCGCATTCCCTTCGGGATACGACGGCTCGACACCACCATCGGTGGCGGCGCGCCGCCGGGCAGCGTCGTCCTCCTGTCGGGACACGCCGGGGCCGGCGCCCGGGAGTCTCCTTTACCTCCGAGGCGCGGCAGGTCGAACGCGAGATGTCGCTGGCGATGGACGAGGAGATCGTCGAGGAGAGCATCGAGAACGTCGAGTTCCACGACCTCTCGCCGGAGTTCTTCCGCCTCAGCCCGGTTCCCCGGGAGTGGTACTCCGAGCGGACGAAGAGCATCTCGGAGCTCGGCCAGTCCCAGGACCGAAAGGGGGTTCCGGAGGCGCTCGGCGACCGACTGACGAAACACGGCGCCGGCAACGTCGTCGTCATCGACTCCATCGCGGACCTCGTCGGCGCCCGGAACGCCGACCTGCCGTTCAGCGACATCCCCGTTCTAATGAAGGGGCTCTCCCGGGCCGCCCACGAGTGGGGCGGCCTCATCCTCGTCCACGTCAACAACGAAACCCTGGACGACCAACAGCACGGCCAACTGGTCGACGCCGCCGACGGGACATTGCTGTTCGAATGGGAGAGCGGCGGGTCGGCCCGCGCCCGCACGATGATCGTCCAGCAGTTCCGCGGCGTGCTCTCCCGCATCGAGGATGAAAACATCGTCCGCTTCGAGACCGAGATCGGCGACGCCGGATTCGACATCAGTGACGTCCGGAAGATCCGGTAACGAGGACTGATAGCGGGCGAATGCTTAACTGCACGTCGGCACTACGCCGCGACGATGGCCACCGAGTCCACTGAGGGGGGTAAGCTTTCGGTAACGCTGCCGCCACCGCTAGAGGAGTGGGTCGAAGAACGGGCCGAATCGGTGGGGGTGAACCGCGAGGAACTCGTGGTGCAGGTGCTGGGTGCCTACCGCGCAACCGCGGACCTCGAGGACGGCGCGGCCCCGCCGGCCGACGCCGCGGACATCGAAGAGCGGGTCCGGGCGGAACTAAAGGACCGCCTCGACCGCCAGGACCGGGACATCGAGACGACCCAGCGCCGCATTGACGACCTCGAGGAGAACCTCGAGGAGGACCTCGAGGCGCTCCGCAACCGGGTCCTCCAGTTGCGCGACGCGCTCCGGAACCGGGCGATGGAAGACCACACCCACGAGGAGGTGACGCGGCTGACCGACCACGTCGACGACCTCGCGAGCGACCTGGGGGACCTCTCGATGTCGGTGACAGAACTGGAGGACGACTTCGCCGACGTGGAGACGGAACTCGACACACTGGCGCGGGTCGCCGTCCGGCTCCAGCGGCAGGACGACAAGGACGGCACAGAACCGAACCGCGAACTCGACCGGCTCCGGCAGGCGGCCAACCGGAAGGGCGTCACCGAGGCGAGCTGCCCCGACTGCGAGCAGTCCGTCTCCATTCCGCTGTTGACCGAGCCGGCCTGCCCGCACTGCGGGGCCGAGGTGCGCGACGTCACCACCACCGGCGTCGTCCTCACCCAGGGGAAGCTCACCCGGCCGGACTCCGACAAAGAGGACCCCGACGAGGAGGACCCCGATGAGTGAGGAGCCCCGCGACGGCCGGGACGACAAGTTCGAGGAGTTCTTTGAGGGGCTGGACCGCGAGGACATCGACGACGAGGAGCTGTGGGCGGAGCTCTCGGCCGGCGAAGCCCCCGCGTCCGGGGAGGGCGACCTGTTCAGCCAACTTGCTAATGAGAGCCCGACGGAGCACGCCGAGGCGGCCGTTGAGACCGACGACGAGGAAGCCGTCGTCCCGAAGAACCGGTACTGTCAGGGGTGTCAGTACCTCTCGAAGCCGCCGGACATCGCCTGCGGCCACCCGGGCACGGAGATCGTCGAGGTAATCGACAGCGAGCGGTTCCAGGTCCGGAACTGCCCGGTCGTCCGCGAGCGCCGCGAGACCGCCGACGTCCTCGAGGAGGAGTGACCCGTAGCGAGCGGAAGCCCACCCGTAAACGGGTGGGCGGAGGTCAACGAACCGTACGCTTTTGACGGCACCACCCGTTCGAACAGCCATGCAGTTCTGCGACGAGTGCGGTTCGATGATGCACTCCGAGGACGGTGAGATGGTCTGTTCGTCCTGCGGAGCGACCCAGTCGCGGGACGAGGCGCAGGCTGAGCGGTTCGTCTCCACCGAGGCCCAGTCCGACGACGACGTCATCGAGTCCTCGGCGGACGCCGACTTCGAGGGCAAGCCGACCGCCGAGGACGTCACCTGCGAGGAGTGCGGTAACGGCGAGGCGTGGTACACGATAAAGCAGACCGCCTCCGCCGACGAGCCGCCGACGCGCTTCTTCAAATGCACCGAGTGTGGCAACCGCTGGCGGGAGTACAGCTGATAATAACTGCTGTGAGTCAGTACCCGATCGACCAATCGATTGCGAGCGATCGTACCGACAAACAGTCACAGCAATCATTACGAGGACAGGAACTTAGTGGGGCTCGAACGCGGGTAGGGCCGTGCCGGCGAAGGTGACCGAGCGCGCGACCGGGTTCGAGGAGATCGACCGCTTCGACGGCGGCGTCGGCTGGATCGCCCACCCCGAGGAGACGATGGAGCGGGCCGGCCACGCACTGGCGACGGCGGCGGGCGTGTGGCTGGTCGACCCGGTGGACGCCGATGGCATCGGGGACCTCATCGAGCCGCTCGGCGAGGTCGCGGGCGTCGTCGTCCTGTCGAACCACCACGCCCGCGACGCCGCCGTCTTCGCCGAGCGCTACGACGTTGCGGTGACGCTACCGGAGCCGATAACCGGCGTCGCCGGGGGCGTGGACGCCCCGGTCGACCGGCTGGCCGTCGGCGACACCGCCAGCGGCTACGAACTGCTGGAGGTGGCCCACAGCGGCGAGACCTGGCAGGAGTACGCCCTCTACGACGGCGAGACGCTGGCCGTCTCCGAATCGGTTGGCGGTGCCGACTACATGCGGGTCGGCGACGAGCGACTCGGCGTGATGCTGTTGCGCCGGCTGATGCCGCCGCGGGACGCCCTCGGCGACCTCTCGCCGGAGCGGGTCTTCTCGGGGCACGGCCCCGGCGTCTCCGAGGACGCCGACGCCGCTCTCGGAGAGGCCATTGATCACTCCCGGCGGCGGTTCCCGCGGGCGCTGTACGAGAACGGCCGAAAGCAGGTCGGGACGGTGCTTGCGGCCCTCCGGAGCTAACGGGCGACTCCGGAACAGATTGTGCTCGTCCGACGTCGGCCGCACGCCTCGGTCGCCGCGCCGTCGGAACTGATAGTGACTACTGTACGTCATTTCGGTATCGACCGCACGACGACGTGCGGTCGTACCGGTAAACAGGTACAGTAATCACTGTGAAGGTCCCAGACTGGTCCGATGCCCGGCCGACGGAACTGTTCGGCGAAAGAGTTAGGACTCCTCCGCGTTGGGTAAGAGTATGGCTCGACGCTACTACGTCGTCTACGAGAACGACGAGTGGGAGGTCAGACTCGGGCCGATGGGGGAAGCGGTTTTCACACACGATTATATGCGTCCGGCCGAGCGGGAGGCAAAGCGCCTTGCGAGAGTGTTCGACCGGGGCATCGTCGTCGAGCACCAGAACGGGAACGTCCGATACCGGCGGGACGCGAGCCGGATGTGAGACGGGGGCTGGCATCGAGGCCGGTCAGGGCGCTGCCGGAGCGGCCGTCTCACCTGACTGGCAACGGCCGCTCTCCGGCGGTGCCGCCCTATTCGTCGCGGTCCGACACCCCCTTGTCGTCGGCGGACCGACGACCGGTGTGCGCGTCGAGGTGTCCCCCGGCAAGGAGGCCGTCGTTGACTTCGACCCCTCGCTGACCTTCGAGTGCATCGACGACTGCACGTGGTGCCGCCGGCACGGGGTGCTGCTGTACGAGAGGGACCTGCTAAAGTCGGCCGCCTGGAAGTCGCTGTCGGCGGCGGTCACCGAACTCCGGAGCCGCGAGTTCGTTCGCCGGGAGCCGAAGGTCGACGACCACCCCCACACCGCCGACGACTGACAGTGACTGCTGTACGTCATTACCGGATCGACCGCCCGACTGCGGGCGGTCGTGCCGGCAAACGGTTATGATAATCACTACGAAGAGCCTGCTACTTCCTCGGCGAGAACAGCCTCCGTGCGCTGCACGCCGACCACGACTGGAAGCCGGCGCGCTGTTCGGTGTTCCGGAGGTTCCCGTCGAGTCGGGCGACATCGGCGTCACGGTCCGCGAGGAGGTCCACGAACACTGCGAGGGGCTGAGCGCCAGCGAGCGCCGGGTCGTCGACAACCTCGAGGCCTTCCTGCCGGAACTGCTGTGGGATCTCGAGGACCCGACCACGACGGTGGAGCTGTGACCGCCGTCCGCGGCCCGCCGCCGTGTCCGCGGTGAGGCCGGCCGCGAGCACGGCATCTTTGGGGCCGACCTCCCAATCCCGGGTATGTCGGACGAACAGGGCGGCTTCGAGGACGCCCGCGAGACCCTCGACGGTCACCCGATACGAAGTCTGCTGGCGTACGCCCGGCCGTACTGGCCGCGGCTGACGGCCGGCGTTCTTGCCTCCTTCGGGACGCGGTTCGCCCGGCTCGTCCCGCCCATCGTGGTCGCGACGGCCATCGACCGCGTTATCCTGGGATCCGGTGAGCCGGGACTGCTGGCCGACGTCGGCCTCGTGCCGGCCGGCGACATCGCCGGCAGGGCCGCCCGGGTGGCGCTCCTGGAGCAACTGGTCATCATCGCGGTGCTGGCGTACCTGATCAGGTCGGCGACCCGGTTCGCCTCGCGGTACCTGCTACAGTCGACCGCACAGAAGGTCCAGCGAGACCTCCGGAACGACACCTACGACCATATCCAGCGGCTCTCGATGGACTTCTTCGTCTCCCACCAGACCGGCGGGATGATGTCTATCCTTAACAGCGACATCAACCGTCTCGAGCAGTTCCTCAACACGGAGTTCCGCCAGATGATTCGCGTCGTAGCGACGGTCGGGGGCATCTCGGTCGTGCTGTGGACGTACTCGCCGAAACTGACGCTGATAGCGCTGGCGCCCGTTCCGATCATCGGCGTCGCAAGCGGGCTGTTTCTCACCTGGATCGAGCCGCGGTACAAGTCCATCCGGGAGACGGTCGCGCGGCTGAACACCCGCCTGGAGAACAACCTCGGCGGGTCGGCGGTCATCAAGACGTTCGACCGCTACGAGTTCGAGCGCGAGCGGGTGGCCGACCAGAGCCAGCGCTACCACGACGAGAAGGTGGCCGCGCTGCGGGTCCGGCGGGCCTTTTTCGCGTCGCTCCGGCTCACCACCGGCGTCGTGTTCGTGCTCGTGCTGTGGGTCGGCGGCACCGATATCATCCTCGGGGACCCGGGGGCGCTGTCGGCCGGCGCCTTCGCGCTGTTCTTCCTGTATCTCCGGCGGCTGTACTCGCCGATGCGGCGGGTCGGCAAGTCGGCCAACAAGTACCAGCTGGCGAAGTCCAGCGCCGAACGAGTGTTCGGCCTGTTCGGCAAGGAGCCGACCGTCACCGAACCCGACTCGCCGTACGACCCCGACGGCGTGAACGGCGACGTGACCTACGAGGGCGTCACGTTCGGCTACGGCGACCGCGAGCCGGTCATCGAAGACGTCTCCCTCGACGTGCCCGCGGGAACGACGGTCGGACTGGCGGGGCCGACCGGCGCGGGCAAATCGACGCTTCTGAAGCTCCTGCCGCGGTTCCACGACGTCGACGTCGGGTCGGTCCGGGTCGACGGGACCGACGTCCGCGAGTACGCCCTGGGGACGCTCCGAGACGAGATCGCGGTCGTCGAGCAGAACCCGTATCTCTTCTCGGGGTCGGTCGCCGAGAACGTCGCCTACGGCGACGACGAGGTGCTGGCGGCCGAGTGGCGCGGCGAGACCGACGGCGAGGCCCGAGAGCGGGTCGTCGAGGCCGCGCGGGCCGCCGAGGCCCACGAGTTCATCGCCGACCTGCCGGAGGGCTACGACACGCTGGTCGGCGAGCGCGGCGTGAAGCTCTCCGGCGGCCAGCGCCAGCGGCTCGCCATTGCCCGGGCCCTGCTGAACGATCCGGCGGTCATCGTGTTCGACGAGGCGACGAGCGACGTCGATACCGAGACCGAGGAGCTGATACAAGAGAGCCTCACCCGCCTCATCGAGGACCGGACCGCATTCGTCATCGCCCACCGGCTGTCGACGATTCGGACGGCCGACCGCATCGTGGTCATGGAGGACGGCCGCATCGTCGAGTCCGGCACCCACGAGGCGCTCCTGAGCGCCGACGGCGAGTACGCGGCCCTCTGGCGGGCCCAAGCCGACGCGGACGCCGGCGTTCCCCTCGGCGGCCCGGCCGAGGACTGATACTACCAGCTGTAGCTTTGTAAGGGGTTCCGTCGGAAAACGAATCTTTGGACGATTTCTCGTCGGATATCGCAGGAAAACTTGGAAAAAATTACAGCCGACAGTATGAGCCCGCGGATGTGTTGGAAATAAAGACGTTCCGAAGCTGTTATATTCGCGGTCGGAAACTCTAATCATGGATGCGGTTCGGACGCTCTACGTCCACGACGCCAGCGACGCCGTAGCCGTCCCGCCGGGCGCGCTCTCCGAATCGGACGAACTCGCCGTCGAGACGACGCACAGCGTCCAGGACGGGCTCGACCGCCTCTCGCGCGACACCTTCGACTGCGTGCTGTCGACGTACGAACTGCCCGACGAGAACGGGGTCACGTTCCTCCAACACGTCCGTGACCTCGACTCGGAACTGCCGTTCGTGCTGCACCCCTCGTCGGGCACCGAACGGATTGCCAGCGAGGCTGTCTCCGCCGACGTCACCGAGTACGTCGCCAACGACTTCGACGAGGCGGTCGACAGACGTCGACGGCTCGTGGACCGTATCGTCGAGGCCGCCACGCCGACGCCGAACAACACAGAGACCAAAGTCCGCGAACTGACCGAGGCCACCGATGACGTGCTGTGGCTCCTGTCCGCCGACTGGGAGGAGGTGTTGTTCGTCAACTCCGCGTACGCCGACCTGTGGGGCCACTCCGAGAGCGCTCTCCGCGACGACCCGACGTCGTTCCTCGAGGCCGTCCACCCGGACGACCGTTCGCGGGTGAAGATGGCGATGGACAGCCTCATGGACGGCGAGTCCGTCGACTTCGAACTCCAGGTCAACCCCGAGGAGGAGTTCCGCCGGCGCGTGTCGATACACGCCGAACCCATCTTCGACCGGGACGGGTCGGTTGTCAGAGTCGCGGGCGTCTCCCGGGACGTAACCGAGCAACGGGCCAGACGGCGCCGGCTCAAGGAGGAAAAGCGGACGGTCGACAGCATCTTCGATGCGCTGCCGGACGTGCTGTACAGCTTCGACGCCGAGGGGTACCTCCTGCGGTGGAACGAGCAACTGGAGGCCGAGACGGGCTACGACGCCGACGAACTCGAGGAGATGTACGTCACGGAGTTCGTCCCCGACGACGAGGTCGAGTCGGTCATCGAAAACTTCCGGGCGGTCGTCGAGGACGGCCGGACGGTGACCCTCGAGTCCGCCTTCGAGCGGGCAGACGGCGAGCGAGTGCCCTTCGAGTTCACCGGCGGGCCGCTGCGGGACGCCGACGGCGACCTCCGGGGGCTGACCGGCATCGGCCGGAACGTCTCCGAACAACGCGCCCAACAGCGGCGCTTCGAGGCGGTGTTCGACAACACCTACCAGTCTACGGGGCTGCTGTCGCCGGACGGGACGCTGCTTGAGGTGAACCGGACGGCCGCGGAGTTCGCCAGCCGCGACCGCGAGGACCTGATCGGCGAGAAGTTCTGGGACGGGAGCTGGTTCCAGGCCGGCGACCGCGAGGCAGTCATCGACCTCTCGGTGCGACCGGTGACCGACGAGCACGGCGAGGTCGACCTGCTGATCGCGGAGGGACGGGACGTTACGCGCCTCTCCCAGCGGGAACAGCAGCTCCGGGTAACCAACCGGTTTCTCCGCCACAACATCCGCAACAAGCTGAACACGATCAAGGGCCACGCAAAACTGGCCGCCGAGCACGACGACAGACGGCTCCGTCCCGCCGTCGACATCATCATCGAAGCGGCGGACGAGTTGAGCGCCACCGCCGAGACGGCCCGCAAGATACACGAACTCATCAGCGAGGAGCCGGAGCCGAGGACCGTCGACCTCGCCGTTCACCTCGACCGCGCCGCGGAGACCATCCGAAAGCGCCATCCTCGAACGGAACTCTCCGTGAGCGCCCCCTCGTCGCTAACTGTCAGGGCCCTGCCGTCGCTACACGAGGCCCTGGCCGAACTGCTGGACGAACTGCTGGCCCACGCAGGAACCGACCGGCCCTCGGTAACCATCGAGGCGTCCGACCCCGACGGCGCCGTGACCGTCTCGACGCCGGACTGCCGGCTGCCGTCCGCGGAGCGCGACGTACTCACCGGTGATATCGAGATACAACAGGTCAGACACGCCCGGGGGCTGGGCGTCTGGTACGTCTACTGGCAGATCTGGTACGCCGGCGGCACGGTCGAGGTCGCCGACGACGAGGTCCGAGTCCGGCTACCGACCGAGTAAACTACCCCACCCTGCTCGCTCTCGACTTCTTCTCGCGGGCCGCATGCCCGCTCGAACGGTCCGCGGAACTCCGGTCGCCCCCGAGTTGAGGCCGGCGGCTCCGTCTCAAACTGCCGAGCAAGCCGCGATGCAGGCCGACCGCGCCATTCAAGCGGCCGCCCCCCGAGTTCACGACAATGAGCGAGGACGACAACGACGGCCCCGATCGCGAGGAGTTCGACCACGACCCGGTCGAACACGCCCGGGTGTCGGCGGGCATGAGCGTCGCCGACCTGGCCGAGCAGTACGGCAAGGCCGGCATCGGCGCCGCCGACCTTCACGAGGCCATCGAGGTGACCGGCGAGATATTCGACGGCGGGGCGACCACCTTCCTGGGGCTGGCGGGCGCGATGGTGCCGGCGGGGATGCGGGCCATCGTCGCCGACCTCATCCGCGGGGGCAACGTCGACGCCTTGGTGACGACCGGCGCGAATCTAACCCATGACGCCATCGAGGCCATCGGCGGCAAACACCACCACGGCCGTAGCGACCACCCCGACCTCGGAGAGCGGGCGTTCGACGAGCGGCTACGAGAGGAGGCGGTCGACCGCATCTACAACGTGTACCTACCCCAGGAGCACTTCACGGCTTTCGAGTCCCACCTCCGGGCGGAGGTGTTCGAGGAATTGGGCGAGGAGGTCGTCTCCATCGCGGAGTTCACCCGCGAGCTGGGGCGGGCCAACGCCGCCGTCAACGAGCGAGAGGACATCGAGGCGGGGCCGGGCATCGCCGCGGCGGCACACGGGAACGACATCCCGGTGTACGTCCCCGCCATCCAGGACTCCGTACTCGGGTTGCAGGCGTGGCTCCGCTCGCAGGTGTCGGGCTTCTCGCTGGACGCACTGGCGGACATGTCGCCGCTGAACGACCTCGCCTACGAGGCCGACTCGACGGCGGCCATCGTGGTCGGCGGCGGCGTCCCGAAGAACTACGTCCTGCAGACGATGCTCGTGACGCCCGACGCCTACGAC
>PXSE01000027.1 GCA_003022905.1 Halobacteriales archaeon QS_9_68_42
CGACGGCGCGCTGGACGGCCGACTCCAGCGTCGCCTCGACGGTCACGAGGTCGGTGTTCAGTATCTCCATGCCCTCCTCGGCGTTGGTGCCCGCGAGCCTAACGACGACGGGCTTGGGAATCTCCTCGAAGGCCTCCAGCGCCTCATTGATGCCAGTCGCTACCTCGTCGCCGCGGGTGATGCCGCCGAAGATGTTGAACACGACTGAATCGACGTTGTCGTCGGAGAACACCATATCGAGGGCGTTGGTAACCCGCTCTGCCTTCGCGCCGCCGCCGATGTCCAGAAAGTTCGCCGGCGCGCCGCCGTAGTAATCGACGAGGTCCAGCGTCGTCATCACGAGGCCGGCGCCGTTGCCGATGATGCCGACGTCGCCGTCCAGTCGGACGTAGTCGAAGCCGTACTCGTCGGCTTTGGCCTCAAGATCGTCCCCGGCGGCCTCCTCCTCCATCTCCTCGAGGTCCGGGTGCCGGAACAGCGCGTCGTCGTCAATATTCATGACGGCGTCAGCGGCGACCACCTCGTCGTCAGTCGTTATCATCAATGGGTTGACCTCTATCTCCGTGGCGTCCTTGTCGTCCCACAGATCGAACAGCGTCCGAAGGATGGAGGCGATGTCGCCGGCCACCTCGCGGTCGACGCCGGCCTCGTAGGCGGCCTTGCGGGCCTCGTATGGCTGCATCCCGAAGGCGGGGTCGACGTGTTCGCGGGTGATGGCGTCGGGCTCGGAGGCGGCGACCTCCTCGATGTCGACGCCGCCGCGGGTCGACACCATCGCGACCGGTTCGCTCTCGTTGCGGTCCATCGTCACGCCGACGTACAGCTCGTTGGCGAAGTCGACGGCGGCCTCGACGAGCACGCTGTCGACGTGCAGACCCTTGAGGTCCATCCCGATGATGTGCGCTGCGGCCTTGCGGGCCTCGTCGGCGTTCTCGACGAGCTCGATGCCGCCGGCCTTGCCGCGGCCGCCGACCCGTACCTGGGCCTTGATGGCGACGGGGTAGCCGATTGCCTCGGCCGCGTCGACTGCCTCCTCGACCGTCGAGGCGAGCGCCGAGTCCGGGACCGGTATCCCGGCGTCGTTGAAGACGCCCTTCGCCTCGTGTTCGTGTAGTTTCATCTCTGGCTCGCACGGTAGTTCCGTCGACCCGGAGTTAGTAGTACCGGAACGGCCGAGACCCGGATACACCGGCCGAGGCGCCGTCAGTCGGCCGTCCTGATGTCCGTTATCTCGAAGCGCGCACCGCCCTCGGTGCTCTCGGCCGCGCGGACCGACCAGCCGTGGGCGTCGACGATCTCCCGGACGATGGCCAGCCCGAAGCCGGTCCCCTCCTCCGCGGTCGAGTATCCCCGGTCGAAGACGTCCGCCCGCTCGTCTGCCGGAATGCCGGGGCCGTCGTCGGCGACGTAGAAGCCGTCCTCGAGGTCGCCGACGGTAATCGTCACTTCCGGTTCACCGTCCTCCGAATCCGTCGAGCCGTGCTCGACGGCGTCGTCGGCCTCTGGCCGACTGCTCGTGGAGCTATGCTCCACGCTGTCCTCGGGAGCGTCAGCGACCGAGGGCTCGGAAGCGTTCTCGCTTCCGGCGTTCTCCCGAGCCTGCGAGGGAGGGCTTGTCGAGTCGTGCTCGACGGCGTCGTCGGCCTCCGGCCGACTGCTCGTGGAACCGTGTTCCACGGCGTTCCGGAAGAGGTTCTCGAGCAACCGACGGAGCCGTTGTCGGTCGGCCGCAATCGTCGGTCCGGCCTCGAGGTCGAGCGTCGCGTCCGGCGCCTCGACATTCTCCCAGCAGTCCGAGCAGAGCGCCCCGAGGTCGATCGGGTCGGTCTCCTGGACGCTGTCGCCCTCCCGGGCCAGCGTCAGGATGTCGTCGATGAGTTCGTTCATCCGGTCGATGGCGTCCGACACGGTCGACAGATGGTCGCTGTCGCGCTCGTCCCGAGCTAGCTCGACGCGGCCCCTGGCGACCTCGAGCGGGGTGCGCAGGTCGTGACTGACGGCGCCGGCGAACCGTTCGAGGCGCTTGTTCTGCCGCTGGAGCCGCTCCTCGCGCCGTTTCTGTGTAGTGACGTCGCGCCCGATGCCGACGATGCCCTCGAAATCGCCGGTCTGGGGCAGCCGCGTGAGCCGCACGTCTATAATCGACGACCCGGGCTCGGACAGGTCCAACTCGGTCTCCAGCCGTAGCTCGGTCCGCTCGCCGTCGACCAGCGCCTCGAAGGCGCCGGGGCCGAACTCGGTGGCGACGTAGTTGTAAGTCCAGCTCTCGGTGCCGATCAACTCGGCCGGGTCGGCGCTGTAGGCCTCCGCCAGCCGGTCGTTCACGAACGTGTACCGCCCCTCCTCGTCGAGGACGTAGGCGGCGTCGAGTACCTCGTTGAGGATCGCCTCGTACCGGCGGAGCTCCCGTTCCCGTTCCCTCCGGTCGGAGATGTCCGCGTAGATGGCGTAGCCGTCTATCTCCTCGTCGTCGGGGAGCCGGACATTCCGGAATCGGAACTCGCCGACCCCGTCGGCGGTCCGCCGGCGGAGGGTCTCGTCGATGGTCTCGCCGGAGCGCACGCGGTCGTCGATCCGCCGGGCCTTCTCGCGGCGCTCCGGCGGGACGATGAGGTCGTCGACATGCTCGCCGACCCCCCCGGCCTCGTCGTACCCGAACGTCTCGGCGAACGCCTCGTTGACGTCGAGGATGTGGGGGTCGCCGTTCTCGTACGCATAGGTAATGGTCGGCTCCGGGAAGTTCTCGAACAGCGCGGTCAGCCGGGTGTTTCGGCGCCGGAGTTCCCGCTCGCGCTTCTTGCGGTCGGTGACGTCCTGGAACGTCCCGCGCACGAGCACCACCTCGCCGTCTTCCAGTTGCGACTTCCCCCGGGCGCGGACCCACCGGACCGGCCGGTCGTCGTTGGCGTCGTCCGGGCCGGTCACCCGCAACTCCAGGTCGTACGGTTCGCCCCTCTCGACGGCGGCCTCGAAGGCCGCCCGCATCTTCGGCCGGTCGTCGGGGTGGAAGTACTCGATGCCCTCCCCCGGGTCGGGGTCGTACCCTTCCGGGAGGCCGTAGATGCGGTTGACCTGCTCGGTCCACCACCCCTCGTCGGTCCGGAGGTCCGTCTCCCAGGCGCCGATCCCGGCAATCTGCTGGGCCTGCTGGAACAGGTCGTTGAGGCGCTCGAGTTCGCGCTCGCGCTCATTGCGGGCCGAGATGTCAGTGTAGATGGCGAACCCGCCGGAGCCGTCCTCGTAGGCCGCGTTCTGCAGCAGGAACTCTCGCTCCCCGTCGGCGGTCCGCCGGACGACCTCCTCGGAATCGAGGCGGGCGCCATTCCGGACCCGCCGGTTAATGTCCTTGGCCTCGTTCTCGTATTCCTCGGGGACGATGTAGTCGTCGAGCGACCCGCCGACGATGGTCGACGCGTCGTAGCCGAACGCCTCCTCGAAGGCCGGGTTTACCTGCTGGACGACGGGCTCGTCGTCCTCGTACTCGACCTCGACAACCGGCTGGGTCAGCCGTTCGAAGAGGATGCCGAACCGTCGCCGCTGGGCCTTGAGGCGCCGCTCGGTTCGGACGCCTTCGACGGCGTCGACGACGCGGTTGGCCAGCAACTCGTAGTGGTCGGTGTTCGACTGCTTCCGCAGGTAGTCGGTGACGCCAGCGGAGATGGCGTCGCTGGCGATGGCCTCGCCCCCCTTGCCGGTGAAGAGAATAAACGGCAGGTCGGGGTACTCCTCGCGGACCGCCCGGAGGAACTCGACGCCGTTCTTGCCCGGCATCTCGTAGTCGGAAACGACGCAGTCGACGTCGTCGTCAAGCAGTCGCAGTCCCTCCTCGGCGTCCGCGGCGGACTCGACGGTGATGTGGTCGTCGGCGCGCTCGAGGAACCGCTCGGTCACCTCGGACAGCCCCGGGTCGTCGTCGACGTGCAGGACCCGAATCGCGCCGTTCATACCGACAGTACCGGGGCGGTCGAGTATAAATTCACGTGGCGGCTCGCTCAGTCGGCGGCCTCACGGTCGGTGGCTCCGATGGCGACCAGTTCCTCGACCGGCGGCACCGTCTCGTCGGCGTCGGTGATGATGTCGAGGCGCCGGGTCAGTTTGTCGCGGGCGTACTCGACGATCGCGCCGTGGTTGACCGGGCCCTCGATGTCCGTGAAGATTCCGGCGACGTGGGGCATCAGTTCGGTCAGCGTCTCCCGGACGACGGACTCGTCGACGCCCTCCTCCTGGACGAGCCGGCGGACCTCGTGCATGCCGAAGCCGACGTGGCGGCCCTCGTCGCTCCGGATGTTGGCGATGCCCTCGACGAGACCCTCGAGGGTCGGCATCTCCTCGCGGGGCCGGGTGATGACGGCGTCGTCGCCCGTCTCGCTGAACGCCGACTGGAGGCTGTAGTAGGCCGTCTGGGCCAGCACCGACTCGGCGACGACGTGGTAGTGGCTGTAGGCGCGGGCCAGCGCCTCCGGGGAGTCCTCCGAGAGCAAGTCGGCCATCGCGTCCTCGACGGCGTCGAACAGCGCGACGTAGGAGTCGTTGAGGTACCGTTTGTCGGTCGGGTCGGTCGGCTCGAGGTCCAGTTCTTCGGCGACCGGCCCCAGCACCTCCTCCCAGTACCGGTCGAAGAAGCGGGTGTGCTTGGCCTCTTCGTACAGTTGTGTGGTGAGGAACATCTGCTCGTCGGTGCCCTCGAGCGCGAGCCCGAGCGGCATCAGGTCCTCGGTGACGGCTTCCTCGCCGCCGCCGAACCGGGCGACGCCGAGCCGGAGCATGTCGAACTCCTCGCCGGTGAACGCCTCCTCGTGGGCCAAGAGCGCCTCCCGGTCGCCGGCCAATTCGACCTCGGCGGGGTCCCAGTGTCGGTACACGGCGTTCCGGAAGTAGCCGCCGGCGAAGGAGTCGGGGTCGCTTCGGACGCCGCGGTCGGTGTCCTTTAGCTTTGCCATGGCCGTGACACGTGCTACCACGCAATGGGCGCTCGGCCTCGCATCCGGGGAGCCTTTTTGATCCCGAGAACCACAGGGGTAGGTATGCGAACCGCGACGGTGCGACTCTCGCCGCCGGGGGCGGGCCTGCACCTGGCCGACGCGGAGGTGGCCGCACGAAGCGACGTCGAGCGGGAGGCCATCGACCACGTCACCGGACTGGCCGACGGAACAGGGGTCGTGCTCTGTCGACTCCGCGGGGACGCCGGCGCCGTCGGGGCGGTTCTCGACGACACGGAGGGTGTCCTCGACCACCACGTCACCGTCACCGACCGGACCGTCTACGCGTACGTTCACTTCGTCCCGACGGAGGCCGCCGAGGCGCTGCTCGAGTTGCGGCGAACCCACGAGGTGGTGGTCCGGACGCCGGTCCGGTGGCTGGCCGACGGGCGCCTCGAGGTGTCGGCGGTGGGCGACGACCGCGCCCTGCAGTCGGCCGTCGCGGAGGTCCCCGACGGTGTCGGCGTCGAGCTGGTCGAGATCGGCGAGTACGACCCCGCCGCGAGGGGGCCGGAGGCGCTGCTCACCGACCGGCAACTGGAGGTGCTGGACGCCGCCATCGGGGTCGGCTACTACGAGGAACCGCGGGAGGGGACGCAGGCCGACGTCGCCGAACGGGTCGACATCGCGCCGGCCACCGTCGGCGAACACCTGCGGCGCGTCGAGGGAACGGTGCTCCGGGCACTCCGGGAGTAGTCGTACTGCCGGCTGTAACTGTCTCGAGATTCCTCGACGATATTCGGGCGGATACCGTCCGGACCCCCGTTTTCCGGACGGGACCGCCTCACCCAGGTACAGCCGGCAGTATCAGGGGCCATCCGGACGGACGTCTGGCCGGTCGGCGATGAGGCCGTCAACGCCCCGGCCGGCCAGCGACTCGGCGGTCTCGCGGTCCTGAACCGTCCATGCGTTGACGCTCATGCCGGCGTGGTGGGCGTCGCCCACGAGGCGACCGGTGCAGGCCCCCGTCGAGGGGTGCAGGAAGTCGCAGTCCAGTTCGCGGGCCGTTTCGACGGCCGCCTTGCCGTCCTCGGTGATGAACGCCCGGGGGACCGAGGAGTCCGCGTCGCGGCAGTCCGACAGGATGTTGGCGGAGAACGAGGAGACGACCGTCCACGGCTTCGAGGCGTCCATCGCCGCGAGCGCGTCGGCGGCCGTCCCCGACTCCTTCAGTTCGACATTGACACCGACCCCGTCCGGGACGGCCGCCAGAACCTCCTCGAGCGTCGGGACGCCCTCGCCGGTCCCCAGCACGTCCAGCTCGCGGAGTTCCGCGAGTGTGTGGTCGGCGACGGGGCCCTCGCCGTCGGTGACGCGGTCGACCGTCTCATCGTGGATGACGACGAGTTCGCCGGTCGCACACCGCCGGATGTCGACCTCGACGGCGTCGGCGACGGTCGCCGCCTCCCCGACCGCCGTCAGGGTGTTCTCGGGGGCGACCTCGGCGAACCCGCGGTGGGCGATGAGTCGCACGGCCGGGACCTTTCGGGGGCCGGACAAGTGCCTGTCGGAGGCTTTTGATACTTAAAAGTCTGCCACGCGGTGAAACTGGTCGGGCAGGTGACTTTTCGGCGGGGAGGACGTTCACGGCCGTATGGAGGCTTCCTACGACTACGAGAAATCGGTCGTGCTGGTCACCGGCGTCAGCGGCGCGCTCGGCGGCGCCATCGCCGAGGCATTCGACGCGGCGGGCGCGACGGTCTGTGGTGCCGACATCGTCGCCCCCGACGACGAGGACGCGCTCGTCGACCCCGCGGCCGTCGAGTTCCACGAGACCGACGCAACCGACGAGGGGAGCGTCGAGGAGACGGTGGAAGCGATTCTCGACGAGCACGGCCGCCTGGACGCGCTGTGCAACGTCGCCGGCACCTGGCGGGGCGGCGACCCGCTCCACGAGACGGATGTCGCGGAATTCGACACCTTGTTCGACGTGAACCTGAAGTCGATGTTCCTCACCTCGAAACACGCCATCCCACACCTGCAGGAGACGGAGGGCGCCATCGTTTCGGTGTCGGCGCGCTCCTCGCTCGAAGGCGGGGAGGGCGACGGTCCCTACCGTGCCTCGAAGGCCGGCGTCCGACTGCTAACGGAGACCATCGCCGAGGAGAACCTCGGGACGGTCCGGGCCAACGCGGTCATGCCGAGCGTCATCGACACGCCGATGAACCGCGAGATGATGCCCGACGCCGACCACGACGAGTGGGCCGACCCGGCCGACATCGCCGACGTGGTGCTGTTCCTCTGTTCGTCGGAGGCCGGGGTGACGAGCGGTGCGGCAGTACCGGTGTATGGTGAGGCGTGAGGGCGACAATGGCCGCCTCCGTGCGGCCGGCCGGTGAACACCGAGCGAGAGGCTTGAAGCGTCACCGGTCGCCTCCGTGCGGCCATCCGGATGAACACCGAGCAGAGGTGTGAGGGACGCACGGCCGACCCGTCGGGCCCCAACGCCGCCCGCTGTTCCGCCGGTTCGATTCCACCAATTTTTTCAGTTCGTTGTATCAGACGTTTAAAATATGTCGGATAGAGAAACGTGGGCGACGAGGCTCGGGTTCATTCTCGCATCGATAGGGAGCGCCGTCGGCCTGGGCAACATCTGGCGGTTCCCGTTCCAGACCGCAGAAAACGGCGGGGCCGCGTTCCTCGTGGTGTACCTGGCGGCGGTCGTCATCATCGGCCTGCCGGCACTGCTGGCGGAGTTCGTCATCGGCCGGCGGGCGAACATCAATGCCATCGACGCCTTCGACCGACTGAACCGGCCCTCCTGGAAGGT
>PXSE01000048.1 GCA_003022905.1 Halobacteriales archaeon QS_9_68_42
CATGGGCAGGTACCAGCTCTACACCGAGAACACGCTGCCGCCGGTGGCGCTGGTCCTGGCACGCCGCGCCAGCTATCCGATGCTGATACGCGTCTGGGGAATCGTCATAGTCGGCAACCTCGTCGGCGCGGCGCTCGGGGCGTATCCCCTCGCCGTCACTCAGGTGCTCTCCCCGGAGGCGATGGAAGCGGGCCGCGAGTTCACAAAGAAGGGCCTCGAACACGGCTGGTGGACCGTGTTTACCAAGGCGGTCTTCGCCGGGTGGCTCGTCGCCGGCATCGTCTGGCTGGACCACGCCGCCCAGGACACCATCTCCCGTCTCCTCCAAGTGTACATCATCTTCTACACCATCGCTGCAGCCGAGTTGTATCACGTCATTACCGCCGCCGCCGACGCCTTCTTCTACCTGTTCGTCACCGGCGCGAGCCCGTTCGTCGTCTTTTCGGCGTACTGGCTCCCGATACTCCTCGGGAACACGGTCGGCGGCGTGCTCCTCTTCACGCTGGTCAACTACGCCCGGATGGACGATTCGGACCTGTCGGACAGCTCCCTGTTGAACCTCCGGGAGATGTTCCTGAGCTGGCGCGGTGGTCCGGACAGGCTGTAGGCGGGAACGACCCGTTCTGTCAGCGTCCCGTCGGACCGGCTGGCCCGGACGGGCGGACGACTACCGCTTCGAGGCGGTGGCTCGAACGAGCCGACGTAGCGCGGCGGCGACGGACCGGCGGTGGAAGGTCGTCCGTCACTCCGGTGCCGGGTCCTCTGCCTCCACGATGCGGGTGTTGTCGAACTCCTCGACCGACCCCTCCTTCCGAACCTGGACGGGGCCGCCAGGGAGCGACGGGTCCTCGGCCCCCGGGTCGGCGGGCCGGGAGACGGCCGTCACGTCGTCGAAGATCAGTTCCCGCCGCTGCACCGGCGAGTCGTGGTACTCGACGGTCTCCCAGGTGTCCGCGTCCAGGTCCAGTTCCTCCCCGAAGTACGACTCGGGGTCGTGGTCGACGGCGTCCTCGGTCTGGGACTCGCCGGCGGTGCGGTTGTCATCGTACTGGAGTTCCTCGTGGGCGTACTGGTAGAGATGGACTAGCACGTTCCCAGTATTGTCGCGCGACGAAATATTATTTTCGCCTAACACTTCCGGGCGACCCGACCGGCGGCAGACGCCGGGGGCGACCGTCGAATCGTAGTGATTAACCGTATCTATCGACCGACACGACTGCATGCCGTCGTGCGGTCGATACCGAAGTAACGTACAGCAGTCACTATCAGTCGGCGACGACATTATTGTGGTACGCTAGGTACTGGGCGCCGACTTCGTGGTCGTCGGCGGTCGATAGCGTTCGTCCGGACACCGCCGACTCGTAGGCGTGGTCGACGGTCAGCGTCCGCGGGTCGACGGTGACGGTCCCGTGCTCGAAGTCGGCACGGTGGTTCGGACACAGGACGAGAGCGTTCTCGGCGGCGACCGGGCCGTCGTGCGGCGCCGCCGTCGGCATCGGGTAGTGGACCGCTGAGTGTCCCGCCTCGGGGCCGCGCCGACGCCGGTCGCCACAGACCATACAGGTGTCGTCGTACTGGGCCCGGAGTTCCCGCTCGAGGGCCTCCTGGTCCGTCGGGCCCTTGAGGGTGTCCTCGTTCTCTCCGTCAGCCGCGTCGCTCCCGGTGGCAGGGGATTGGTTCGACGGGGCCGCGTCTGCAGGGTCCGCAATCGACGGCGTCTCCGTGGCCGATCCCGGGGGCGTCAGTTCATCGGTCGTGGCGACCAAGCGTCGGCCCTGCCGCGTCAGTTCGTTAACGCCGTCGTCGTGTTCGAGGTAGCCGAGCGCCTCGAGCCACGCCCGGTAGTCGCGGGCCAGCGCCGGGTCGGCGTCGCCGTTCAGCGCCGTCGACAGGAGGTCCGCCACCTCGACGTCGGTGAGCGGCCGGACCGCAAGACCCTCCAGTATCTCCTCGAACCCCGCCACGCCGGCGGCGAGTGCCTCGTACAGCACGCCCTCGTCGTGGGTGTCCAGGTACTCCCGGCCGTACCGGCCGGGCGTCGGGTCCGCCCCGTCGAGGATATCGACCGATTCGAGGAACTCGAGTCGGCGCTCGGCGGCGTCGCTCGGGGCGTCTCCGAGGCGCTCGGCCAGCGATGCCCGGTCAGAGTTGTCGGCCGCCGCCCGGAGCAGGTCCCGCAGCGTCGTCGGCCACGTCGAGGGAGCCCCCGCAAGGGGTTCGACGGTGCCGCGTCGGTCGTTCATCGTCGGCGAATGGGCCAGCAGACACAGGAAAGTTCGGATTGCCGGCGGCCAGTGTCCGGGTCGGCGGCCGGCGGCGTGTCCAGGAACGTGCACAGCCCCCTCGCCTGCCCCGGGTTGAAACGTCTCGGGCCATTATATGCTGCTGGTCCGAACCCTGAATCAAGGCCGTCAGGACAGCACCGAGCGACCCGCGGCCGGGGAGCCGTGTCGGTGCGTCCGAGAGCCGATTCCACGCCATGGCCCTGCTCACCCGAGTCCGTCGATTGTTCACCACCTCGCCCGACGTCCGGGAGTGTCGGCGGTGTGGGACCTCGCTCGCCCCGGAGCACGACCGCTGTGTCAACTGCGGCGGCGAGGAGATCGTCTGTTACGACATCGAGTGAGCGGTCGATGTTCGGGGATCCGGTCGTCCGGCCGTCGGCCACCCGGCCGCCTTGAGCTCGAAACTATCCGCAGTATTAAACCCGAAGGATGTATTTAGACAGCAACGTGGTGTCGCGGACCAGAATCGTGTTCGTCGACAGCGAGGAGTTCCGGGCCCGGGTCGTCCCCCACCTGGAGCGGGGGGGCTTCGAGGTCCGGAGCGCCGACACCGCAGCGGCCGCGCTAAAGCACCTCGGGTGGGCCGACTGCGTCGTCTCCGAGTACGACCTCCCCGGGTCGGACGGCTTGGAACTCCTCGAGACGGTCCGCGGGCGCGACCCCGACCTCCCGTTCCTGCTGTGTACCGGCACCGGGAGCGAGACGGTCGCCAGCGACGCCATCGCCGCCGGCGTCACGGACTATCTCCGGAAGGGTGTCCTCGACAACGGGTTCGGGCGCCTGGTCGACAGTATCGAGCGGGCGACCGCCGAGACCGACGGCGAGACCGAGGGACTACTCCGCCGCCTCCACGAGGCGACCCGGAGGATGATGGCCGAGACGGACCCGCTAAGAATCGCCGAGCGGACGACAGACGCGGCCGCGGACGTCATCGACGTCTCCGGGGCGGTCTACTACGCCCGGGGGGGAAGCCTCGAGTTGGCTGCCGCGGCCAACGATGGATCCGGGCGGCCGTCGTTCGTCGATGACGACGCTCTCGAGGAGTCGCTCCGGGACGGGAGCGCACGGACCGACAGGACCGACACGGCGTCGACGGCGTACTTCTCACTCGGCGACCACGGCGTCTTCGCCGTCGCCGCGCCCGAGGGAGAGCGCATAGGCGAGGCCGACGCCCAACTGCTCGTCGTCCTGTCGGCCAGCGCGGAGGCAGCCCTCGACCGGGCGGCCAACGAGCGGGCGCTCCGCCAGGAGCGGGACGACCTGGCGGCGCTGTTCGAGAACATCCCCGACCCGGCCGTCGAGACGAGGATGGAGGACGGCCAGCCCATCGTCGAGCGGGTCAACTCCGCCTTCGAGGAGACGTTCGGCTACACCGACGAGGAACTCCGCGGGGAAAACGTCGACGAGTACGTCGTCCCCGGGGACCACGAGAACGAAGCCGTGGCGTACAACGAGCGCGTCGAAGCCGGCAAGGGGTTCCACGGCGAGGTCCGACGCCGCACCAGCGACGGCCTCCGCGATTTCATCCTGAACGTCGTCGCCCACAACGACGGCGGCACGGAGACGCGAGGCTACGCCATATACACGGACATCACCGAACAGAAGCAGCGCGAGCGGGAACTCCAGCGGCAGAACCTCCGCATCGAGGCGCTCCACGGCGTGACGAAGAAGATGAAGACCGCGACCAACCGCTCGGACATCTACGACATCGTCATCGACGCCGCCGAGAAGATACTGGCGTTCGACATCTGTCTCATCGACGAGATAGAGGACGACATCCTCGTGCCGAAGGCCGTCGGGTCGGGAATGTCGCTGGAGGACTACTACGACGAGACGCCGATCGACCGCGAGAACAACCTCGGGGCGGAGACGGCCCGGACCCGCGAGACCCTCGTCGTCGACGACCTCCGGGACAGCCGGTACGCGCCGGCGAACTTCGAGTACCGCTCGGCGCTGAGCCTCCCGCTGGACGACTGGGGCGTTTTCCAGGCCGTCGCCGAGGAGGAGGCCGCCTTCCCGGCGGCCGACCGCCAGCTGGCCGAACTACTGGCCGAGCACGCCACAGCCGCCATCAACCGCCAGGAGCGGGAGCGCGAACTGCAGGAGCGGGCCGACGAACTCGCAAAGCAGAACGAGCGGCTCGACAAGTTCGCAAGCATCGTTAGCCACGACCTCCGGAACCCGCTGTCGGTTGCCCGTGGCCGACTCGACCTCGCGCGGATGACCGGCGACGAGGAGCACTACCGGGCCGTCGAGCGGGCCCACGAGCGCATGGACGAACTCGTCAGCGGACTGTTAACGCTGGCCCGGCAGGGCGAACTGAACAGCGACCCGGTGCCGGTCGAACTTCGGAGCGCCGCGGCTCAGGCGTGGCGGACCGTCGAAACCGGCGATCTCGAGCTGGTCACCGGCGACGCGCCGACTGTCGAGGCCGACCCCGAACGGCTCAGACAGCTGCTGGAGAACCTCTTTACCAACGCCGCCGAGCACGGCGACGGCGCGACGACCGTCACTGTCGGCCGGCTCGATGACGGCTTCTACGTCGCCGACGACGGCGTCGGTATCCCCGCCGACGAGCGCGGGGACATCTTCCAGTCGGGACGCTCCAGCACCGAGGGGGGGACCGGCCTCGGGCTAGTCATCGTCGAGACCGTCGCCGAGGCCCACGGCTGGACCGTCTCGGCGACCGAGAGCGAGGCCGGCGGCGCACGCTTCGAGTTCCGCGACACGTCGGATGAGCCGGCCGCGTGATCCGCTCACGGCGACACATAGTCGCACCAGTGGACTGCCGTTGACCCACCAGCTGCGTGGCCTCTCCCGGTCGAGAACCCGTTTCGGAACGCGGTGGAGCGCGGGCAGGCCGAAGACGACGACACCATCTACGTTAGTGCGCTCGACTCCGGTGAGGAGTTCCGCGTGGCCGACGATGGACCGGACATTCCCGTCGAAGAATGCGAGGACGTGTTCTCCTTCGGCTACTCGACCGAAAAGGAGGGGACCGGGGTCGGACTCGCCATCGTCAGGGAGATAGCCGAGGCCCACGGGTGAACCGTGTCAGTCGCCGAAAGCAGGACCGACAGTACACCCTTCGAGGTCGCCGATGTCCGGAGCGACGGGGCGGTCGGCCGGGCGGGAGCGACCGACGGGTCCGGACAGGACGGAGTCCGAACGCGGGAAACGACGGATCCCGAAGCCCCAAGTGTTCGCCCTGCCCGAGGGTTCGTATGCTCGACATCGGCGCACACACCTCCATCGCGGGCGGCGTCTACAACGCCGTCGAGGAGCAGACGGAGTACGGCGGCACCTGCGGACAGATATTTACCCACTCCCCGCAGGTGTGGCAGGACCCCGATATCGGCGACGAGGAGGCCGAGCGGTTCCGCGAGGCCGCCGCCGAGGACGACGTCGGGCCCTGGGTCATCCACTCGTCGTACCTGGTGAACCTCTGTACGCCGAAAGATGACCTCCGGCAGAAGTCCATCGACTCGATGCAGGCGGAGGTCAACGCCGCCGAGAGGCTCTCGATTCCGTACGTGAACGTCCACCTGGGCGCCCACACGGGCGCTGGCGTCGAGGGCGGCCTCGACAACGCCGCCTCCGCGCTGGAGCAACTGGATGTCCCCGACGGCGTGACCGTGCTGGTCGAGTCCGACGCCGGCGGCGGCACCAAACTCGGCAGCGAGTTCGAGGAGCTGGCCGGCGTGCTGGAGCGGTGCTCGCTGGACCTCGATGTTTGTCTGGACACCGCCCACGCCTTCGCGGCTGGCTACGACCTCTCGACGCCCGAGGGCGTCGAGGAGACGCTCGCCGAGTTCGACGAGGTAATCGGCCTCAAGCACCTCGCCTGCGTCCACCTCAACGACTCCAAGCACGCCTGCGGCACCAACAAGGACGAGCACGCCCACGTCGGCGAGGGCGAAATCGGCGAGGCGGGAATGGCCGCCTTCCTCAACCACGACGCCGTCGAGGGGCTGCCCGTCGTCCTGGAGACGCCCACCGAGGATAGTAAGTCCTTCGAGTGGAACATCGAGCGCGCCCGGGAGCTGTACGAGGGGTAGCCGACGGCCAGGAGGCGAGGGGGCGACGGGTGTTTGTTCATCTCTTGATACCGTGTCACACGTTACACGCCACCACATATCAGAGAGACTTACAATCGTTCCGGGCGTCGCGTCGGCCATGGAACCGGACCCGTTCGGGCGGGCGATACGCGACCACCACCGCGGCGAGCGGACACACCCGCTCGTGGACCGCGACGGCAGGGCGACCCGCGAGCACCCGATAGAGCGGTTCTACTTCGAGCCGGTATCGAACGGCCCGGACCTCCGGTGGGTCGAGTCGGGGCTCTCGGGGCCGCTACTCGAGACGGGCGCCGGCGCCGGGCGCCATGCGCTGTACTTTCAGGAGCGCGTCGAGACGGTCGCGACCGACGTCAGCCGCCACCTCGTCGAGGTGATGCGTGACCGGGGCGTCGCGGACGCCCGCCGGGCGGACATGTTCTCGTTGCGGGACACCTTCGACCCCGACCGCTTCCGGTCGGTCTTCGCCAGGGGCACCCAGGCGTGTCTGGCGGACTCGGCGGCCAGACTGCGGCGATTCCTCGCGGACCTCGCGGCTGTCACGACCGCTGACGGGACCGCCGTCCTCGACGGCTTCGACCCCGGCCACGAGCGCGCGCCGGAGCTGTTCGGCCACCGGCCGGACCCCGAGGCCGGCGTCGCACGACGCGTCTATCACCAGACTTACGAGGGCGAGGTCGGCGAGACGCTCTCGTTCCGACTCGTCGGGCCGGACCGACTTCGGGCGGCGGCCGAGAAAGCGGGCTGGCGGGTGGCCGACGTCCATCGCGGCGACCCCCGGACGCCACACTACCAGACGGCACTGGCGAAGTTTGGCATTGGGTGACCCGCTCCTCACCGCGGGCGGTGTTCAGATAAGGACCGTCCAGTGGGTCAGTTTCTGCCGGCTGACAGGCCGGGTCCTGGCGGACTGAAAGGGCAAGGCACGCTCGACGAACCCGGACGACGCAAGCACCACAGGGAGCAACGCGACCGAGGAGCGCAGCGAGTCCTGGGAGTCGAGCGTGCCGAGGGCTTTCTGAGTTCCTCGATCCTATTTGAATACTACCTTGCCGCGCGACGCGCCTTTTATTCGGCCCGAGGCGCAACCGCCACCGATGCGTCGGTTCTCGGCGGACTACCTCCGGCGGACGCGCGACGGCATGTGGGCCGTGGCGAGGGGGCGCTGACCCGCGTCCTACGGGAGGAGTGTCCCGGCGAGGTAATCGGCTGCGACCGCGACGCGGCGCTGCTGGCCGAACTTGAGAGGCCGGCCGTCCGCGGGGACGCCTACCACCTGCCTTTCGCCGACGACGCCGTCGACATCGTGGTCTGTCAAGCGCTGCTCATCAACCTACCCGACCCCGGGCGGGCAGTCCGGGAGTTCGCCCGCGTGGCGAGCGAGCGGGTCGCCTGTATCGAGCCGGACAACGCCGCCGTCTCCGTGCGGTCGACGGTCGACGCCGAGGGCCGGCTGGCAGCCCGGGCCCGCGAACGGTACCTCCAGGGCGTCGAG
The DNA here is from genome assembly GCA_003022905.1 of Halobacteriales archaeon QS_9_68_42. The sequence goes on from PXSE01000048.1 coordinate 7,857, forward strand.
ACGGACGTCGCGCTGGGTGGGGCGGCCGCCGGCCTCCTGCGAACGGCGGGGCTGTCGAACGTGACGACCGGCCGGTACGACCGGACCATCGTGGTCGAACCGCCGTACTCCGAGGCTGACGTCGAGGCCGTCGGCCGGAAGGCCAGCGGTGCCGGCCTGCGGGAGCGACGGGAGACGATGGCCGGCACCGAGGAGGAACTGGACGCCCTCCGGCGGGAGTGGCGGGAGATGGGCCGGGCGGCCGTCCGGCAGCTGCAGGACGGCGACTACCGCCGCGAGGAGACCGTCCCGTTCTACGTCAATGTCGGCGAACTGTGACAGGACAGCGGCGAGCGTCGGACGCGACCGTCAGGGCGGCAGTTCCGACTCGTGGCGCAGTGACTCCCCATCGAGGTCGGCGGCGGCGTCCCGGCCCGCCAGCCCCATCGTCAGGTCGAAGTTAGCGATGAGGTTCTCCAGGACGTGGTGGACGCCGTCGGCGCCGCCCAGCGCCAG
>PXSE01000049.1:0-14448 GCA_003022905.1 Halobacteriales archaeon QS_9_68_42
CTCCTCGGCGGCCGTCCGGAGGTAGCCCATCACCTGCTGTGCGCTTCCCGGGTCGAGGCTGGCGACGGGTTCGTCGGCCAACAGCACCGCCGGCTGCTGAACGAGCGCCCGCGCGATGCCGACCCGCTGCTGCTGGCCGCCGCTCATCCGGCGGGCCTTCTGCTGGGCCTCGTCGAGCAGGCCGACGGTCTCCAGCGCCTCCAGCGCACGGAGTTTCTCCTTGCGGTCGTGGAACTGAAAGAGGCTCCGCAGGAACGAGGTCCGGCCCAGCGACCCCGACAGCGCGTTCGAGTATGCCGACAACTGTCCGATGATGTTGTGCTGCTGGAATATCATCGCCATGTCACGGCGGGGACCGGTAACCTCCTCGTCGCCGGCGAGGATTTCGCCCCCGGTGGGGTCGGTGAGCCCGTTGAGACACCGCAGTAACGTCGACTTCCCGGAGCCGGAGACGCCGAGTACGATGACGAACTCGCCTTCGGGTATCTCGAAGGATACGTCGTCGAGTGCGACGACGCCGCCGAACGTCTTGGTGAGGCCGTCGACCGTGATGTCAGTCATCTGGATGTATCGGGGTTACAGGTCTTCGAAGTTGAGGTCGAGTTCCTCGAGTACCTCCGCGATGGGCTCGTAGTCGTCCTCGGTTCCCGGCTCGACGCCGGTGAACCACAGTTCCTCGCCCTCGTAACCCTCCTCGTGGGAGAGGTCCTCCTCGTTCGCGTTGAGGACGGCCTCCTCGACGTCCTCCCGGACCGGGTCGTCCCAGTTCGAACGGGACATCAGCGGCGCCCGCGGGAGCGGGTCCGACACCGCGAGCAGTTCGAGTTCGGCCTCGTCGGTGGCCGACCCGGCACTCTCGTACTCCGAGGAAATTTCGACGAACGCCTCGGACATCTCGTCGAACTGCTCCTGTGGGACGTGCGCCGCCGTCGAGAAGGCTCCGGTCGAGGCCGCACTGACGGAGGTCCTGTTGAGCAGTGCCTTCCGGGCTTGCGTGTGGTCGGAGTACTGGGCCTCGAAGTCGGCGGCGTTGCCGTCGGGCGCGTCCCCGACGTCGAGGCCGGCGTCCTTCAGGATGGTCAGCGGAACGAGCGTTCCGGACACCGATAGCCGGGCGGCCATCGCCATCGTCTCGCCCTCGATGTCCTCGAGCGAATCGACCCCGTCGTCGCCCGGGGTCGTCGTGATGAGCGAGAAGTACTGTGCGGCGCCGAACGCGACCCGGATACCGATAACGTCCGCGACGTCGCTGGCGGCCACCGCGGCCGACGGCGAGGTGTCGGCGACCTCGGCGGACCCGCGGTCGATCTCCTGGATCGTCGCAACGTAGCTGTTGGTCTTCACCGGGTCGATGGTGACGTCGGCCTCCGCCTCGATGTGGTCGAACATCGGCTGGTACTGCGCCTCGATGTCGACGTCGGACTCGGCCGGATTGAGAACGAACCGAACCTCGGTCGGCGAGTCGGTATCCCCCCGGGTTGACGTCGCCGTTCCGTTACCGTTACCGTTCCCCTCGCCGCTCCCGTTCCCGTTCCCACCGACGCAACCCGCGAGCCCGAAGATGCCCGCAGCGCCCGTCGATTTGATTACTGTCCGTCGGTTCACGGAGGACCTCTTGGACATACTCTTGCCTGAACTGACCACCTGATAAACGTTTCTGAAGTGGAACGCTACGTCTCCCCCTTCCGATGTTTGTCTACGTTTCGCACACAATCAGCCGGGCCGTTCCCCACTCATGTTGTCGGTCATAGGTACGTGAACCGATGGTGGCGCGGGTGGACTCCGCGTGGTCTCACACTGACTACTGTACGTCATTTCAGTGTCGGCCGCACGGCGGCATGCGGTCGTATCGGTACACAGGTGCAGTAACCAGTATCCAGGCGGACGAACAGTGAATCGATGCTTCGACCGCCGTGCCCGACAGTATCAGAACTCCCCCAGTCGCGACTGCCCGTCGCCGCCGTCGCCCCCCTTGAGGAAGCGGACGGCCTCGTCGAGCGCCTCCCCGAGCGTCTCGCGCTGTGAGGGGTCGTACAGCGTCGCAGCCGGATGCACACAGACCAGTACCCGCCGGGGCTGGCCGGCGATACGGGCGTCGTGTAGCGTCCCCGCCTCCTTCGTCACCGCGACCGACTGCTCCAGCAGGTGCTCTGCGGGCACCTTTCCCAGTGCGACGACGACCTCGGGGTCGACGACGTCGATTTCGGCCTCGAGGTACTCCCGGCAGTTCGACAGTTCCTCGCTCGAGGGGTCGCGGTTGTCCGGCGGTCGACACCGCACGCAGTTGGTGATGCGGACGTCCTGCCGCGAGAGCCCGCGGTCCCGCAGGGCGTCGTCGAGGACGTCCCCCGACCGGCCGACGAACGGTTCGCCCTCGCCGTCCTCGCGTTCGCCGGGCGCCTCACCGACGAAACAGAGGTCGGCGTCCGCCGGACCGACGCCGTTGACGATTCGACTGCGGGACTCACAGAGCGCCGGACAGCGCGTACACGTCCGGACCTCGATGTCGTCGCTCATGGCGGGTGGTGGGGCCGCGTCGAGTTAATCCCGCCGGAAGGTGTCGGCCCGGCGAGCGGCCCGCTTTGCGACCCGGAGCGGTTCCGGCCGTCGCCCGTGGGTGAACGCCCGGAGGACGCGATCGGCCGTCCCGTCGTCGACGCCGACGCTCCGGACGAACAGCTCCTCGCCGTCAGCGACGAGTCGGCGGCGGTCGGGAAGCGCCTCGTAGGCCTCGATGCGGCGGTCCCGCTCCGGGGAATCGAATGCCTCCGCGATAGCGTTGGTGAGGCCCTCGCTGGCCTCGAAGGAGACCGAGAGGACCGGCCGGTCGGTGGCCGCGGCAACCGCTTCGAGGTCGACAAGGTTGTACCACGCGAGCGCGACGCCGGCGACGAACACGTATTGGACGTCGGGCCGGTCGAGGCGGCGCCAGCAGTCAACGATGGTGTCGGTGGCATCGCCGCCGCCGACGGTACACGTCCCGAAGACGAAGTCGTCGACCGTCCGGTCGGCCCGGACGACCGCGCCGGCCAGCGTGCTCGTCGCGCCATCGGTGCCGCGGTAGGACTCCGCGACCCCGAGGGCGCGACTGCCGGGCTTCACCGACCCTGGATTTCCTCGAAGGTCTCGAGCAGGTCCTCACTCGAGGCGTCGTCGTACTCGAACTCCACTTCACCGTCGTGGGCCGTCAGCGTCGATCCCTCGCTCTCCTCGATGTCGGTGTCGAACTCCTGGTTTTCCTGTTCGGACTCGTCGTAGCTCCCGAATCCCATGTCCGGACCTAACTATTACGTACATGGTTTTAAATGCTGGGGAGGACAGTGGCGTTCGGATAAGTACTGACCGACGAGTCAGTTTCTGCCGGCCGGTCAACTGACTCCTGGCGGACTGAAAGGACGAGGCACTGCGTAGCGGTTTCGCCGTGGTTCGAGAGAGCGACGCTCTCTCGTCATCTGCTCACGGGCGGCGGAGCCGCCCGTTCGCATGGTCCGACTCCGCGCGGCAGTGCCGCGCGATGACATCATGGGGAGCATTGCGACCGAGGAGCGTGGTTCGAACGACGCGACGCGTCTTTCATTGGTGCGAGAAAGCGAAGATTTTCCCGCGTGCAGTCAGAACGCATTGCATTCTGTCGACATTGCCGGACTGCGTCCGGCAACCGGCCGGAATCCGCAGGATTCTGGCAACATCACGAGAGAGCATCGCTCTCTAACGACAGCGAGTCCCGGGCAGCAGGGCGACGGCGTCACCTCGAGCCGTGCGAGCGGACGGCGAGGCAGTGAACCCGCTTCGAACGGGACGGATCCGCCGCCCCGCGGCCCGCGAGCAGACGTCGAGCATGCCGAGGACGTTCTGGATTCCTCAATTCATATCCGAATACCGCTGGGAGGGCCCTCCGACGCCGGGCCGCCCGGAGCCGTCACGGTCGGAGGAGCGAGCTCACTCGAGGCCGCCACGGTGAATAGGGCGGCGCCCAACCCTCCCGTATGAACGTCACCAACGTGACGGCCGACGCGGAGTCGTTCACCTGCAACGCCTACCTCGCGGAGGGCGACCGCACGGTGCTGGTCGACGCCGGCGCGATGGACGGCGTCGTCGACGTTATCGGCAAGCAAGTCGACGGCCTCGACGCCGTCGTGCTCACCCACCAGCACGGTGACCACGTCGCACGGGTGGACGCGGTGCTGGACGCCTTCGACGTGCCGCTGTACGCCCACGGCGACCACCCGCGCCGGACGAACGAACTGGAGGACGGCGACCAGGTGTTCATCGGGAGCGAGGCTTTCGATGTCGTCCACACGCCCGGTCACGCCGACGACCACATTTCGTTTGTCTCCGAGTCGACGCTGTTCAGCGGGGACGTCGTCGTCCACGACGATGGAGCCTTCAACTACGGGAGCTTCGGCCGGACGGACATGGCGGGCCAGTCACGCGAACGGCTCATCGAGAGCATCGAGACGCTGCTGGAGCGGATGCCAGAGGGGGTCGAACACCTGTACGCGGGCCATGGCGACACGTTCCACGGGGACGTCCGCGACGTCGTGGAGACGGCGCTGGAGCGGGCAGAGACGCGCGAGCCGAAGTACCCCGAGGAGTAGCGCGGCCGCCGGCGAGCGGCAGAGAAGCGCCTTGTCAGGCCGCGCGGCGCTCTTTGGCCTTCGGCCGAAGGTTTTTGTACCCGCACTTCCGACAGCTGTCGGCGCGTTTCGGGTTCCGTGCGTTACAGCGCATGCAGATCATCTTCTCGAGGATGCGCTCCTCTGCCTCTTCGAACTTGGCCATACGTGTCGGAATGCCGTGGCGCCGGATAAAGCTGACCGTTCGTGTTTATGCCGCTCGCGCCCCACACCCGGACGATGTACAATCGACTCGCCGAACTGTCGCTGGCCGTCGACGAGTACGCCCTGTCGGCCGCGTCGCTGGACACCTCGAGCGGGTTCACGCGCGTCTCGACGACTGTCGAGCTCTCGGGCGACGGCGAGACTGGCCGCGGGGAGGACGTGGGGTACGGCGCCGACGACCAGCGGCGCTTCCAGGACCGGTACGGCGACGGCGGCCTCGACCTTGCCGGCAGGTACACCCTCGATGGCTTCTCGGAGCACCTCGAGACCCTGGACCTGTTCCCGGAGCCACCCGAGAACGAGGCGGACCGCCACTACCGGCGGTGGGCCCTCGAGAGCGCGGCGTTGGACCTGGCGCTCCGGCAGGCCGACACCGACCTCGGGAGCGCCCTCGGCCTGACGTACGACCCCGTCCGGTTCGTGGTCAGCACCCGCCTAGAGTCACCGGACCGTCTCGACGAAATCCGCGCGGGCCACCCCGGCGCCGAGTTCAAGCTCGACCCCACAGAGAAGTGGGACCAGCCGTTCGTCGAGGCCGTCGCCAAGCGCGGCGGCGTCCGAGTGCTGGACCTCAAGGGACACTACGAGGGCACTGACGTCGACGGCTCCGCCGACCCGGCGCTGTACCGTCGCCTCTTCGAGGCGTTCCCGAATACCGTCGTCGAGGACCCGGCAGTGACCGAGGCGACGCGCCCGCTCGTCGAAGACGTTGCCGGGCGCGTCTCCTGGGACGCCCCGATAACGGGCGTCGACAGCGTCGAGGCGTTGCCCTTCGAGCCGGACTGGCTCAACATCAAGCCCTCGCGGTTCGGGACGGTGCGGTCGCTGCTGGAGACCATCGAGTACTGCCGAGAGCGGGACGTCCGCCTCTACGGCGGCGGCCAGTTCGAGCTCGGCGTCGGCCGCGATCAGATCCAGGCGCTGGCGTCGCTGTTCTACCCCGAGGCGCCGAACGACGTCGCGCCGGGCGCCTACAACGCCGCCTCGCTCGCCGACGGCCCGCCGACGAGCCCGCTAGAACCGCCAGCCGACCCGTCGGGTTATCGTTGGGGATGACCACAACGCTCTGTCGTTGTGATTTGAGACAACGCTCACTCGTCGGCGAGGTACTCCGACTGCACGGCAACGACCGCCTCCGAGTCCGCACAGTTGGCGTACCGCCGGAGCGGCTCCTCGTTCAACTCGAGAAACGTGTGACCCCACCGGAACTTGCCCAAGAGCCGTTCGGCTTGCTCGCGGTGCCCGAGGATACAGAGCGCGCCAGCGAAGGCCTCGACCGTGTTGAGCCGGAACGGCGTCCCGTAGTTGACGGGGTTGGCGGCCACGAGGAACGGTAGCGCCCGGTGGAGACCGTCGAATTCGAAGGCTTCGGCCTCGGCGGTCTCCCACGAGCAGTCCAGCGCGACCAGCCGGTCACCCGGCGGGTCGTCGGCCGGCGACAGCGCCACGTCCGCGTGGGGGTCCAACACGAGCCCGGCGGGCGTCGTCCGCGCCGAGCGGTGTAGCTCCGCAAGCCCGAACCGCGCGAGCGTCCGGGCCGTGCACTTGTCAGGGTCATCGTCGCCCTCGTAGCGGACGTGCAGTTCCACGGCCACCGTTGGCCGCCGGCACGGAAAAGTCGCTCGCGGCCGGGGTACGGCGTCGGATACTTTGGCGTCGCGGCCGTACCTCGCGCATGAACGGCCCCGACGCGGCCCGCGAGTACTACCGCGCCATCGACGAGGGCGACTACGCGGCACTGTCGGACCTCATCGCGGACGGCTTCGTCCACGGGCGGCCGGACCGGACCATCGAGGGCCGCGAGGAGTTCGTCGCGTTCATGCGGTCTGGCCGCCCGGAGACCGACACCGAACACGCCCTCGAGGCGATTTACGAGGCGACGGCCAGCGACCGCGTGGCCGCCGAGGGACGGCTCGTCGCACCCGACGGTACCAAGTGGTTCGGCTTCGTCGACGTTTTCATCGTCGACGACGACGGCATCACTCGGCTACGGACCTACACCGACGACGGCTGACCCGCGGGCCGCCGACGTCGACGCCGACGGAGGTAGTCTTATTCTCGTCGGCACCGTACCGGGCGCATGGCCCCCTGGGAGGCGCTCGCGGCGTACGCGCTCGTTCTCGTGGCGGCGGCGCTACTGGGCTGGCTCCCGTTCCGGTTCCTCGAGTACATTTCCATCGTTGAGGACCTCGACGTACCGGCGGCCGAGAGCGACCGTCGCGCCGGCTCCCGAGTAACCTGCCCCGGTTGTGGAGCGGTCAATGAGACGGACTACGACCGCTGTGGCTCCTGCGGCGGCCCGTTGCTCGTCGACGACTGACGGCGCCGGCTATCCGTCGCCGACCGCCGACTCGCCGACCGCCTCTTGGCCCTCGATGCGCTCGGTCCCGCCCATGTACGGCCGGAGCGGTTCGGGCACCGTAACGGTGCCGTCGTCATTCTGGCAGTACTCCATGATGGCGACGACGACGCGCGGGACGGCCACCCCGGAGCCGTTCAGCGTGTGGAGGTACTCCGCGGACTCGTGCTGTTCGGGCCGGTACTGGATGCCGGCACGGCGCGCCTGGAACGCCTCAAAATTCGACACCGACGACACCTCGAGCCACCGGCCGCCCGCCTCGGGACCCTCGGGCATGTCGTCGGCCGGCGCCCACACCTCGACGTCGTACTTCCTGGCCTGCGTGAACCCCATGTCGCCGGTGCACATCTCCAGAACGCGGTACGGCAGCCCGAGCCGTTCGAGCACCGCCGTCGCCTCGTCGAGCAGTCCCTCCAGGCGGTCGTAGCTGTCCTCCGGGCGGACGAAGTTGACCAGCTCGACCTTGTTGAACTGGTGGACCCGGACGATGCCGCGGGTCTCGGTGCCGTGCTCGCCGGCCTCCCGCCGGAAGTTGGGGGTGTATGCCTGGTGTTTGACCGGCAGGTCGTCGTCCAGCAGTATCTCCCCGCGGTACATGTTGGTGACCGGCACCTCGGCGGTCGGCAGGAGCCAGAGATCGTTGTCGTCGTACGGTTCGTCGTTGTCGCCGCCGAGACGGTAGGCGTCCTCGACGAACTTCGGGAACTGGCCGGTGCCGCGCATCGACGCCGAGTTCACCGGGATGGGCGGGAACACGTCAGTGTAGCCGTGCTCCTCCCGGTGGAGGTCGAGCATGAACTGCACCAGGGCGTGCTCGAGCCGGGCGGCCTCCCCCTTCGCGAAGTAGAAGCCGCCGCCCGACACCTTCGCGCCGCGCTCGAAGTCCAGCACGTCCAGTTCCTCCCCGAGGTCGTAGTGCGGTGTCACCTCCGCTGGCAGCTCGCGGCGGTCCTCGAAGCCCCACCGCTCGGTCTCGACATTGTCGGATTCGTCGTCGCCGACCGGCGCCTCCGGGTGGGGAACGTTCGGCAGCTCGAGTAGGCGCTCCTCGAGCTCGGCCTCCAGTTCGTCGGCCCGCTCCTCGACGGCCTCCAGTTCGGCCTTCAGCTCCCCGGAGCGCTCGATGGCCTCCTCGGCGGCCTCGTCGTCGCCCTCGCGCTTGAGCCGGCCGATCTCGCCGGAGACCTCGTTGCGCCGGTATCTCAGGCCGTCGCCCTCGGCCTTCAGTTCGCGCCACTCCTCGTCTATCTCGAGGAGCCGGTTGAGGTCGGCGTCGACGCCCTTCGTCTTGAGGGCCCGCCGGACCTCGTCGGGGTGCTCTCTGACGAACTGCCTCGATAGCATTTACCGGCGGTTCGCCGCCGCCGGGCAAAGTCGTATCGGTGGCGTGTGAGGCCGTCCCGAGACGGGTGAACCCGAGACGCCGTCGCTCACGCTGACGACAGACCAAAGTGGGGGGCCGGCGTTGCCCCGCCCATGATAGAGCAGTACCTCGAGCGCCTCTTCACCTGGGAGAGCCTCGAGAACACCGAGCGCGGCGTCGAGTTCGAGCTGAAAAACAGGCTCATCGAGGCCGAGTTCGAAGGCGTCACGACGGTGAAGATCGACGGCGAACCCGTCGCCGCCGAGGACATCGCCCTGGAGCTCTCGGAGGACGAACGGTACACCGCCGCCGAAATAACGCCTGAAAACCCGCTCGAACTGGACCTCGCTGAGACCGTCCGGGTGGTCCTCGACCGTCCGCGCCTCCGGCTCGGCGTCCACGAGCTCGAACTGGGGCTGCGGGTCGAGGGGTACGGCGAAGTGGGGTTCACCACCGACGACGAGGTCCGGGCGGAGGACCTCGTCGACGTCGACCCCGGCGAGCACACCGTCGCCGAGCTCCGGGAGCTCGTTGCCGTCATCACGGAGCCGAAGTCCCTTGAGCGGCTACTCGACCGCGAGCGGGCGGGCGAGGATCGCAAGACGGCAGTCGAGGCCATCGAGGAGCGACTGAAGACGTCCGAGCCGCTGACCGAAGACGAGATGGTCCGCAGCGACCCGACCACAAAGGAGGGCGGCGGCAACCTCGTCAATGACTTAGTGGTGGAGGTGCTCGAGTCCCCACAGCGGGTGTCGGTGTACCTGACGGTCCAGGCGCTCGGGACCGGGACGCCCGAGGAGATAGCTGGACGGACCGTCCTGCCGGAGAGCACCGTCCGTTCGACGCTGGAGGACTTCGAAAGCGAGGGCATCGCCGAGCGAACCGAGGTCGGCGAGTACAGCGTCGCCTCGCCGATTGAGGTCCTCCGGAAGCGACAGCAGGACGTCTGGACGGTCCTTCGAAGCACCCTCTAAGTTTTATTCCGTCATGGCGATAGCCCCGCCATGGGCATCGGTGACGTCTACGAGGTCGACGGCATGGCGGACTGCTACTACGTCGACACCGGGATGTACGATACCGCGGAGTACGGGTCGGTCTACCTGCTGGACGCCGAGCGGCCGGCCATCATCGACTCCGGCATCGGGACGAACTACGAGCGGGTGCTCGCAGGACTGGAGTCGGTCGGGGTCGTGCCAGCCGACCTCGAGGCCGTCCTGCTGACGCACGTCCACCTCGACCACGCCGGCGGCGCCGGGTTCATCGCCGAGGAGACGGGCGCCGACGTGTACGTCCACGAGAGCGGCGCGACGTTCCTCTCGGACCCCGAGCGCATCTGGGAGGGCACCAAGGCCGCCGTCGGCGACCAGATACGCTACTACACGGAGCCGAAACCCGTCCCGGTCGACGCCATCGAGCCGATACACGACGGGACGACGGTCGACCTCGGGTCGACGTCCGTGACCGCGCACCACACTCCCGGCCACGCCTTCCACCAGGTTGTCTTCCACGACCGCGAGGCGAGCGCGATGTTCATCGCCGACGCCGCCGGGATTTACGTGCCGACCCTGGACGCCGTCCGCGAGACGTCGCCGCCGCCGGGGTTCGACCTCGAACAGGTCGTTGCCGACGCCCGCTCTATCGCGCGCATGACGCCGGAGACCCTCTGTTACGCGCACTTCGGCGACGCTCCGGCCGACGACCGGCTCTCGGAGTACGTCGATGTCGTCACCCGCTGGGTCGAGGCCGTCGCCCGCAAGCGGGCAGAACTGGCGGACGACCCGGCCGTCGTCGAACACTTCGTCGAAGCGACGGACATCGGCGAGGTGTGGGGCGACGCGAAGGCCGACGGCGAGGTAGCGATGAACGTCCGCGGCGTGCTTCAATACCTCGACGAGCGCGAGGCCTGACGGCCGCGACGGAGTCCTCGGGGATTTATCAGACTGGCCGCAGAACCGACGATTGAGAGCAGTGGCGAGCCAACTGATTCCGCTCGTGGCGGCGATAATCGCAATCGGCGTCGCGGCCCAAATACTCGCCGACCAGTTCGAGGTCCCGAGTATCGTCTTCCTCATCGCGGCCGGCATCGCGCTCGGTCCCGAGGGACTGGGCGTCATCACGAGGAGCTCCTTCACCTCGTTGCCGGCCATCGTCGGGCTGTCGGTCGCCATCATCGTCTTCGAGGGGGCGTTCCACCTCCGTATTGAGAAGCTCCGGCAGGCGACGAGCGAGAGCCTCCGGCTCGTCACGGTTGGCGCCGCCATCGCGCTCGTCGGGACGGCGCTCATGGTCCGTCTCGCGCTGGGCGCCGACTGGGGTATTGCGTTCCTCATCGGCGCGCTGCTCGTCGCCACGGGCCCGACGGTCGTCACGCCGATACTCGACGTCGTCCCGGTCAGGGATCGGGTCGCGGCGGCCCTCGAGACGGAGGGTATAATCAACGACGTGACGGCGGCCATCCTCGCGGTGGTCGTGTTCAAGATCATCCGGCTGGAGGAGCCGACTGTCTCGGCGTTTCTCGGCCTCTTCGTCGAGCGGGTCGGCGGCGGCGTACTCATTGGGATAACCGTCGCCGTCGTCGTCTGGTACGTTCTCCGGTACATCGACCTGTCGCCGGGCAACGCCCCCCGGAACGCCCGGCTGGTCGTGCTGGCGGGGGCACTGGTCGCGTTCGGCGCCGCCGAGACGATAGCCAGCGAGGCTGGCGTCGCCGCCGTCGCCACCGCAGGCGTCGTCCTCGGCAACCTCGAGGTCCCCTACGAGGAGCAGATTTCGGCGTTCAAAGGCGACGTCACGCTCGTCGTACTGTCGTTCGTCTTCATCGCGCTGGCGGCACTGCTCGAGTTCGAGGACCTACTCGCGCTCGGGGTGGGCGGAATCGTGGTCGTCGTCGCCGTCATCGCGGTCATTCGGCCGCTCCTCGTGTATCTCTCGACGGTCGGCGGCGACTTCACCCTCCAGGAGCGGCTGTTCGTCGGCTTCGTCGGGCCGCGCGGCATCATTCCTGCGTCGGTCGCGACGCTTTTTGCCGTCGAGTTGCAGAACCGGGCCGAGGAGTTCCGGACGGCCGGCGAGGTGGCACAGGCCGCCCAACTGGAGGCCAACGCGACGCTCCTGGTCGGGACGGTCTTTCTGGTCATCCTCTCGACGGTGGTCCTGCAGGGCGGGTTCGCCCGCCACATCGCGGAACGACTGGACGTGATACCAATGCGTGTGATCGTGATCGGCGGCGGACGGGTCGGCCGCGAAGTCGCCAACCGGCTGGAGGACAGGGGCGAGAACGTCGTCATCGTCGACGACGACGAATCGGTGGTCGAGACGGCCCGGGAGGCCGGGTTCACCGTCCGAATCGGGGACGGCACGAACCTGGAGACGTTCCGGTCGGCCGGCGCCGACAATGCTAGCACCATCATCGCCGCAACCGGCGACGACGACGCCAACCTGCTCATCGGTCGGCTGGCGACCACGAAGTTCGACCCCGAGCGGGTGGTCTGCCGGGCCAACCAGCCGGAGAACGTCGAGGCCTTCGACGACCTCGGCGTGCGGGTCATCTCCTCGTCGCACGCCATCGCTCAGGAGATAGACAACTCCATCGAGCGGCCCGCGATGCAGGCCTGGGAGGAGAACATCGACCGGTCCGGCGGCGGCGACGTTCAGGAGGTCACCGTCGAGGGCGACCGGTTCGCCGACCGGCCGGTCCGCGAGGTCGGCCCGGAGCTCCCCGGCCGGTGCCTCATCGGCCTGGTGACCAGCAGCGAGAACACGTTCGTCCCGAAGGCCGACTACGTCCTCGAACACGGCGACCGGGTCACCATCATCGGCGAACACGATGCCGTTCGCGAGGCGATGGCGATGTTGCGCGGGAATTAATCCACCGCGGATCCGTGGCGGACGTTTTATGCCGGCGGGGTTCCCCATTCGACAGACGATGATACACGCAGAGGGTCCGCTTCTGTCCGTCGATGTTGACTCACAGGAGACCACCGAGGCGGAGGTAGACGACGTGCTCGCGTCGTACGTCGGCGGTCGCGGCGTCGGGACGAAGCTCGCCTACGACCGGATTCCCTTGGACGCCGACCCGTTCGGCCCCGACAACAGCCTCGTGTTTGCCGTTGGACCGCTCCAGACGTCGATGATGTCCTACACCGGCCGGATATCCTGTACCGGACTGTCGCCGCTGACCGACGGCCTGCTATCGTCGAACGCCGGCGGCTTCATTTCCCGTCCCTTCTACGACACCGGCTACGCGGCGGTCGAGGTAACCGGCGAGAGCGACGAGCTCGTCGGCCTTGTCGTCACCGACGAGGGCGTCTCCTTCGAGCCCGTCCCCGAACTCGAGGGGGCTACCATCTCCAAGACCAACGAGTACGTCGAGCACGAGCACGGCCTCGACGAGAGCCACACCGCCGTCGTCGGCCCCGCCGGCGAGAACGGCGTCCGGTTTGCGGCCATCATCACCTCCGGCTCCCGGGCGTTCGGCCGCGGCGGCCTCGGGGCCGTCCTCGGCGCCAAGAATGTCAAGTACCTCGCCTTCGACGGCGACTCCCGGCCCGACGTCAAGGGGCTGGACGACGAACTCGTCCGGGAGATCCACACGGAGGCCTCCGAGTCCGGCAGTCCGATGAAGGACGCCGGCACCGTCTCGGTGTCGGACTACGCCAACGCCGTCGGCGCGCTGCCGACACGGTACTTCGAGGAGCTCAGCTACGACGAGCTCGACGAAATCGGCTCGGCGGCCGTCATCGAGCACAAGTACAAGAAGGGCACCTGCTCGTCGTGTGCCTTCGCCTGCAAGCTGCCGACCCGCGACGAGGAGTCGGGCATCGAGACGGAGGGGCCGGAGTACGAAACGATGATGTCGTTCGGCTCCAACGCCGCCGTCGACGACTTCGTCGCCATCATGAAGTCCAACGAACTGTGCGACGAGTACGGACTGGACACCATCTCCTGCGGCGACGCCGTCGCCGCCTACCTCGCCGCCGAGGACGAGTTCGGCAACGCCGAGTTGGTACACGAACTCATCGAGAAGATCGCCCACCGCGAGGGTGTCGGCGACACGCTCGCGGAGGGCATCGACCGGTTCCACGACGAGCTGGGCGTCGAGAACTGGTCGATGAAGGGCATGGAGTTCGCCGCCCACGACGGCCGGACCCTCAACGGCCAGGGGCTGGCCTTCGCCACCTCGAACCGCGGCGCCGACCACATGTACGCCGAGATGTACCAGTTGGAGTACCCGCTGGTCGCGCCCGAGCAGGCGCTCGATTCCGACGGTGTCGAGGGCAAGTCCGAGCGACTTATTGAGATGGAGAACAAGAACGCCATCCACGACTCGGGAGTGCTCTGTAAGTTCGCCTTCTCGAACATGAGCCACGACCGGTACGCCCGGCTGTTCGACGCAGACTGGGAGACGCTCATGGATGTCGGCGGCCGCATCATCGAACTTGAGCGGCACTTCAACAACAGGCGCGGCTTCGACCGCTCGGACGACGACGCACTGCCGTACGAACTCGAGGGACTCGACGCAGAGCTGTCGAGCTACTACGACCACCGCGGCTGGAACGACGACGGGACCGTCCCGGACGCGAACGTCGAGGGCGCCGCCTCCGCCGACGACTAGCCGGCGACCGACTTTTTATATACCAGAGAGCGATCAAGACGCCCGTGCGCTGACCTCGACCGACCGGCGTCTCGCAGGAGCGCGGTGCACCGCCGGTCGTCCCCGCCGGCACCGCCTGTTCGCTACTCCGTCGCGTCGTCCTCGCGCCAGGCGCCGCCGCCCTCGCCGCCGTCGGTCTTGTACGTGCCGTTGGCCGTCGCCACCGCCGTCCCGTCCCCGTCGGTGACCTCGACCTCGACGGTCGCAACGCCGTCGCCGTTCCGGACCAGCG